>NZ_JAXOFP010000001.1:0-298879 GCF_041224285.1 Corynebacterium drakensteinense
GCAGGGAAACGCCCGGTCCCATTCCGAACCCGGAAGCTAAGCCTGCGTCGCGCTGATGGTACTGCACTCGGGAGGGTGTGGGAGAGTAGGTTGCTGCCGACACTTAATAATTTCATGTTTTGAGGGTGGACCCGTTAAGGCCGTGTGCACGGTTTGTTCGGGTTCACCCTCTTTTTCGTGTCTCTTGGGGGTGTGCGCGGCTATCGTCAGGCTTTATGCCGAACACAAGACCTGCGTAGCAAACGACCACGCGGTTATTTTATGCGTCTACGTGTGATTATCCGGTTTATCTATACTCTTTTTATAGCCGCTTTGTGCTCGTCACTCCGTGACAGTTGGTTCAAATAGTTAGCCAGAACACCATGCATGCGGTAACCTCAAACCGGTTATTGATCATTTATTCCCGCATGGAGGCGCCGTGGAACCCATATCCGGAGTTTTATTGTTCATCATGGGTATACTCGCTGGCATTATTAACTCCGCAGTCGGCTCTGGTTCTCTGCTCACACTCCCAGTACTCCTAGCACTAGGCATTCCTCCTGGAGTCGCAGTACGAACCAACACTATCGGCATGATGTTCGCTTCTTTCGGTACGGTCTATGGCTTCCGCCGAGAGATACGCCGAGAGATTTCATTCCTCGTCCCAATGACGCTCGCCACGATTGTGTTTTCGGCCTTAGGCTCCATATTATTGCTCGGTGCCTCCACACAGGCGCTCGACTTTGTTATCCCAATTTTGATTATCTTTGCGTTGTTACTGGTGATCTTCCAACAACGCATTGTCTCGTATGCGTCTCGCTGGCAAAAGGAAACGCAGACGACTCAAGTACCAGCCGAACCAAATGCCGAACTATACAGTGTTGTCGGTGAGCCATATCGAAAACCAGGTTTGATCGCCCCGATGAGTCTGGCAGCCATGTACGGGGGATTCTTCACTGCCGCCCAAGGCATCCTCTACATGGCGATCCTCGGCGTCGGTACCGGCCGCTCATTTAAGGACGTTAATCCTGCGAAAAACTTCCTTTCGATGATCGTCAACGTCACGGCTGCCCTGGTCTATGTGGTCGCCTTTATTTTTTTCGGCTCGGAAGTTCTGTGGATCGGAGTAGCAGTCCTCGCGCTTGGCGGTGTACTTGGTGGAGTTATCGGCGCCGGCATCGCGAAGAAACTTTCCAACCGGGTGCTGAAAGGAATCATCGTCGTGGTGGCCCTCGCTGCCCTCATTCGCCAGTTCGTGTAATGCCGGGCGCTACGGCGCGCAGTGTTGAGCAACGACGATCCAAGCCGCCTGGAGACTTTGTTGACGAGCTATTTATTCTTTAGCGATGCCATATGAGTCGCGCAATTTCACGGTGCGTTCACCATCGAGATCGCCTTCGACCTGGTAGAAATCAATCTTGAAGGTATTCTCGCTGACGGTATACACCGCGAAGCTTTGTTTCAGCGATTGCCGATAGTTCGTGTGCGAGTCTTCGAATTCTGTCGAGTCATCCGGCTGTTCTGCTACGTCATAAAGACTATTCCAGTAGTCGGTATCGTCTGTGGTCATCCAATCTAGCTTGGGGCGTACGTTTGCGACGTGCTCTGCACCCTTTTGGTAAATCGCGTCGTAAGCCTTCGTACCGGAGTTATTCGGGATGACATAGGTGACGCCTTCTGGGTTCACGTGGTATTCGACGCCGTCGATTATTTTCTTTTCGGTGTCTTCGACTTCACCGTATGCAAAGTTGTCCGGTGTATAGACCAACGATTTGGTGCGGGTGAGGTTGTGGTCATGCCCCTGCATCACGATGTCGACGCCCAATTCGTCGGCAAGCTGCACGAACTCCTCACGAGTTACCTGCACATCTTCATCCTGTAAGGCGTGATAGGACGCGGAATATACCGGCTTATGGTAGGCCAGAACCACCCAGTTCGCGCCATTCTCACGAGCTTCGGCAATATCTTGCTTTGCCCATTCCATCTGTTCGCGTCCGATCGCGCCCTGCTCCGGGTTGTCTGCAGATTCTTTGTTGTCGTTGGTGTTCAACACAACGAAATGCGCACCAGAATGGTCAAACGAATAATATGAACCACCAGTGACAGCCTCGTTGGTGACCGGCACGTTGGTGTGTTCGTTAAATGCCGTCAGGTCCTTGTCATCGTGGTAAATCAAGTTGTATTCATCGTGATTACCCGGGGTATACGCGTGCGGAAGGTGCAGGTTGGATTCGCGGGCGAAATCCAGATTATCGACCCACTCGTCTTCCACGCTCGCGGTTTCCACGAAATCTCCGGTATGCAACGCAAACAACGCCTCTGGTGCGGTTTCACGGGCTAGCTCGAGAGTGTTAGCACCGTACTCGGCTTCGTTGTTCACATTCGCATTCCAGTAGGCGTTTTGGGTATCGGTGTAATGAATAAAGCTAAACTCCTCTGCATCAGCAGCAGAGGTGCGGAAGCTACCGACGTCAGAAAAGCCTTCTGTTTCTGATCCGACTTCGAAGAAGTACTCCGTCCCTGGTTCTAAGCCGGTGGCCGTGGCCTTATTGGTGTATTCAGTAACGTTGTGCAGCTCGAGATAGCCCAGCTTGGACCCTCCACCGGTCCATTCCTTGTTGCTGCGGTCTAATTGCTCATCAGTGAAATATCCGCGAATTTCTTCCGGCTTGCCTTCATCGTCGAGAAGAAAATCGCCATCGTCGTCAGTAGTGACGTCAGCGTAAATATAAAAACCGTCGGCATCGCGCTCGGCGTACTCACTGGTGGCTTCCTGGGTTTCTGCGGGGAATTCGACAGGCTCCGCCATGCTTGCATCCTTGGAAACACGAACCACCGAGTCTTCGATCTCGTCGGTGGTGTACCAGTTGAACGACATCTCCGTCGAAGGATCTTCCGGCAAATTCATCGCAATGCGGTTGGGCTCATTATTTTCTGCAACCGGAGCGACCGCAGGCTTGTGCTCGGTCAGCTGCACCGTCTGCGAACCAATCTCGGCGGTCATGGCTTCGGCAGTGGCGGTTGAATCAGCAGCGGAAGAATCAGCAGCACTGTCTTCGGCAGGTGCGGAACATCCGGCCAGCAACAGCGTGCAGCTGGCCGCCGCAATCAATGAATGGTTCGTCCGTGTAAGTTCCACCACGAAATTGTGTCCCTTCTCGATTTCTCAATGTGGCAACACACAGTGTGCCGTGGTGGGATAACTTGCGGGTTACGTCACACTGATTTCTGTGTGAACTCTTGTTAACCTGCGGATGAACTCGCAAATGCCTGCGAAATCCTGGCTTTAATCCAAAAGCAGCAGGTCGAGCCTTGTGTTTTGCACTTCTTCTAAACGATCCAGGTTTTTCTGCAGCTTTGTCCACTGGTCGTGGGGGATCGAAGTCCGCGCGATGCGCACAACCTCTGCATCTGGCGTGCCCCAGGCAATTGGCATGGGGCTAATCTGTCCCCACGTGTCTGGTCCTGAAGCATTACGTTGCAGACGACCAGATACCGCGGCAACCGGAACCTGCGCACCAACTTTTTTGTGCTCAAGACCAGGAATATTCGTCACGGTACGCAGCGCGAGAGCAGGCTGCGGCTGCGCCTGCGGATCAATCGCTGCATTGACCAAAGCCATCACCACCATGTCCCGCTCATTGACCTTGGCGACGATGGCCGGTGCGAGCGGGTAGCGATCATAGAGCTGCTGGGCCGTACCGACTTTCTTCGAACCGGCGACACCCACGATGGCCATCAAGATACCGAATAACGCTAAACCGATGCCGACGGTGATGCTCCACACCGGCTCAACGAACACGCCAATCAAAATTCCGACCGCCAACAAAATGCCGCCGAACAGAAGACCAGAGACCATCAGCCGCCGTGAATCGCGCAACATCTCATTGTGTTGTTTCGCAAATGCCTCATCGACGTCGAACTTGAATACTTTCATTGCCATGATCTGTTCCTTAGCCAGTTCCTTAGTCTGTTCTAGTCTGTTTTTGGTGCTCGGGTGTGCTGCGTAGCTGCGCAGTTATTCGTCGATAAGCTCTAATGATGGAATATCGGCGGCATCGACCAGGCGGTAGCCGTAGCCCTGTTCGGCGAGAAAGCGCTGTCGGTGCAGGGCGAATGTCGCGTCCACCGTATCGCGGGTAACCACTGTGTAGAAATAGGCCACTTCGCCGGTCGATTTCGGACGCAGCAGGCGACCGAGCCGCTGCGCTTCTTCTTGCCGGGAGCCGAAAGTGCCAGAAAGCTGCACCACCACGGCAGTATCCGGTAGATCGATCGAAAAGTTTGCCACTTTGGAAACCACCAACGTGGTGATCTCCCCGGCACGGAATTTCGCGAATAAGCGCTCGCGCTTTGCCGCTGAAGTACGACCATCGATCAGCGGGGCATCACAGCGTTTTGCTAAGGCTTTGAGCTGGTCAATATAGGCGCCGATCAACAAGGTTTGCTTGCCACGATGCTTGTCCAAAATCTTGTCGACGACCGAAAACTTCACCGAAGAGCAGGCAGCCAAGCGATAGCGATCCTTTGGCGCCGCGGTAGCGTATTCCATTTTCTCGGCGGTCGGCATGTCTGCGCGCACTTCGATGCATTCTGCGGTAGCGATAAAACCTTGGGTTTCCAGCTCTTTCCACGGTGCGTCGTAACGCTTCGGGCCGATGAGGGAAAAGACGTCGCCTTCGCGGCCATCTTCACGGATCAGCGTTGCGGTCAACCCCAAGCGACGTCGCGACTGTAAATCAGCTGCCATGCGGAACACCGGAGCGGGAAGCAGGTGTACCTCGTCATAGATGATGAGCCCCCAATCGCGGGAATCAAACAGTTCGAGTGCGCGGTATTCGCCCTGGGTTTTGCGGGTTACCACTTGGTAGGTCGCAATGGTGACTGGCTTGATTTCTTTTTTCTCCCCGGAATACTCACCGATTTCGTGTGCTTCGAGGCTGGTGCGGCGTATCAGTTCATCGCGCCATTGCCGGCCAGCGATTGTGCTGGTCACCAAGATCAAGGTGGTGGCTTGGGCTTTCGCCATCGCCGCTGCGCCCACCATTGTCTTGCCCGCCCCGCACGGCAGGACGACCACACCTGAGCCGCCTTGCCAAAACGATTCGGTGGCATAACGCTGGTAGTCGCGCAACTGCCAGTCGACGTTGGCCGTCGACAAAGAAATAGGGTGTGCTTCGCCGTCGACGTAGCCAGCCAAATCCTCGACGGGCCACCCGAGTTTCAGAAGCTCTTGTTTGAGTCGGCCACGCTCGGATGGAGGCACGGAAAAGGTGGACTCGTCGATACGTGTGCCCAGCATGCCTGCAATCACGCGGTGGCGGGAGACTTCTTCGAGCACCGCGCGCTCGGCAGATTCTAAGATCAACCCCTGCGTCGGGTGATTGTGCAGGCGCAGGCGCCCGTAGCGCGACATGGTTTCTGCAGTATCGACGAGCAGCGATTGCGGCACGGGGAACTTGGAGTAGGTTTCGAGAACATCGACGACTTGCTCGGCATCGAAGCCGGCCGCGCGTGCGTTCCAGAGCGCGAGCGGCGTGATGCGGTAAGTATGCACGTGCTCGGGGGCTTTTTCGAGCTCCGCGAACGGGGAGAGCGCAACACGCGCTGCATCGGCTTGTGGGTGGGCGATTTCGAGCAAACAGGTCTTATCTGATTGCACGATCAACGGACCATCGCCTAAGGGCACGGATTGCTCCTTTCTCACACAGACAGTCGTGCCCATGGTACTCGCTTGACGCTGCTAGACGGGTGCTTGGCGCTGGTGCGCTGTCTCCGTGTACGGTCGTTAACACAACCGCAAAAAGACAGGTGTACAAAGCAGAACTGCTTAAGAACTACGTTTTCTGCCGTTCGGGAGGAGAAATCCGTGCCAGGAGTTTTTGATGCTGTTGTTGAGTGCCAGCGCTGCCACCACATCGGTTTTGCCGACCCAGCCAAGGGGTGTACAGAATGCGGGCACCAGAATGTTTCTATCTTGGTGGCGTAATTAATCGTCCTGTGTGATATCGATGATGCGGTGCAGCGGAATCCGTCGTACCTGTTCACCACTGCCTGCATGAGTATCCGGCGCGTCACCGTCGCCGCCATCGCTCAGGCCATCCCCGGAGCCGGTGTCGCGCACGCGGATATCCACATTCCCGCCGAAAATTGACAACACCTGTGCACGAACCTGTTTACGCTGACCACTCTTCGTGGCATAGCCCAACACCACCGTGCGTCGGCTGCGCTGGGCAAGCTCGATGACGTTGCTGATCTCCGCCGGGCTGGTATCCGTATGCACTTCGGGGGCACCGGCAGTGAGCTTGTCGACGATAGCAGTAATCCGAGTGCGATGTAACCGCGGCGCAGATGCCGCTTTGGCGCGGGGCAGTGGTACCCGCGCCGGAGTATGACGAATATCGACGCCATGCCCATTGCTGTCTTCGGCGACGGCATAAAAACCATGCTGGGCCAACGCCTTGACGACGAATGCCACGGTTCGTTGCGATATCACCACCGTGGGAGCGATCCGGTGAATGGACAATTCTGCAGCCACCGCAGAATGTTCGAGCACATCTAGAGTGGCAGGATCCTCGCAACGCAGATACGACACGGCCGGTCCGCCGCGTAATCCACCATGATGGCGGGCTAGATCACGGATGACGGAGATCATGCCATCGGGCATCGGGGTCAGACTATGGTTGCGCAAAAATTCCACGATTTGTTCACCTGATCGACCCGCATCCAGGCTCCGGCGCACTGATGATTCTTCTAGGCGATACAAGCTAGCCAAGCCTGGTGATTCCATGTTCGCACACAGCTCTAGCTCGGTACGTACTGCTGGCTCTAATGGTCCGGGGCACATGATCGTGAAGTCTGCTTGCACGATAAATTCACTCACGGGTGCTGGACACAGCTGCTGTGCTGCGGCGGTGACGGGATCCACGGAACTCGCTGGATCTAATACAGCCTCGGGCCGCTGCCCAGATTGTGCGGTGGCGTCGTCGAGAAGCACCGCCACCGCAGGGGCAGTGAGAACCCCATCGTTGATCGCTCCGACCCATTCGGCCTCGCGCAGCAAGGGAGTGAGCAAAGGTTGGCTAGCAGGGGTGATCTGCTTCGGGTGTAAAAACAGCACATCTTGCCAAAATTCCAGTTCCGACGTCGGGGTTTCGGCGCTGCTGCGAGCAAAAGTGTGTAGTGCGAGACGGCGGAACGCAAGCAGTCGGTGCGCAGAAAATTCTGGGTGCAGAAGACGTTGCTGCGCCTCAGTGCCGGAAGACACTTGCCACCATGGCCACGGCGAATCGAGCCATCCGCGCAATACGGTCGACCACCGAGTCGCCAGATCTGCATCGTGCCAGTCATCTGCGTGCCGGGTCGGTGCAAGGTAGTTGCCTTCGCCGTCGGCAGGCAATGGTTTCGGCTCCCCGGTGCCGACGAGCCCTGCTGCGTGTGCGATAGCGACCGTGCGCTCAACGTCGTGGGGCGAGATACCGAGCCGTTGGGATAATTGCTTGGTGCTGCGTTGCCCGAGGCCACCGTTTTTTAACAGCGAGACTGGCTGTTCGCCAAGACAATCCAGCAGGCCAGAAATTTCGCGACAGGCTTCTAGACCTGCTGCGGTTCCTGCTTGGTTCGTGGCAATCGTGCGGTTGGAGCCGCTAGTCTGGGGTGCTTCGTCAGTGCCGTAGCCGGTCAACACGGTGGTGATGTCATCCCACAGTGCTGGGGCAATGCGGGCCGAGGGCAGTAGCTGCACATCGGTGGCAGGAACGCCGCTGAGAATACGGGCAACGGCGACCGGTAGAGCAACCGTCGCATCCGCAACGCGGTAGAGCACCCCCGAGGCAATCATCTGCGAGATTGGATGGTCCGGATCTGCATTATCGGCATGCTTCGTGGTCCCGAGTCCACCGCCAGCGTGAATCCGACGCAAAATTTCCTGGTGTTTTTCGGGAAGGGCAGCGATGGTATCCGGGCTGACCGAGCGCTGGTGTAAAAGGCGATCACGGTGGGACAGCAAGCTGTGAATCCGTGCCGGGACCCAGTAGGACACCGCCTGCGCATCGTCTGTCGGATAACTCAGCACGAGGGCTGTGGAGTGCAAATGGTGCAGGGTGTGCGAAAGCACTGAGTTGGTGTCACTACTGCTTGTGCTGGCGCTGGCGGCGCTGTCGCTGCTGGTGGCGCTGACGGTGTTGTTGGCGCTATCGACATGCGTTTTATCTAGTTGCGTGCCACGCACGGCGGCAAGGAGTTGGTCATGGCTGACTGGCTGCGTGTGCGCACCGGCAGTAAGCAAGGCTTCAAGTACTGCGAGTTCTGCAGCATTGCGCTGTTCTAGTGCGCGGGCGAGTGAGGCTGGGAGAAGTAGTCGGTGCGCGAGTGTGTGCATATCGCGTGGTTCCGGAATCCCGGCGTCGTCACGCGCCTGCAAAATCTCCGTGAGCTGCTGATTTGTGCGTGAGAGTAGCCACTGTGCGAGGTGCTGTGCAGGTGCTTGCATAATTGGATGATCAGCCATAGTACTGCCAGATTTTACGCTGCTGAATTTTGCGGTGGTTCCGCTTACTATTTGCAGAATTTTTTGGCAGAATAAGGTTTATGGCAAACGTAGAAAAATTCAACCCCGCATGGCCGACTCACCTGGAAGACGGTGATCACCCGGTCACTGAGCTGCATTCGAAATTGACCGGCGCATCGAGCCCATTCGGTGATGATTTGGTTCTGCCAATTCCCGCCGAAAAACTGAACTACGTGCACCCGTACACACGCATTAATAAATAACGCGTACTGACGATAGTAAAAACCTCCAGTCCCGAGGAAAACTCAGGGGCTGGAGGTTTTTCGTGCTGGATTGAGACCCAGCTGCGGTTTAGCGCAGGTTCAAGATGGCGTCGATGGCGCCAGCGTTGGCCTGGTAGAAGGCCTCAACGCTGGGGGCGCCAGCAACGGCCCCCTTGGCCTGTGCCAGGGCGTGTTGGTAAGCCTGTGTAATCGGAGCAGGAACAGCCAGGCCGTGCTCAGCCAGGGTGGATTCGATGCGCTGGTACAGATCCTCTACCGGCTGGAATGCATTGTTTTCTGCTGGGGCAGCGGCTTCACGCTGACCGGCGTATTGAGCCGGTGCTGGGGCAGGAGCTGGTGCGGCGCCGCCGTTAGGGGAACGGTCCAGGTTAGGAGCCGAGTTGAGGCCCAGTTTTGCGGAGCAGGCAGGCCATGCGCCCCAGCCTTGTCCGGCCAAAGTGCGTTCTGCAACCCAGATCTGCTGCGACTTGGTTGCCTGGTGTGCATTCGGCGCGAACTGTCCGCCGCCGAATGCGTGCCAGGTGGAGTTAGTGAACTGCAGACCACCGTGGAAGCCGTTTCCGGTGTTTATGGACCAGTCGCCATTTGATTCACACTGCGCCAAGCGCTCCCAGTCGGAGATCGGGGCAGCGTCAGCAGCTGGGCTGAATAGTGCAGCAGAAGCGCCAACGGCGGCGGTGGCTGCTGCAAGTTTGGTGATGCGCTTGCTCTTCACGTTGCTGTGGCGTCCCATTGGATTTCTCCTCGTGCCGCATACAGAACCCGTGTGTGACGATTGCTGCACAAATCGTAATGGCCATGATCGCGCCCTGCTCGGGTTCGTCGTGCGGACTTGTTTGGTGCAGGTGCGCGAAGCTGACCGTGTGCCTGTCTAGAAACACTAGCGATTTATAACGAATGTGTCACGCTTTGGCGCAAAATTGGATACAAATTCGTGAATGATGTGGTGAATGTGAATGAAAAATCCGCAAAATCGCAGTTCAGGGTTAATTGTGAACTGAAACACATAAAATCTCAGGTGCTTGCTCATCGGCTGATTTTGGGGTGTTTTTGCCGCGCGCGATGCGGGAAAAATCACGTCGCAGTGTAGTTGGTGCAGAAAATAATTGCCCGATATAATGGAGCCTTTACGCAGTGTCGAGCAGCAGACAATAAGCAATAACCAATGAGAAATAACAATGAGCAAGAATATCGAAGGTGGTGACGATCGTGCCGATTGGAAAAGTGAAGTGGTACGACGCTAACAAGGGATTTGGTTTCGCCTCCAACCCGGGAGATGCAGACGTATTCGTCGGCAAGAATGTATTGCCCAAAGGCGTCGACGAGCTATTACCAGGCCAGCGCATCGAATTCGATTTCGCTGCTGGCCGACGTGGGCCGCAAGCGCTGCGCGTTAAAGTGCTCGATAACCCGCGCCGTAAAGCCGGAATCGCCCGCAAGCCGGAAGAGCTGCATTCCCTGGTGTCTGATGTCATGACGGTGTTGGAAAACCAAGTGCAGCCAGCCTTAGAAAATGGTCGCTACCCAGACCGCAAGACCGGGCGCCACGTTTCGGAGATTCTGCGCGCAATCGCGAAAGACCTTGATAGCTAATTCCGTACCCGGCTGCTCGGCCGGGGCGGGGAGCTAGTTCTGCTCGTCTTTCATCGTGGAGATCGACCACACGACTGAATACGGAGACTCCTCGCCGTCATCATCGGTGCCTATCAACACCGTAGAGATCTCCACGACCAGCAGACGGGCATCGCCAGCCGACCCGTCAATTTCGACAGAATCGGTGTCGTAGGCGCCGTGCAGCACTTCGTCGTTGGCGGCCGGGTCGTCGTAAATCTGTAGTACCCGCCACTGTGTGCTGTAGATTTCTTTCGGAATATCAATGTGCAAGGTTTCGTCGGCGTCGACAAGCAACTCATTGACTTCTGCTTCGGGGCATTCCTCACCCAATTCGCACACTAAATACGGGCTAACCTCAATCTCCCGATCACCGACGCTGGCGTGCAAAGTAATATTGTCCGGCTCTGGCCCGGGGCGAGACGTCCACCAGTTTTGGAACACCAAGGCGGCGACCGCAACCACCGCGACGGCGACGATCAGCACCAAAATCTGAATCAGCGATTTTCGCTTAGCTTCTTTACGGGTAGCCATAGCTCCCAGCTTACTTTTCGCCGGGGGCCGCGCCGAACTCGCCTAGCCGAGAGCTATGGAGCGCCAGGCGCCGGCACAAACTCCACCTCGTACAAATCCGGCCAACGTTTTCCAGTGAGAAAGAAATGCCCGCTGCGCTGATCGAAGGCAATGCCGTTGAGCACATGATCAGGATCGGATTCGGCGTTATTCTCTAGTGCCGAGGCATCGATGATCGCATTCACCTCGCCGGTCAACGCCGAAAACCGGATGATCTCATCAGACATAAACCGGTTGGCATAAACCTCATCACCGATGCATTCCAATTCATTAATCTTGTCGACGGCGGCGCCACCGGCTGTAACCACTAGTTCTGCGCCATCGAGTAGTTCGAAGGTTTCCGGGTCACGCTTGTCGACGACCGCCGTGCCATCCGAGACCAATAACTCGCCATCGCGGGCGCAAATCCCCCAGCCCTCGCCGTCGTAATGAGCCCGCCCGATCTCTTCCAGGGTGTCGGCGTCCCGCTGGAATGCTTCACCAGATTGCCAGGTCAGATGCCAGATACTAGCGCCG
Source organism: Corynebacterium drakensteinense (assembly GCF_041224285.1). Classification (NCBI taxonomy): domain Bacteria; kingdom Bacillati; phylum Actinomycetota; class Actinomycetes; order Mycobacteriales; family Corynebacteriaceae; genus Corynebacterium; species Corynebacterium drakensteinense. The sequence goes on from NZ_JAXOFP010000001.1 coordinate 11,473, forward strand.
CTGCGGGTGATACCTTCGCCGAAAAACTCGTCGGCAAGCTTGTGCTGTGTAGAGACCCGGTGGGTAGCAAGGTCTGCCCGGTAGATACGGGATTCCCCCCATTGTCCGGTGGCGACCAGCAAGGAGCCATCGTCGTCGAATTCGAGGCCCTGGGTGAACGAATCCGTAGAAAACGGGTGGGTGGCAATCACTCGTGGCACGAGTCGTTCAATCGGTGCGTCGCTGCCGGTATGCGTCGTTGTTTCGGACGGGCCAGCAGTCTGTGTGCCCGCACGTGTCTTTCCAGCAGTCTGCGCGGTTTCATCGGCACTGCTGCAGGAAGTCAGCAGCATTAGTGCAGTTAAGCCCAGCGCGGTGGCGCTGCTGCGAAAACGACGGTGCGAAGCTGTGAATATAGTCAGGGGACCCATGCATTTAATTGTGCCGTATGTGGTTCATAATGGGGTGCATGACAAGACCGTCTTCACAGGCAGAAGAATCTACTGCCGGACTCAATACAGTAAACGCACAGACTGAACGCGGTTTCCTAGACCGCTATTTCCACATCAGCGAGCGTGGCTCCACGATCCCATCCGAAATTCGCGCGGGTGTCGTCACCTTCTTCGCGATGGCTTATATCATCATCCTCAACCCATTGATCTTGGGAACCACAGAGGATGTGGAAGGCACCGTTCTCGGAATCCCGCAGGTTGCGGCCGTGACCGCGTTGGCGGCGGGCATCATGACCATCTTGTTCGGTGTCATCGCGAAATACCCCTTCGGATTCGCCGCCGGTTTAGGCATCAACACCCTGGTTGCCGTCACCCTGGTGATGGGGGAGGGCCTGACCTGGGCACAAGCCATGGGCTTGGTGGTCATCGACGGAATCATCATCGTCATTTTGGCGGTCACCGGTTTCCGTGAGGCCGTTTTCCACGCAATCCCAGCGGCCATGAAATCCGCAATCGGCGTCGGTATCGGTTTGTTCATCACCATGATCGGCATGGTCGATGCAGGCTTCGTGCGCCGCATCCCGGATGCCGCTGGCACTACCGTTCCAGTGCAACTCGGCATCGATGGTTCGATCGCCAGCTGGCCAACGCTCGTGTTCGTACTCGGTTTGTTGATCTGTGGTTTCATGATGGTCCGCGGGATTCGTGGTGGCCTGTTCATCGGCATCGTGGCTACCACCATCATTGCCGTCATCGTCGAAGCTGTCGTGGAAGCCGGACCGTCCGTTGATGCTGATGGTGAGGCTCATCCGACGGGCTGGAACCTGGCAGTACCGTCGGTGCCTGACTCTTTGGGTGGATTGCCTGACCTGTCTTTGGTCGGCGCCATTGACATCTTTGGTGCTTTCACTGAGGTCGGTGCTTTGGCAGCCACGCTGTTGGTGTTTGCGCTGGTGCTAGCGAACTTCTTCGATGCCATGGGCACGATGACCGCATTGGGTAAGCAGGGCAAGCTTGTCGACGACAACGGCAACCTTCCCAACCTGAAAAAAGCCCTGGTAGTTGAAGGCTTCGGTGCCGTACTTGGTGGTGCAACTTCGTCGTCGTCCAACACGGTCTATGCCGATTCCGCCGCTGGTGTCGCTGATGGTGCCCGCACTGGTCTGGCAAATGTTGTTACCGGACTGCTGTTTTTGGCCGCGATGTTTTTGACTCCGCTGTATGAGATCGTTCCGATGGAAGCAGCTGCGCCCGTCTTGGTCGTCGTCGGCGTGTTGATGATGGGGCAGGTCAAAGACATCGAATGGGATAAATTCCACATCGCGTTGCCGTCATTTTTGACCATCCTGGTGATGCCTTTTACATACTCGATCGTCAATGGCATCGGGGTGGGCGTGATTGCCTTCACCGCGATGAGCTTGTTCGCCGGCAAAGGACAGAAGATCCACTGGATCATGTGGTTGCTGACCGCACTGTTCGTTGTCTTCTTTGCCATTGAACCGCTGCGTGCGGTCGTGGGCTAGTTGCGCGAAATTTTCATGACTACGGCAAAGCACAACTCCTCTGCGCAGACACCACGGGTGATCACCGTGCATGACGGCGACGTCAGTCCAGACGACAGCCGGTTTTCTGATATTCGCCTGCTGAATCACCCGCGCCTGCGCCCGGATCGCCAGCCACGTTTGCAGCTTGCTGTACATGGCGAGTACGTGCCGGCGCAGCGAGAACCCGTCGTGCTTGCCGACGGTGCCCTGCCGGTGGCACGCATGTGCGCGGCTGATTCGTTGGTGGCCCCGAACGCCGTTTTTGGACGTGCCGAAAAACTGCGGCAATTCGCCGCGGAATACCCGAGCCAGTGGGCAGCGATAGCCACCCGAGAAATACCGGTCTATGAACTTTCGCAGCAGCTGTTACGTGAGATCGTCGGCTTTGAGTTGCACCGCGGTTTACTGGCGGTGGCGGCGCGCCCAGCAGCAGTCGAGCTTGGCGCTCTCAGCGAGAACCGCGACGCTGCTGAAGCAGACCACGATTCGGATCCGCTCGCTGGTGCCCGCACCGTCGTAGTTTTAGAAGGGGTAGGCGACCCGGACAATATCGGTGCGATCTTTCGTTCTGCAGCATCGCTGGGAGCAGACGCGATTGTCTTCGGCGCGGGGTGCTCTGATCAGTGGGACCGGCGCGTGGTCCGCGTGTCGATGGGGCAGGCACTACGTGTGCAGAGCGTGCAACTGCCCGGTGGCCCGAATGACTGGCACTACGGATTGGAAGAATTGCGCAACCGTGGTTTTCATGTGGCGGCGCTGAGCCCAGGCAGCGGTTCTGTGGAGCTACGCGATGGGTTGGTGGATGCTGCTGGGGCACCCCACGAGAAAGTAGCTCTGTTGCTGGGGGCGGAAGGCCCGGGGCTCAGCCAGCACGCGATGAAAGCTGCCGATAGCTTGGTGGTCATCCCGATGGCTGCCGGGGCGGATTCACTCAACGTCGCGACCACCGCTGCATGTTGTCTCTACGAGCGCTGGCGCAGCATGAGCGGGCGCTAGTCCCGATCCAGGTGGCGCAGTTGTTCGCGCAGCTTGCCCCATCCTTTGCGGGTTTGCCGTGCGGCAGTTTTACTGAACTTTCCGAGAACCCGCGCGGTGGTGGTGGCACCCGCCATAAAAGTCTCGGTAATCGAAGATTGTTCGGCTCGTGCCGCGTGATCTTCGTAGTCATCGTAATTTTCTATCTCAGCACCTGTTGCACGGTTTGCTGATGTGCGCCCGCCTGCGGCTGTCTTATTGCCGGTGGCTCCTTTGTCATTGCGCACCAGTGCGTGCGAGCCGCCGCGTTCGCGAGCGAATTTCGGTTCTGGACGCCCATCGAGCGCGAAGCCGACAACATCGATATCAGGGCCGTCGGCAGAAAAGTTAACGCCGAGCCAGGCTTTGTGGGCGTCGGCAAGCAAGTCAGCCGGTGCAAACGGCAAGGCAATGCCGCCCAGTTGTGGGCTGCGCTCCCCGGCCCACAGTGGAGCCTCGAAACCGTCGGGAAGCCCTTCGTTTTCAAACGTCGCATAGCGCGTGGCTGTCAGGCTGCGATAAAGCTCGCCGTTGTGCCAGTGAGCGATTCCACCAAATCCGGTGTGATCGTTGAATGCGAAAGCGTAGAGGTCTGTCGCCGGCAGCGAATTACGTAATTGGGTGGACAGTGCAGATAATTGCAAAGCATCGTCAATGATGGTTTGGACCACCGTGACGCCCGGGTAGGCGCCGATATAAAACTCATCGGCAGACACTTGCGCAGAACGATTCAGCGGGAACTGCCCCAACAGCGTTATCGGCGCCGATGGATACATTTGCGCCAGGTATTTTCGGCCAAACCCGCGATCGGCGACGGGGTTGCTCGCCAAGACGTCGGCAGGATTATCCGCAGAGTCTACAAACCACAAGGTGAGTACCGCAGAACGGTCTGCAGGCTGTGAACCGTCGGAAAGTGGGTCCGGACTGCCCGGCTGGTGAGACTCAAACTGCGTCATGGGAAACCTTCGATGCGATGGTGAGTGTTAGCGGCGAGGCCGCTTTGTGTTGGCACGAACGCCGAGCAAGACATCTTCCCAGTGCGGGGTGGTTGCTTTGCGACGGCGCTTTTTCGGTGTATCTGCTTCTGGATGTTGCAAGAAATCGTCGTCGCTGTCGTCGCCGTCGTTCGAGTTTTTCGTTCTTTTGGCGGATTCTTTTGCGGCGTAATCGTCGTCTTCTTGCACCACGGGGATATCGTCGCGGGTGTCTTCTTCGTCGTTGATCGGGTCGGAATTTTCGACTGCGTTCTGGGAGGTGTCCGCCGTCTGCAGAGGGTGCGAGGAACCATGCTTGCGTTTTTTGTGCGCTGCGAGCTCGTCATCTGCCAACGGGTCGCCAGAAATGATGCCGTCGAAACCCGCGTTGTAAGCATCGCGAGCAGCGTCGTCGACGCGCTGCGAACGGGTCAGCGACGTCACCGAGCGCACTGGCTGGATGAAGTCGGGATCAACGAGATCAGCGGCGACGGAATTGCGTGGCTCGACGGTATCCGCCGAGGTTGGGTGCCGGTGGAACAACCACTGTGCTGAATTCTGCGATAGGCCGGCGGTCCAGGAAACTTCGATCGTCCATGGCTCACCGGCGACGCTGCGGTGAGCATCCCAGTGTGAATCGGCGAGCGAGTGTCCGCGGGCGGCAAAAGCAGTGGCGAGTACTTCCCAGAGTGTGAGACGATCGGGACCGCCATCGCGCACTGGGTGGGCTTGTTTCGCCATCTCGGCGATGCGCTCGCGCTCCAGAACTACCGGGTGTGCGAATGGTTCTACGCGGGAGACGGCCACCCCCATTTCGTCGGCAAGCTCTTGTGCACTCGCCCCGGCACGGATGCGCTGCTGAATCTGGTTCGGGCGCATCGACATGGGTTGATTGCGGGAACGATCACGATCCGGTATGCCGCGACCCCCCGAGGCGCCGGTGCTGCCAGTGGAGCCGGTAGGGCTCAAGTGCGGAACTTCGGGAACGGCGCTTAAGTTCGGGCGCTCAGAACCTGGGTGCTCCGTGCCGTGCTCTTCCGCAGGTCCAACGTTCTCGTTGTCGTTGGTGGAAGCAGCAGTCTGTGCAGTCTGTGCAGTCTGCTCACCGTGGTCTGCGCCTGGTGCCGAGTCACCAACGTGTTCCGCAGAGCGCGTGTTGTCAGAGCCAGACTGGCCATCGGCGGTTGTCGGTGCAACCTCGTCGATGATGGTTACGGCAGAATCGTGCGCACCAGTTGCAGACGGTCCGGTGGACTTGTGGGTTCCTAAAATGCGTAGCAGCTCTTCGCTGACGGGTAGCTCAAAACTTTGGCCGGTCTCGTCGCGAAAGTAGAGAACTGACGCTTCTAGGTTGTGTCCCTCGAATGCTAACTGGTGCATACCTGACTCCTTAGTGTGCAGTAGCTGCAGAAAATACTACCGGTTCTGGCTACCGTTATCGAGAATATAATCGATAGCTTTCGTGAGGATGGAGACATCACCGGGTTCAATGGCGGGGAACATGCCAACGCGCAGCTGGTTGCGCCCAAGCTTTCGGTATGGTTCGACATCAAGGATTCCGTTAGCGCGCAGGGTTTTTGCCAACTGCGCTGCATCGACCGAATCATCGAAGTCAACCGTGCCGACGACTAGCGAGCGGCTGTCCTCATCGCTGATAAATGGCGTCGCTTCGGCGCGCTGGGTTGCCCAGTCATAAAGGATCGCCGATGACTCACGAGTGCGCTCTACCATGCCGGCCAAGCCACCGTTGTTGTTCATCCACTTGATCTGAGCGTTGAGCATCAGCAGCGTGGCGACGGCTGGCGTGTTGTACGTCTGGTTTTTGCGGGAATTGTCCACGGCGGTTTGTAGATCCAAAAATGCTGGAATGAAACGACCCGAATCTTTGATTTCCTGGATGCGTTCGATAGCAGCGGGGGAGACAATTGCACACCACAGGCCGCCGTCGGAGGCAAAGCACTTCTGTGGGGAGAAGTAGTAAACGTCAGTTTCTGCAATGTCGACCTCGAGGCCGCCGGCACCGGAAGTCGCATCAACGACGATCAACGCGTCGCTGTCTTTCGGGCGGGTGACTGGAACCATTGCACCCGTGGAGGTTTCGTTGTGCGCCCAAGCGATGACATCGCAGCCGTCCATCGCTTGCGGTTTTGGTGCGTTGCCAGGTTCTTCTTTGATGACCGTTGGCTCGTCCAACCACGGAGCTTGTTGGGAGGCCTTGGCGAACTTGGCGGAAAATTCACCGAAGCTCAAGTGGCCGGACTTTTTCTTGATTAAGCCATACGTTGCTGCATCCCAAAACGCGGTGGCGCCACCGACTGACATGATGACCTCATAGCCTTCGGGGATATTAAACAGCGTGGCCAATCCTTCGCGAATCTCGCCGACCAGGTTTTTGACTGCCGGTTGGCGGTGGGAGGTGCCGATGATGTTGTTGGCGCCGTCAACCACAGCCTGAATCTGGGCGGGCTGGACCTTGGAAGGGCCACAACCGAAGCGGCCATCCGAAGGGATTAAGTGTTCAGGCAACGTTAAAGGGTGTGCAGAATCCATTTCCAAGCAAGGCCTTTCCTGATTTTCGACGGTAGGCACGCTGCGCATCTCGCGTCTAGCGTGCGCAGCAAGCGTGCTCTTTTACTATAGGCTGTGAGTGCCCTGCACACGGCACAGGGCTAGAGTTTTGAGCCACTAAATAGCAAGTATTGTTGATGGCATCACACAGTTTGGTAGAGTAAGTGACACCAGGATGCGGCTGAAATTGGCCGGGTCCGCCGTAGGTGAGTCGTTTTCCGTACTATCGAATTTGTATCGAACTTGCGATTCAACCAAATAGCGAAAGGTTCATTGTGGCTTCTGACAATAATGACAAGGCTGTACTTCACTACCCTGGTGGTGAATACGAACTGCCAATCGTTAAAGCAACCGAAGGAAACTCCGGTCTTGCATTAGGCAAGATGCTCGGAGAAACCGGCTATGTTACGTACGATCCAGGCTACGTTTCTACTGGCTCGACTGAATCGGCAATCACCTTCATTGATGGTGATGAAGGCATTCTGCGTCACCGTGGATACGACATCGCAGACTTGGCCAACAACTGCAGCTTCAACGAAGTCGCCTACCTGTTGATCAAGGGCGAACTGCCAAACAAAGAGCAGCTGGACACTTGGAACAACGAAATCCTGCGCCACACCCTGCTGGATGAGGACTTCAAGGCGCAATTCAACATCTTCCCACGCGATGCTCACCCGATGGCGGTTCTGGCATCTTCGGTCAACATTTTGTCGACTTATTACCAAAACGAGCTGAACCCGCTCGATGAGAAGCAGCTCGACAAGGCAACTATCCGCCTGCTGGCCAAGGTTCCAATGCTGGCTGCCTACGCTTACCGCGCATCTCAGGGTAAGCCGTACATGTATCCGGACAACTCCCTGGACCCAGCATCGAACTTCTTGCGCATGATGTTCGGTTACCCAACTGAAAAATACGACGTAGACCCAGTCCTGTCCAAGGCGCTGGATAAACTCCTCATCCTGCACGCGGATCACGAGCAGAACTGCTCGACTTCCACTGTGCGCATGGTTGGTTCGGCGCAGGCCAACATGTTTGTTTCCATCGCAGGCGGTATCAACGCATTGTCCGGTCCTTTGCACGGTGGTGCGAACCAGGCCGTTCTGGAAATGCTGGACGATATCCAGAACAACCACGACGGCGATGCCACGGAATTCATGAACCGTGTGAAGAACAAGGAAAAAGGCGTACGCCTGATGGGCTTCGGCCACCGCGTGTACAAGAACTACGATCCACGCGCGGCCATCGTCAAGGAATCCGCACACGAGATTCTCGAGCACCTCGGTGGCGATCCAATGTTGGATCTGGCAATGAAGCTGGAAGAAATCGCCTTGAATGACGATTACTTCGTCGAGCGTAAGCTGTACCCGAACGTGGACTTCTACACCGGTTTGATTTACCGCGCTATGGGCTTTCCGACGGACTTCTTCACCGTCTTGTTCGCCATGGGCCGCCTGCCAGGCTGGATCGCGCAGTACCGCGAGCAGCTCACCGAGCAGACCAAGATCAACCGTCCGCGTCAGATTTACACCGGCGAAGGCCGTCGCGACGTGCCATCGCTGGACCAGCGCTAAACATAATCGCGTAGGTCGAAGGCTTGCCGTGGTTGGCGAGCACGTGGCTAACAGCTAGGCTGGATCTAGTTCGGCTAGGTCCAGCCTTTTTGGCTGCCACATTTGATCGCTCGTGGATGTTGGTAGATGCTAACGAAAAATCTCACCGCGTCCTGCACTCAGCGAGAAGATGAAGATATTTCCCAGTTCACAAGGAGAATTATGGCAATGGAAAAACCCGAGATCGAAGAATTTTCGGGACCAGCACCGACGGAGCTTGCGTCCACAGACATCGTTGTCGGCGATGGCGCGGAAGCCGAAGCAGGTTGCTTCGTCGAAGTTCATTACGTCGGCGTTGACTATGAAACCGGCCAGGAATTCGACTCGTCTTGGGATCGCGGGCAGTCCATTGAATTCCCGCTGCAGGGACTGATCGCCGGCTGGCAAGAAGGCATTCCGGGCATGAAGGTCGGCGGTCGTCGACAGTTGATCATTCCGCCGGACAAGGCGTATGGCCCTGCTGGCGGTGGACACCCATTGTCCGGCCGCACGCTCGTTTTCATGATCGACTTGTTGTCGGTGGGTGAAGGCAACTAGTGCTGAAGGCTCTGGCTAGCTAAAAATAGGCGCCGTGGTTCTCACGATCACGGCGCCTTTGGCGTATCTAGTGGCATCATGGGGGATATGTCTATTCCGAATTATGCACTTAACGATGACACGGTGATGCCACAGCTTGGTCTGGGCACCTATAAAATTGCGCCGGACGAGGTCGCATCGATTGTGCGCACGGCGATTGAGCTGGGCTACCGTCACTTCGATACCGCACGCCTTTATGACAATGAAGAAGCGGTGGGGCGGGCACTCAACGATGCGATTAATGCCGGTGATGTTACTCGCGAGGAGTTGTACGTCGTCAGCAAACTCTGGCACGATCAACACGGTACCGACGAGGCAAAACAGGGGTTCGCAGAATCGTTGCGCAAACTCGACGTGGGCTACCTGGATAACTTTTTGATCCATTGGCCGTACCCGCAGGGCGGACGCTTCGTAGAGACCTGGGAATCCTTGTTGCAAATTCGAGAGACCGATGAACTTGTCTCGGCGGGTGTCGCGAACTTTAACGCAGAGCATCTCGACGAGCTTGTCGATGCCACTGGAGTTGCGCCCAGCCTGAACCAAATTGAATTGCACCCGGGCTTCCATCAGCCAGAGCAACTTGCGGCGAACGAGAAGCACGGCATTCGTGTCGAAGCGTGGTCACCGTTAGCGCGTGGCATCGTGCTGAACAATCCGCAATTGGAAGAAATCGCTCTTGCTACTGGCTCGACCGTAGCGCAGGTCGTATTGCGTTACCTGCTGGACAAAGGCGTGTCGGTGGTTCCGAAAGCTTCTTCTGCGCAGCGCTTGCGGCAAAACGCTGCGGCGATCGACGTGGAGCTGTCAGCAGATGATACTGCCACGATTGATGGGTTGGCCGGTTTGCCGGGGTTCGGCCGTATTTTCGGTGACCCAGCGGTGTTTCCACACCAAACGTAGAAAGCGTGTGCGCAGCGCGGATACACCGTGTTGCAAAACCATTTCATTCATCGGTGCGCTGCTGCAGCGACGATGCAGCATTTTTGCAGAAATGATGTCTGTGCGCTGATGGCTTCATCGGCCCCGGTTCTCGCAAGAGCTAGCAATCCTAGTAATCGGGGCCACGTGGGGGATGAGGCTGTTTTTTATTTGTGCAGGTGATCACACCTATCGGGGGTGATTTCTTTTAGGAAACTTTCTTGTGATGGGGGTTAAGTTATTCCTGAGACTGTAAGCAAGGTAACATGTGATTCGCAGGAAAATGCCACACTCGCACAATTGTGTGGGTGGTGTTTCACAGTGAAGTGAACAGGAATGTGACGTGTAATCGTCGTACCAGAAGTAATAGGAGAGAAAATGGCAGGAGCTCCTTCCAATCAACCCCGGCGTAAAGCTACGTCCGAGGAATTTATTGAGATGAGCAAATCCGAAGAATTTGCTGATCTGAAGACTCGCTTTCGGGGGTTTACTTTCCCTGCGATCATCATCGCGCTGTTGTGGTTTTTCGTCTTCCTTGTTGTCGCTACGTTTTTCCCAGAAGCAATGGCGATTGAAGTGGGCGGTGGCTTCAACATCGGCTTAGTACTCGGCATCCTTCAATTTGTTACGACCTTCGTGATCACCTGGATGTATGTGAAATTTGCTAACAAGAACCTGGAACCGCGCCAGGCGGCTATCCGCGAGAAAATGGAGGGCTAAACTATGCTTACCGCTTCGCTTGCACAAGCAAGCACGAACGTCTCCACCGTGGCCCAGGCAGCAGCTGACGAAGGCCTTGACGCTGGTAACCCGTTGATCAATATTGCCGTGTTCGCGGCGTTCATTATCATCACGATGACAATCGTGACCAGTGTTGGTAAAACCACCTCAGAGGCATCGGACTTCTATACCGGTGGTGGACAGTTCTCCGGACGCCAGAATGGTCTGGCGATTTCTGGTGACTACCTCTCGGCCGCATCCTTCCTGGGAATTGTTGGTGCTATCGCCTTGCACGGCTACGACGGATTCCTGTATTCCATTGGATTCTTCGTCGCTTGGTTGTTTGCTCTGCTGCTCGTCGCAGAGCCAATGCGTAACGTCGGACGGTTTACCATGGCGGACGTGCTCTCGTTCCGCTTGCGGCAAAAGCCGGTGCGCCTGGCAGCCGCTATTGCGACCGTGTTCGTTTCGTTGTTCTACCTCGTTGCACAGATGGCTGGTGCAGGTTCCCTGGTGTCGGTTCTGCTGGGGCTGGATGAAAAAATCTGGCAGTACGTCACCGTCGGCATCGTTGGTCTGGTCATGACTGCCTACGTGTTGATCGGCGGAATGAAAGGCACCACCTATGTGCAGATGATCAAGGCCGTGTTGCTGGTGACCGCTGTTGTCATCATGATCATTCTGACCTTCGTTATTGCTGGTGGTGGGTTTACGACCCTGTTCGACCAGGCAGTGGAAACGCACCGCAACTCCGCGTACCTGGCAGAACGTGCCTATGAAGCAGAAGACATCATGAAGCCGGGCCTGAAATACGGCACGGATATCTGGACGCAGCTGGACTTCATTTCTTTGGGCGTTTCCCTGATCTTCGGTGTTGGTGGTCTGCCGCACGTGTTGATGCGCTTCTACACGGTTCCAACTGCGGTTGAGGCTCGACGCTCCGTGACCTGGGCGATCGTTATCATTGGTTCTTTCTACTTGATGACCCTGGTTCTGGGCTACGGCGCTGCTGCATTGGTTGGCCCGGATGCCATCATGGATGCACCAGGTACCGCTAACGCAGCTGCTCCACTGCTGGCATTGGAGCTGGCAGGACCAATTTTTATGGCCGTGGTCGCTGCGGTTGCCTTCGCTACCGTGCTGGCTGTGGTCGCGGGACTGACGATTACCGCCTCTGCCTCCGTGGCGCACGATATTTATGACGCTGTGTTGCGTGACGGCGAAGCTTCGGAAGAATCCCAGGTGCGTGTCTCGCGCATTACGGTAATCATCATGGGTGTTGTCTCTGTCATCCTGGGTATCCTGGCTATGGAACAAAACGTGGCATTCTTGGTCTCGCTGGCTTTCGCTATCGCGGCTTCTGCAAACTTGCCGACGATTCTCTACTCGCTGTACTGGCGTAAGTTCAGCACTAATGGTGCGGTTGCTTCGATGTATACCGGCTTGATCAGCTCGCTGCTGTTGATCTTCTTGTCGCCAGCCGTTTCTGGTACGCCTTCATCCATGGTTCCTGGTGCGGACTGGGCAATCTTCCCGCTGACCTCTCCAGGTCTGGTCTCTATTCCGCTGGCCTTCCTGGCCGGTTACCTGGGCACCGTCTTGTCCAAGCCGGACAAACTGGATCACCTCGCCGCAGAGATGGAAGTACGTTCCATGACCGGCGTCGGTGTCGAGGCACCTGTGGACCACTAATTCCACAGCTTGCAGCGCGGTGATGGTGTATTATCACATCATCCCATGACGCACACTGAGATCCCTGAGCGTAGCTTTACGCTCAGGGATCTTGCTATTGTGGTGCATCTTTTGCGGTATCGCCGCAGTGCGTTGTGGCTGTTTTGTAAAATGCCAAGTTGTGATGCATTCAAAATTTTCCGGGCTCCAGGCGTGGAGCTGGTTCGGCTTGATCTTCGCTGTTATTGCCATCATTATTGCCCTGGTAGCAGGAAGTCATAACGGTTCCAGTGCTTCGCATTTGGCGGTTAGCTCTAATGGGCAGCTTGCCGACGCTGAACAACGCGGCGATGGCGAAAGTAGCGATGGTCGCGACAACAGCGCTAGCAATCGTGAAGCCGGCGCTGCTGCGGCTGCAGACTCTGCAAGCCCAAGTGGCACTAAGAGCAAAGCACAGTCTGGCACGGAACTAACCCCGGACAGTAATATTTTGCGGCCGAAGAAAATCGATTTTGCCGAAAGCCTGCAAGGCAGTCAGTTCACTCTGTACCGGTTTTCGGATAACACCAAATTGGGAAGCACGAGCGACCGCCTGGCCCGGCCTGCATTGTCATTGGCAAAACTGTTTATTGCCGAATATGTGTTGGAAAACGGTACGGCAGCAGACGAAGAACTTGTCGAGGCCATGATCACGGAATCCAGTGACGCAGCAGCCGATCAATTATGGGCCCAGTATCCGGAATCGATTGACGAAATCGCTGAAGAGTATCGCCTGTTTTCTACTAGAGCGGGCCAGCGTTGGGGGTTTTCGGTTACTTCGACCTATGACGTCGTCAGCTTCATTGCCCAACTGAAAGACGACAATCCGCGTCACCCGTTGCTGGAGATGATGAAAAACACCGTGCCAGTCGCAGCTGATGGCTATGAGCAGGATTTCGGCACCGCGAAGCTTCCTGGGGTGCAGGGGTCTAAATGGGGCTGGTCTGATGATCGCACGCTGCATTCGTCAGTATCGTTCGGCAAAGATTTCGTAGCCGCTGCGGCGATCACCGGCAGTGCGGACGAGTTGTCTGCCACGGTGGAAAAACAGTTTTCTGACTACCTGAACTAGCATTCCCAAACGCTGTTCACCCCTGGGGATCGTCGATCACTCCGAATCCGTTGCCGGGTCTTTGATGTTAGGATAAGTTTGTAATCCACATCATATTTAGACCCGAAAGGATTCGCGTCACATCATGATCGACCACGAAGTGCGAACACGGCCTTCCGCAGAAGATTTTCCGTATGAGGAGCACTTGGCGCACAAGATCGCCACGGTCGCTGCTGACCCCGTTGAGGTCCCAGCTGATACCGCTGAGATGATCAAAAACCGCCTGATTGATAATGCATCGGTGGCAATGGCTTCGCTGGTACGCCGCCCGGTCACCTCGGCACGGGTAATGGCTACAGCGCATCCGGTCAGCGATGGGGGAGCCACAGTTTTCGGTGTCGATGGAACTTACTCCGCTGAATGGGCGGCCCTGGCCAACGGCACTGCGGTGCGTGAGCTGGATTTCCACGACACCTTCTTGGCAGCGGAATACTCCCACCCGGGCGATAACATTCCGCCGATTTTGGCTGTTGCTCAGCACAAGGGCTTGGACGGTAAAGCGCTGATCCGCGGTATTGCCACTGGATATGAAATTCAGGTCAACTTGGTCAAGGGCATCTGTTTGCACGAGTTCAAGATTGACCACGTTGCCCACCTCGGCCCCTCAGTGGCAGCCGGCATCGGCACGATGCTCAACCTTGACGTCGACACTATTTACCAGGCCATCGGCCAGGCATTGCACACCACGACCGCAACCCGGCAATCCCGCAAAGGCCTGATTTCTTCCTGGAAGGCTTACGCCCCAGCTTTCGCCGGAAAGATGGCGATCGAAGCAGTAGACCGCACCATGCGCGGAGAAGGTGCGCCAGCACCAATCTGGGAAGGTGAAGACGGTTTCATCGCCTGGATGCTGCACTCGCCAGACAAGACCTACACCGTCCCGCTGCCAGATAAGGGCGAAGAAAAGCGCGCGATCCTGGAAACCTACACCAAAGAACACTCTGCGGAATACCAGTCGCAGGCGCCGATCGATTTGGCCCGGCGCATGAAAAAGACCTTGGAAGACAAGGGCTTGGACGTCGCTGATATCGAATCAATTGTGCTGCACACCTCGCACCACACCCATTACGTCATCGGAACTGGCGCGAATGACCCGCAGAAGATGGATCCACACGCATCGCGCGAGACTCTGGATCACTCCATCATGTACATCTTCGCGGTTGCGCTGCAGGATGGCGATTGGCACCACATCGATAGCTATGCGCCAGAACGCGCGCAGCGGGAAGATACCGTTGAGCTGTGGCACAAGGTTTCCACGGTGGAAGACCCAGCGTGGACCAAGCGTTATCATTCGACTGATCCGAACGAAAAAGCCTTTGGTGCCAAAGCAGTGATCACCTTCAAAGATGGCACCGTTGTGGAAGATGAGATGGCCGTTGCCGACGCCCACCCATTCGGCGCACGCCCATTCGAGCGCGAGAACTACCGCGCGAAATTCCGCACTTTGGCAGAGGGCATCGTTTCCGAAGAAGAACAAGAACGCTTCTTGGCTGCGGTCGACAACTTGGAAAATCTCACCGACTTGCGTGAGCTCAACATTCAAGTTTCTGACGAGGTACTCGCGCAGGCACCACAGACTCCGGAGGGAATTTTCTAATGACAGGATTATTTTCTTCGCAGACTACTGCAAACCAAAAGCGCAAGAACTTTCGTGCCTCGTTGCAAGCAACAGAAATCACCACGCTGCCGGGAGCTTTCAACCCGCTAACTGCAAAGCTCATCGAGGATATCGGTGGTTTTTCCGGGGTCTATGTTTCCGGCGCCGTACTTGCCAATGATTTGGGCTTGCCGGATATTGGTTTGACGACGCTGACCGAAGTCGCCAATCGTGCAGGCCAGATCGCGCGTGCCACAGAACTGCCCGTGCTTGTCGACGCCGATACCGGCTTCGGCGAACCTATGTCAGCCGCGCGTACCATCTCCGCGCTGGAAGATACTGGGTTGGCGGGTTGCCACTTGGAAGACCAAGTCAATCCGAAGCGTTGTGGACACCTCGACGGCAAAGAAGTGGTGAGCACCGAGTTGATGGTGCGCCGGATCTCGGCAGCCGTTGGCCAGCGTCGCGACGACGATTTCGTGATTTGTGCCCGCACGGATGCCGCCGGAGTCAACGGCATCGATGATGCCATCGAGCGTGCCAAGGCTTATGCCGAGGCTGGCGCGGATTTGATTTTCACTGAAGCGCTGCGCACTACGGAAGATTTTGAAAAATTCCGTGCGGCCGTCGACACGCCACTGTTGGCGAATATGACGGAGTTCGGCAAAACCGAGCTGCAAAACGCCAAGACGCTGGAATCGATCGGCTATAACGCCGTGATCTGGCCAGTCTCGTCATTCCGCGTCGCTATGGGAGCAACCGAACGTTTCCTGCGCGACCTGCAAGCAAACGGCGACCAAAAATCCTGGTTGGACGATATGCAGCACCGTTCGCGGCTGTATGAGCTCGTACGTTACGAGGATTACAACGCGTTCGACCAAGACGTCTTTACCTATTCACCGGAGCAGAACCTGTGATCTAACTGATCGGTCCGGCATGCACGCAATGCATCGCCGTTCTAGCAAAAGCTCAGAAAGGAGCTTGACATGACTACCAACACTGAAATTCGTAAGGGCCTTTACGGGGTCGTGGCTGATTACACCGCGGTCTCCAAGGTGATGCCAGAAACCAACTCACTGACGTATGCCGGCTATCCGGTGCAGGAGTTGGCGAAACACTGCAGTTTTGAAGAAGTAGCCTACTTGCTGTGGAACGGTGAGCTGCCTGATGCCGAACAGCTAGCAGAATTTTCTGCTTCCGAACGTGAACTCCGCGGGTTGACCGATGCAGAAATCCAGCTGATTGAATCGATGCCGGATAACTGCCATCCGATGGACACTCTGCGCACTTTCACCTCGTTTGTTGGCCAGTTTGACCAGCCATTTACCCGAGACGCTGACCACATCCGGGAGATTGGTCTGCGGTTGCTCGCGAAGTTCCCGACAGCGGTGGCCTTGGACATTCGTCGTCGCAAAGGCAAAGGGTACGTGGAACCGTCGAAAGACAAAGGTTTTGCAGAAAACTTTTTGTCGATGGTCTTTGGGGATGAGCCAGACTCCCCGGCGCTGCAGAAAGAAGCCATCCAGGCTTTTGATCAATCGCTGATCCTGTATGCCGAGCACTCGTTTAATGCCTCGACGTTTAGCTCGCGCGTGATTACCTCGACGACCTCGGATGTATATTCTGCGGTCACCGGCGGTATTGGCGCGCTGAAAGGTCCACTGCATGGTGGAGCGAACGAGGCCGTCATGCACAATATGCTCGAGATTGGTGATCCTGACAAGGCCGAGCAGTGGTGCAAAGATCGGTTGTCCAACAAGCAAGTTGTCATGGGCTTTGGTCACCGCGTGTACAAAACGGGTGATTCTCGCGTGCCGACGATGGAAGCTGCGTTCAAAAAGCTTGCGGCCAACACCGGCGGTGCGGATAAATGGGTCGAGATGTACGACATCATGGCGAAGACGATGGAAGAAAACACTTCCATCAACATCAAGCCGAACCTGGACTTCCCGGCTGGTCCTGCCTACTACCTGTTGGGATTGGAGATTGAATTTTTCACCCCAATTTTTGTGATGGCACGTATCACGGGTTGGACGGCACACATCTTGGAGCAGTATGAAAACAACTCACTGATCCGCCCGCTGTCGGCATACAACGGGCCAGAAGAGCGCTCGGTTCCAGCAGAAAACTAGTCTGCCGGACGAACTAGGGCCACAAGCCTAGGAAATCTAGGCTTTTAGAGCCCGAATTGCTTGGCGAGGTGCGCGTTATCCTGGGCGAGTTTGATTAACTCTTGCAGGGTGCGCGCACCTTGCTGTACTGCAGGATCAGAGCTGAGCTGTTGCAGGTCGGCAAGGTTCGGTGGCGTCGTGCTACCTGGAATAGCTGGGAATTGACCTGGTGCGTTCTGCTGCTGTCCTTGTGGGCGTGGCTGGTTATTGTGTTGGTTGGTGTTTGGGGGAGTGCTGCCAGCTCCTGACGCGACGCCTGGCTTCCACTGTCCCCAATCCCGGGCATAGACGTTGTTGATGTCGCAGACCACGCCGCCGATGGTCTTCTGCTTGTTCTGTGGCAGCTGATGGATTGTGGTGCGCGGGTGGATTTTTCCGCCGGAACCCCAATCGTGCATCCAGAAATACGAACCGATGCCGTCTTTGATTGCCCAGTCGATGACGTTGTAGTTGCCGTAGATGCCAGCGGAATACCCGGAAGTTTTCAGCACAGCTTCGAATGCGCGAAGATATGGCGCGATTAAGCTGTCATACTCGTTGCGGCTCGGGTTGTCGTCGATAGCAATATAAATTGGACGGCCGGTTGGCCCACCCGCGCTGACGTGCAAAGCGATTGCCTTTGGCGCGTGCGTAGCTGCGCCCAATGCACCTTGTTTCCAGTCCGCGGTTTCCGCGCGCCCGAACTGGTAGACAGATGCAGTCTCTAGCCCCAGTGCCGCCAGGTTGTTGGTTTCGGTGGCGCTGACGGGCTTGCCCAGCATCCATGCTGCACCGGGGCGTCGTTCGGAAACGTAGCGCACGGCACCGAGAAAACCGCCATCTTTGATGGAGCGTGCCGACGGCACACCCGCGGCATAGTCCAGCACTTGACCGAGCACAGGGCCCGGACCCGGCGCAGCGGCAGCGAGCGGGGCAGTGCGTGCCGTGCCAGCGGTGGCGAAGGCACCAGCTATCGCAAGTGCGCCGGTGGTGCGGAATAAGCTACGTCGGCTGAGATTGTGGGAAGCATTCATTGAGATTTCTCCAATCAGGAATGAATAATCTTCACAACAATAACATCAGTAACATTTGTTTCAGGTGTGCAACGCGAGTGATCGTGGGCTCTTTTGGGAAGGGGGGGCTAAATCATCCATGCGCGATCATCGATGCGCGATGGCAGCTCTCAGCAAAAAAGTCTTGAGACATCGTCGACACAATGATCGCCGACATAACGAACGACGTCTCAAGACAAAGTGTGTGCCCCAGAGTGGATTCGAACCACCGACACCGGCTTTAGGAGAGCCGTGCTCTATCCCCTGAGCTACTGGGGCCAAACGCTGACCAGAAAAGATTCTGGCCAGCCAGTCCAGCCAATAGCTTAGCGCACACCGCCCTCGGTGGGGCAACGTGGCCGTCGGGGCGCCTAGCTAGCGCAGTCAAGCAATTGGCTGAGGCCAGTGCCGAAAAAACGTCGACACGGCCTCGAGGACGATTAGCTTTGCAGTTCTTCCAGCTTCTTTGCGACCTCAGCGGCAGGCGGGTTGGTCAGCGAAGTGCCATCGGAAAACAGCACGGTAGGGATGATGCGGTTTCCGTCGTTGACGGATTCGATCCAGGGGTTGGCGTTTTTGGCTTGACCTTCTTCCGAGTCTGGATCGATCACCGTAAATGGGGTGCCGTTGGCTTCCAAATCGCCGATCAGTTTGCGGCAAAACGGGCACCAACTGGCAGCGAAGACGGTGATGTGCTGGGAAGTTTCTGGGGTTTGTACGTCAGACATTTAGGCTGCAGCCTTTCGTTCGTAGGATAAGAAGCGATATTTCAGTGGTAAATCACTGGGCTCATGTCCCGGAATCTGCAGATGGCCATTGGCAGAGACCTGCCATTCGCTGTCTGCAACGAGCCCGAAGTCATCCGGGATCTCCGGGGCATAGACAGCCCTTCGCCCGTAAATGCTACCAATATTCGCCCCCATCAGAGTGATCTCTAGCCGGTCCACATCACCAAGCGTGGCCGCATAAACCTTGCCACCACCCATGATCCAGGCGGTGGACAGCGTGGCGACGTCGTCAAGCGAGTTCACGACCTCCGCACCAGCCGACCACGGACCAGGAGCCGTCGAGGACAGCACGTAATTATCCCGCCCCGGCAGCGGACGGAAACGCTCGGGGAGCGATTGCCAGGTCTTGCGCCCCATGATCACTGGCGCACCGGTGGTGATGTCTTTGAAATGCGCGAGATCTTCCGGCACATGCCACGGCATGGACACACCATCACCAATGATGCCGTCCAGCGATTGCGCCCAAATTGCACCCAACATGGCCGTTACACCGAAACCTGGGCTTTGATGGCTGGGTGCGGATCGTAACCATCGACGGCGATATCAGAAAAATCATAGTCGAAGATGCTCGCAGCCTTGTGCAATTTCAACTGTGGATAAGGCCTGGGGCTACGGCTCAGCTGCTCACGGACCTGCTCGACGTGATCGTTATAGATGTGGCAATCGCCGCCGGTCCAAATCAGTTCGCCAACTTCCAGGCCAGCCTGCTGGGCGAACATGTGCGCCAACAGGGCATACGAGGCAATATTAAACGGCACACCCAAAAATAGGTCGGCACTGCGCTGATAGACCTGCAGCGAAAGTTTGCCATCGGCGACGTACAACTGGAACAGCAAATGGCACGGCATCAGCGCCATGTTGTCGAGTTCCGCGACATTCCAGGCGCTGACTACCATGCGGCGGGAATCCGGGTTGTTCTGTAAATCCTGCACGGCCTGGGAAATCTGGTCGATGTGGGTGCCATCTGGGCTGGGCCACGAGCGCCACTGCACGCCATAGACCGGGCCGAGTTCGCCGTCGTCATCAGCCCATTCGTTCCAGATACGCACGCCATTCTCGCGCAACCAACCGACATTGGAATCGCCACGCAAAAACCACAACAGCTCACCGACCACCGCGTGGAAATACACCTTCTTGGTGGTCAACAGCGGGAAAGACTCCGCCAGGTTATAGCGCAGCTGGCGGCCAAACACGCTGGTTGTTCCGGTACCTGTGCGATCGTGCTTGGTGGTGCCGTTGGCTAAAACATCGCGCAGCAAATCTTCGTATGGTGTGGGAATTCCGGCGCTGGAATTGTTGGCGTGAGAAAAACGTGCGTCGTCCGTCTGGTTGTCCGTCTGGTTGTCAGTAAAGCTCGATGGGCCAGTCATGGCCTATAGCCTACTAGTTGCTGTCCTCGGCATACTGTGGTTATTAATAACTGCCGTGCTGGCTGGCATAATCTGCGATGTGGCCGAGCATTTCGTCGGCAAGCTCTTTGCGGCAGATCAGCAGATCTGGAATATAAGTATCGGCGCGGTTAAAGCGATGCTGCGAACCATCCAAGCGGCTCACGTGCAACCCTGCTGCTTGTGCGACACCAACGGGCGCAGCTTGATCCCACTCGTACTGCCCGCCGGAATGGATATAAGCATCCACATCGCCCAGCAACACTTTCATGGCCTTCGCCCCGGCCGAACCCAGCCGTACGGTTTCTAGTCCCATGTGCTTGCCGACGTAGTGCGCAATCTCTGGCGGGCGATTGCGGGAGACCACGATGCGCCGCGAAAACGGGCCCGAGACCGCACGCACATCAGAGGAGCGAAACACCACGCCGAGATCCGGCAAACCCACTGCCGCATGCAGTGGCACTCCGTTTTCGACCAGCGCGATGTGCACCGCCCAATCCTGGCGCCCGGTGGCGAACTCTTTGGTGCCATCGAGTGGGTCGACGATCCAGACGCGCTGTTTATCCAGCCGTTCCGGGTTGTCTTTGGCTTCTTCGGACAAAAAACCGTCGTCTGGGCGGTGTTGTGCCAGCACACGTGCGATCCAGTTTTGCGCGAGTTCATCGCCGGCTTGGGCGAGTTCTTTATCGCGGAGCAAACCGACCCCACGGATGCCTTTGAGAATCTCGCCGGAACCTTGGGCCAAAAGGTTGGTCAACCGGATATCTGATAACACGCCTGTCATGGCTCATACTGTAGCCGTAGAGTGGTGGTCATGCCCGATGACGTCCTGTCCCGTTTCAGCCCGCCGGTGGCAGGCTGGTTCCGTGAAGTCTTCGCCCAGCCCACCGAAGTTCAGCAACAAGCCTGGCAGGTGGTCTCGGAAGGCAAAAATGCGCTGGTGGTGGCACCAACGGGATCTGGTAAAACACTGGCGGCTTTTTACTGGGCGCTCAATGGCTTAATCAGCGGTGCTGGCCAGTTGAGCCTGCCGGTGGGTGGCCCGCGGGCCGTAGATGCCCACAAACCTGGGGTGAAGGTGCTGTATATTTCACCACTGAAAGCCTTGGGAGTTGATGTCGAACGCAACCTGCACGCTCCGTTGACCGGAATTGAGCGGGTCGCAGCACGCATGGGCTTTGATACCCCGTCGGTGACGGTGGGGGTGCGCAGCGGGGATACTCCGCAAGCAGAGCGCGCCCGCCAGCTTCGTCGGCCACCAGATATTTTGATCACCACCCCGGAATCTGCCTACCTCATGCTCACCGGCAAAGCTGCCGGTATCTTGTCGACGGTCAGCACCGTCATCGTCGATGAAATTCACGCACTTGCCGGCAGCAAACGTGGGGTGCACCTGGCATTGACACTGGAGCGCCTGGCGCGAATCGCAGCTGATCCGCAACGCATAGGATTGTCTGCGACGGTGCGGCCTATCGAAGCTGTCGCCCAATTTTTAGGCGGTGATCGTGACGTAGAAATCGTCGTCCCGCCCGCGCAGAAATCCTGGGAGCTCGCGGTGCGTGTACCAGTGGATAACATGGCGGATCTACCCGTGCCAGAGCAAGCCTCGACGATCGGGGAGATGACGGTCGACGACCCGTTGGGTTTAAGCACCGCTGGAGCTGCGGCTAACAACTCCACCTTTGCCAGTGATTCTGCCTTGCCCACGGCAAAATCAATTTGGCCACACATCGAAGCTGAGCTGTATCAGACCATCATGGCGCAGACGTCCACGTTGGTCTTTGTGAACTCACGCCGCACCGCAGAGCGGCTGACCTCACGACTCAACGAACTCTATGCCGCCGAATTTGCTCCAGAATCGCTATCGGCGCCGACGCGCAGAGACCCCGCGCAGTTGATGAAGCAGACGGATGTCGCTGGAACCGCCCCGTCGGTGATCGCCCGTGCACACCATGGCTCTGTGTCGAAAGATGAGCGCGCCCAGACCGAATCGCTGTTGAAGCAAGGCACATTGAAAGCCGTCGTCGCCACCAGTTCGCTTGAACTCGGCATCGATATGGGCGCTGTCGACCAGGTGGTGCAGGTGGAATCGCCGTCGTCGGTGGCCTCCGCACTGCAACGCGTAGGTCGTGCTGGCCACAGCGTCGGCGCGGTATCCAAAGGCGATTTTTATCCGAAACACCGCGCAGATCTGGTACAAACCGCGGTGACCGTCGGCAGGGTAGAACCCGGTCTGATCGAAAAGATCCACATCCCACGTAATCCGTTGGATGTGTTGGTACAGCACACTATTGCCGCGGTGGCGGTCGAAGACCTCGACGCCGACGAGTGGTTTTCCACCATCCGGCGCGCCTGGCCCTACCGGGATCTGGACCGCGAAGTCTATGAATCAGTGCTGGATCTGGCCAGCGGCTTGTATCCCAGCACCGATTTTTCTGAGCTGAAACCGCGCATCGTTTTTGATCGGGTGCGCAACACCTTGAGCACCCGGCCTGGTTCGCAACGCGTCGCCGTGACCAGCGGTGGCACCATCCCAGACCGCGGCTTGTTCGGGGTTTTCCTGGCGGGCACAACCGCAGACACTGCAGACGGGCACACGGGACGACGCTCCACCCCGCGCCGGGTCGGGGAACTCGACGAAGAAATGGTCTACGAGTCTCGCGTCGGCGATGTCTTCACCCTGGGGGCAAGTAGCTGGCGTATCGAAGACATCACCCGCGACCAAGTGTTGGTATCTCCCGCGCCTGGCCACACTGGGCGGCTGCCATTTTGGAGCGGCGACCAATTGGGCAGACCCTATGAGCTGGGCCTGGCCCTGGGCGCTTTTCGACGCCAGGTGCACCGCGAACGCGAGCAAGCGCTTGAATCTCTCCCCTTGGAAGAACGCGCGCGCACCAATCTGCTGGGGTATCTCGATGAACAATTCGCGGCCACGGGCATCATCCCAGATGAAAAGACCCTGGTTCTCGAGCGCTTCCGAGATGAGCTCGGCGACTGGCGCGTTGTTTTGCACACTCCGTTTGGGCGCGGAGTCAACGCGGCCTGGGCGTTGGCGGTCGGCGCGCGCATTGCGGAAAACACCGGCATGGATGCCCAAGCCGTCGCTGGGGATGACGGCATCGTGCTGCGGGTTCCGGAAGGCGATCGCCAGCCTGATGCGTCGTTGTTTATCTTTGATCCCGACGAAATTGACGACGTTGTCACCGCGCAGGTGGGAAATTCTGCGCTTTTTGCTTCTCGTTTCCGGGAGTGTGCCGCCCGCGCCTTATTATTGCCGCGCTATGATCCGGGCAAACGCGCACCGCTGTGGCAGCAACGGCAAAAAGCAGAACAACTGCTGGATGTGGCCAGAAAGTACCCGTCGTTTCCTATCATCTTGGAAACCGTTCGCGAATGTTTGCAAGATGTCTATGACCTGCCCGCATTGAACGAGGTCACCCAGTCGATTGCCCAGCGCACCATCCGGATCGCAGAGGTAACCACGGAACAGCCCTCGCCGTTTTCGTCGTCGTTGTTGTTTAACTACACCGGCGCGTTTATGTATGAAGGCGATAGCCCGCTGGCAGAAAAGCGCGCGGCTGCGCTCTCGCTGGACCCGAGCTTGCTGGCGAAGCTGCTCGGCACCGTTGAGCTGCGGGAGCTTCTCGACGCCGACGTCATCGTGGAAGTCCACCAGTCCTTGCAGCACACTAGTCCGCAACGTCGCGCTCGCACGAGCGAACAGCTTGCTGATACGCTCCGCCGCATCGGTCCGATTCCCGTCGCGCGGATCGCTGAGTATGCCGAAATTACCGCTGAACAAGCCCGCCGTGAGCTGGGATCACGCATCATGGTGGTGCGCATGGTGGGCGAAGAGTACCTGGCGCAAGCCGCCGATGCAGCGTTGCTGCGCGACGGGCTGGGAATTCCCGTGCCACCGGGGGTTCCAGCCAGCACCGATAGCATCGGCGATGCATTAGCACAGTTGGTGAAGCGCTGGGCGCGCTCGCGTGGCCCGTTCGTGCTTGACGACGTCGTCGCTGCCTTTGGAATCAGTATCTCGAGTGCCTGGCATATCGTCAACGAACTCAGCGCTACCGGTGAGCTGGTCGAAGGCCACTACCGGCAGGGCGTCGATGCGCTGGAATATTGTGCAACCGGGGTGCTGAAACAGATTCGTTCACGCTCGCTCGCGGCGGCTCGCAAGGCGTTGAATCCGGTGAGCGCGTCGGCCTTTGCGAGGTTTGTGCTGGACTGGCACCACATCACCGACAGGCCGTCTGGTCTCGGTGGTGTCGACGGCGTGTTCGCTGCCGTGGAACAACTCGCCGGTGTGCGGCTGCCTGCCAGCGCGTGGGAGCAATTGGTGTTGCCTGCCCGCGTGCCTGGGTTTAGCCCACGCGACCTTGATGAACTCACCAGCAACGGGGAAGTGCTGATCCGCGGGGCGGGCCAAGCCGGGCGCAACGACCCGTGGGTGATGTTGCTGCCGGCAGACTACGCCGCGCAGCTCGCCCCGCTGTCCGACGCTGCCGCGCATGCCGATGCAGAACGACCGAACCTGACCGTCGTGCAGCAGTCCATCGTGGATACGTTAAGCAGCGGTGGTGGCTATTTGTTCGCCGATATCGTCGATCAGCTTCCCCTGCACGGCAGCGATGCGGTGCGCGAAGGGTTGTGGGAACTGGTGGATCTTGGCTTGGTCAGCCCCGATAGCTTCGCCCCGCTGCGTGCACGCTTGGCCGGTGGCACTGGCCGCGCGCATAAGTCCAAGCGGCAACCACGCCGTTCGCGGCTGCGCATGGGGCGAACGAGTTTTGCACACGGCCAATTAGCCCGCCCGGGTCACACCACCCCGCCGGATATGGTCGGCCGGTGGGCGCTCAGCGTAGCACCGGATACTGATGCGACCGCGCGCTCGGTGGCCCAGGGCGAGGCCTGGCTGGATCGGTACGGAGTGGTGACACGTGGCAGCGTGGTCGCCGAGGATGTCACCGGAGGGTTCGCCCTGGCATACAAGGTGCTCAGCGAATTCGAAGCTGCGGGTAAAGCTCAGCGCGGCTATTTCATCGCAGGATTAGGCGCGGCGCAGTTTTCCACGCCCTCTGTCGTCGACCGGTTACGCGGCGCTGATGATGCCCCCGAGGTCCAGGGCTGGCCCTCAGGAACCACCGATCCCAGCCTCGTCGTGCTGGCAGCGACTGATCCGGCGAACCCCTACGGTGCCGTGTTGGAATGGCCACCTGCCGATGGCGTGGGCGCACACGACAATGCGCAAGCAGGTTCTCGGCCGGCGCGGGCGGCTGGTGCGCTGGTTATACTCGCCGACGGACTGTGCCTGGCACACCTGAGCCGGGGCGGGAAAACCTTGACGACGTTTTTCGATGCACTGCCCGAAGGCATCGATGAACAACCCGCACAGTTGGTGGTTGCTGCGTTAAACCAAGCACTTGCCGACGAGTGGATCCGCCCGTTGATCATCGAAAAAGCTAATGGTGCCGCTATCCTCGGAACCCCGCTAGCGATGGCGATGCGCGATGCCGGAGCTAAACTCAGCCCGAAGGGCCTGCGGTTGAGTAATTAAAATATGCACATAGATAGGGAGCACCCGATATGCCAGAAGGTGATTCTGTCCTGCAGCTTTCGCAGCGGTTGCAGTTTCTCGTCGACAAGCAGGTGACGCGGACCTCGATTCGCACCCCGCGATATGCCACCCGGGATTTTACGGGTGCACGCTGCGAAAAGATTTGGCCGTACGGAAAATACTTGTTCATGCTTTTCGACGACCAGATTCTCGCCACGCATTTAAAGATGGAAGGAACCTGGGCGATGCACCTGGCGGGGGACCGGTGGCGTAAACCGGGGCATACCGCCCGGGTCGTGCTCCGGTTTGCACACCAACCGCGGGATATCGAAGTCGTCGGGCACCAGCTGGGTACGGTGCGGGTGTTTCCGGCAGACGAATACCAGCAATTTATTGGTCAGCTGGGCCCGGATATTTTGGCTGGCGACTGGGATGCTGCGGGCGCAGCTACAAACACTGGGCAATCTAGCGCTGGGCAAGCCAGCTCTGTCCAAGCTGGCTCTGGGAAAGCCACGGTGATCCACCGGATCATGCAACAACCACAACGCCCCATCGGCACCGCGTTGCTTGATCAAACAAATTTGGTGGGGATCGGCAATGAATACCGCGCCGAAATTTGCTTTTTAGCGGGCCTGCACCCGGCCAGCACCGTCGGCTCGCTCGGCAGACAGCGGGTGGCAGAAATACTAGATATTGCTCGCCGCATCATGTGGGCGAACAGAAACGAACCGGTGCGGGTTACTACTGGCATCAAGCGCGCCGGGGAAACGACGTATGTTTTTGGACGCAATAACCGGCCGTGCCGGCGGTGTCGCAGCCTGATCGTTTCGGATACGTTAGGTGGCCCGGACGACACTGCGCACGGAGGCAGGCAAGACGAACTCGAACGCATCATTTGGTGGTGTCCGAGCTGTCAGCCGTTGCTGGCTTAGCTCAACCAGGTGCTAGTGTCGGGTGCTTGTACCAGGAGGCTCGTGCTAATACCTGGCTGCTAATACCCGGCTCTGGTCAGACCTGCTGTTAGTTTTCTCGGTGCTCGCGGTACCACTGAATCAGGTGATCCGTGGAGGCGTCGCCGGAATCGATGTGATCTGCTCCCGCGATGGCGGGCAATAATGCGTCGGCTTGGATTTTGCCCAGTTCCACACCCCATTGATCAAAGGAATTGACATCCCAGATCACGCCCTGGACGAAGGTGATGTGCTCATACAGTGCGATCAGACTACCCAATACCGACGGGCTCAATAGTGGCGCTAGGATGGTGGTTGTCGGCCGGTTGCCAGGCATCACTCGGTGGGGGACTAGCTCTGCAGCAACGCCTTCAGCGGCAACCTCGTCAGCGGTTTTGCCAAAGGCCATGACTTTGGATTGCGCGAAGAAATTGCTCATCAACAAATCGTGCAACGAGCCATTGCCATCGATGGACGCGAGATCATTGTGTGGGCGCGCAAAACCAATGAAATCTGCCGGGATCAGGTGGGTGCCCTGGTGCAGTAGCTGGAAAAACGCATGTTGGCCGTTGGTTCCCGCCTGGCCCCAGTAAATCTCGCCGGTGGAATAATCCACGCTCGCGCCATCGCGACGCACGGATTTGCCGTTGGATTCCATGGTGAGCTGCTGCAGATACGCAGGGAAACGTCGTAAATGCTGCGAATACGGCAAAACCGCATGGCTGGCTGCACCGTGGAAATTCGTGTACCACACGCCCAACAGGCCCATGAGTACGACGACGTTGTCGCGCAGGTCAGTGCGGTAAAAATAATCGTCGATGGCGTGGAATCCCGCCAAGAAGCGACGGAAGTCTTCCGGCCCGATACACAGCATCAACGACAACCCAATTGCCGAAGTGACTGAATAGCGGCCGCCGACCCAGTCCCAGAACACGAACATGTTGTCCGGGTCGATGCCGAACTCGCGGACCTTTTCTTCGTTCGTCGAGACCGCCACGAAATGGCTGGCCACCGCATCCGTGCTGCCAAGCTTGTCGACGAGCCAACGCCGGGCAGCCGTGGCATTCGATAGGGTTTCTTGGGTCCCAAAAGACTTCGAGCTGACGATGAACAACGTAGTTTCTGGATCTACCACGCCTAGAGTATCGCTCATGTCCGCGGGGTCGACGTTGGAGACATATTCGGCATGGATTCCGGCGGTGTTGTATTCCTGCAGCGCCAGTGCTGCAAATGCTGGGCCGAGATCAGAACCGCCGATGCCGATATTGACGATGGTGCGGATTTTCTTTCCGGTAAAACCAGTCCGGGTGCCATCGCGCAGAGAATTGGCAAAACGTTCCATCTTGTCCAACTCGGCGTGGACATCGCGAGTGACGTTTTGCCCGTCGACAAGCAAGTCATGATCGCCGCTTGTGGCGTCGCTGCGCGCAGAGAATGCTCCTGGTGCCCGTAGCGCAGTGTGCAACACGGCCCGATCTTCGGTGTTGTTGATATGAGAACCAGAAAACAGGCGTTCTATGGCATCGTGCAGACCCGCGCGCTCTGCTAAGGCGAGCAGGTGCGAATGGACGGTGTCATCGATCCAGTTTTTCGACAGGTCGAGGTGCAGCTCTCCGGCAGAAAAAGACCACCGCCGGGCGCGGTCTGGATCCGCCTGGAATAACGAACGAAGATCAAAATCTTGCTCGTTAGCCAGGGTTTCGAGACGCTGCCATTCCGGGGTGGTGGTTATAGATGCAAAAGAACTCACGTGGTTAGATGATACCGATTTTCACGGCCGCGTATGACAGAGCCGCGCCAGTTTCTCGTGCATGTCACAGCAGTTTTATCCCACAGTTGCCAGCCCTGGTGCTCAGTGCTGAGTGGGTGGTGTGCAGCAGCACGTGTCGGGGTGGCAGCGTGCTCACCAGTCCGGTCTGCTTGGGCAGTGTGGGAACAGTGCGAGTGTGGCAGATAAGCGTCGACAAGCTCGCTCATAGGGGGAGCGAACTCCAGCTGCACGGTCGTGCGGGTGATACCGAATTTCGTGCGCAAAATGTCTTCGACGTGGCGTAAAATCGCCTGATACTCGTGTTGATAGCCCTGTTGCTGCGCTGGGTCTTGCTGCGCTGGGCTTTGCTGTGCTGCGACGATGTGCACCGTTGCCACCGCATCCGTGCCCGTCAGCGACCACAAATGCAGATCGTAGACCCGCTGTACACCAGGAATTCGCAGCAGCTCACGCTGGATCGCCACAAAATCTAGGCCGGCGGGTGCGTGCTGCATCAACACTGAGAAAGATTGTTTGAGCAATTGCCAGCAGCGCGGCAACAACACCGCCATGATCAGCACGGATACAAGAATATCCACGCCATTCCAGCCGGTTGCCCACACCACGAGAGAAGCAAAAATGACGCCGATGGAGCTGAGCATATCCGAAACAATATGCAGGTAGGCACCTTTGATATTCAGCGAATCTTGCGAAGGCTTGTGCAGCACCAGCATGGCCAGCAAATTCGCAGCCAAGCCGATGGTGGCGACGGTCAACATGACTTCGGCGGAAAGCTCGGCGGGGTGGTGGATACGCCGGATCGCGGCGATCACGATCCACACCGCAATCGCCATGACCATCAGCGCGTTTAACGCAGAGGCGATAACTTCCGCACGGGAGAAGCCGTAGGTTGCCAATTGGGTGGCTTTACGTTTGCCCCACCATAGCGCGAGCCCGGCCATGATGAGGCCGACCGAGTCAGTAGCCATGTGTCCGGCGTCGGCAAGCAAAGCCAATGAGCCAGACCAGAGTGCACCGATGACTTCTGCCACCAAAATGGTGCTGGTCAGCATAATGACCGCCACCAGCCGGGCGCCTGTCGCCGAGCCGTGGTGACAGTGGCTGTGGTCATGGCCGCACTGGTGGCTCGGTCTGTGGTGGCCGTGCTGGCCGTGCTGGTGGTGTTGGCTGCGTGAATGCGTGCACATGTGTGAAACCGCCCCTTCCTGCCTAACGCGAAGAGCTATCTCTGGTGATCAAGAGTTGTCTCTAGTGGTTATGCGAATCGTCGTCTTCGGAGATTTCGATGTGCCCGGTGGTTGGGTCATAGGTGATGGAACCGTGCTGGAACTTCACCTGGACTGGGCTGGTGCCGTCGTAGTTTTCGGGCGTGCTCAACGGCAAGCCCAGCGACTCGACCGCGCCGTTAGCCCAGACGCGAGCGATTTCACCCCACAGTGCTTGCGGGCCAGTTTCTTCCGAATCGATGACTACGCCGTTGTCAAAGACTGCAAAATCGACGTCTGTGTTGAAGCCAGCTGCAGCGCCGGCGGTACCGATTCCGGTGATCGGAGTGCCCAACACCGGACCGAGGAGGGCGTTGATACGTGCCCAAGTTTGCTCGATATTTGAATCGCCGGTCAGCTTGACGACGCGACCAACCAGCCCAGGGACCTCGCCGAGGCTGAGCCCGGAAGAAATCTCAATTTGCGCAAGATTATTGGCGTTGCCCGGCAGGCTGCTGGTTTGCGAGTTTTTCAGCAACGTCATCACGATCGGGGCAATTAAACCGATCGCCGTGGTAGCAAGGGCAGCGATATCTTGGCCACCTTTGTTTGCGCCTTGGTTCGAGCCCTGGCTATTCGAGTTGCTCGGCGTCGACGGGCGCTGGTTCTGGGGGGCCGGGGATGGTTGGCCCTGCTGGCTTGGGGTCGTGCCCGAGTTACCAGTGATCATGTTAGACACGTTGGCGTACGCCTGGTTGGTTGCGGCGCGGATCGACGCCCACTGTTTGACAGCTTCATCGCCGGGACACTCGGTGTTGACGACATCGCGGTGGCCGTGGAAACGGTTGAACGTCCGAGTGTCGCCAGCAGGGTAGCGAGCGTATTGGCTACCTTCGGAGGTCAACGACACGGTTCCGGAAGGGTCGAAGCCAGATTGCGCAGCGCGCCAACCAGCAATTTGGCCCACGGAGTTGATCGTTGGTTGTGGGACTGGAGCAATCTGGTGGTTACCGATCATTGCGATGCCGAAGGTGCCGGTGTTGTAGCCACCCGCGTGTGCGCCGAGTACACCTGCGTTCAAGCCGTCGCGACGGCCTTCGTAAATGGTGCCGAACTTGTCGACAAGCGCGTGGTAGCCGATATCGCACCAACCCAGCGTTTGGGTGTGATATTGGTAGGCGCCGCGGACCTGGGCAGCAGCGGATTCACGGGTGTAGTTGTTGACTCCTGCGGTGTGGTGCAGCGTCATCGCTTTGTAATCCATGCCCGTGGGGCCGCAGTTGCCGCGGTAGGATTCGTTGGCTCCCCAGGCTTGGCGGGTGACCACGCTGGGCATGCCGACGGCAAGGTTTGCGGTTTGCTGAATTCCAGCCGGGGTCGCGCCTTCGTGTCCGTTGACGAACACTGCACTCAGCTCTTCGGCTTTCGGTAGCGGTGCAGTGCCGATGGCGTCGTGGGTGTGTGCGAGATCAACCGAGTCTGCCTCCGGTGTGGAGCCTCCTGCTGGGGCCGAATCTGCTACCGGTTGGATGATGCCGTCAGAGGTTTCCAACCCAGCTTTCGGGATGCTGATCTGTGGAGTGCCAGAGCGTTCACCGTGCTCAGCGTGTTCACGGTGCTCAGCGTGTTCACTGTGCCCGCCGTGCTCGGCGTTCCCGGCCTGCTCACCGTGCTCGTCATGTTCACCATGCTCGGTGCTGCCATACAGATCCACACCAGCCAAGGAGACCTGCACCTTGTTGGTCGGAGCAACATAAATTAACTCAGTGCCCTGCTTAGTAGCCTCGTCGGGATTCGGCAGTGGGTGTGTTTCCAACCATGGCCCCCAAGAACCATCAGCCGCCTGGGCGCGGAAAAATGCGAGGACGTCACGATCGCCTTCCCACGTGAGCGCGAAGGAATCGAATTCTTCCTCCTGAGTGAACTCTTGCACAGCACGGGGCTCAGCTGCTGCGTGTTCGTCGTGGCTGTGGCCATGGCCGTGGTCGTGGGCACCCTGGGTAGAGATCGCAGGATCATCGACGACGGTAGTGGTGCCGCTGGAAAAACTTGCGGTCTTTAATGTGGCGTCCACTGGCCCGTCGCCAGCGCTTTGGGTATTGAGAACGTGGTTGCCGCCGAAGGCAGCAGCGACGATGAGGGCAGAAGTGCTCGTGATCGCTATCGCAGGGGTTAATCCGCGGGGGCGGCGAGGGTGGAGGTGTCGACGCATCCTCATAAAAGGCTCCTTGTACAGATATTTAAACGGCGTAGTGTTTGTGATCACAGTAAGGATTAGCAAAGTTAGTTCATGCAACTGAAGTTACAAGTGTTACTGATGTTAATAATGTTTCGACACGCCAGAAAAATCTATATAAAGAAACTTGAATATTTCTCCTGAATTTGCCAAGCGATAAGAAATGCGAAAAGCCCGCAAGCGAAGTGCTTGCGGGCTAGGTTCAAAACGCACTGCTCTTGCTGTGCGAGGTGAATCGAATACTAAATAGAGGAGGGGCGCCACCCGAGTTCTGGCCAGCGATGGAATTCCCCGCCCTGATAGAGCAGCGGGGCAATTTCTGCATCTGAATCACAATCTTCCACGTGGACGATGACGATCGTGTGATCTCCTGCCGGGGTTTTCGATTGGATCGTGCCGGTAAACCACGACGCACACCCCGAGATGACTGGCACGCCCAAAGACGTGCGCTGGGTTTCTACCCCGGCGAAGCGATCGATACCTTTGCGGGCAAACTGCTGTGCTAGCGGAGCTTGGCCCTGTGCCAAAACGGAAATTGCCACGGGGTTACCTTCGACCAGCTTGGGCAAAGAGCTCGAGTGGTTGCCCACCGAGAGCATCACCAACGGCGGATTCAGCGACAGTGAAGAAAACGCTGAGACCGTCATTCCGGCGTCTTTGCCTTCGTGCAACGTTGTGACGATAGTGGTGCCTTTCGGGAAAGCACCCGATGCACCGCGCAATTTATCGTTGAGGCTGAGTCGGGAGTTGCCAGATGAGTTTGGCACATCCGTGCTTGTCGACGTGGCCGGGCTTGCGGGCGAATCGGTGTTGGACGATTGAGGTTTCGGATCTGCCACTTTCTAGCTTTCTGCTTCGCGTGCCAATTGCCATTTCAGCTGGCCTTCCGAGGGCGACTGTACCGGGATGAAAGTCGCCTCACGGTAGCGGCGCGAAGCCGGGGAAGACTTCGCATAGCCTGCACCGCCAGCTACTCGAATCTCTAGGTTAGCGGCATTTACTGCTGCCTGTGCTGCAGCTAAACGCAGGCGCAGCAAATCGGCGAATGCTACTTGCTGCCCGCTACCCGCCTGGTCAGCAAGGGCTTCTTGGGTGGAGACCAGATCAGTGATTTCTTGATAAGTATCCGCAATATCACCGGCAAAGACTTCGTTGATCCCGACTGCCTTGCCGCTTGCTGC
Organism: Corynebacterium drakensteinense; assembly: GCF_041224285.1. NCBI lineage: Bacteria > Bacillati > Actinomycetota > Actinomycetes > Mycobacteriales > Corynebacteriaceae > Corynebacterium > Corynebacterium drakensteinense. Next base: position 44,530 of record NZ_JAXOFP010000001.1, read on the forward strand.
CGCAATCGCCGATTCTGCTACGCCGAGGCACTCGGAGGTCTGCAGCAACAAAAACGTCGGGCGAACGTGCGGCAGATAGTCTTTGAAGCTGGTGGTCAGAACTTGTTCTTCCGGTACGAAGACCTCGTCAAACTCGACCCAGGCCGACGCGGTTGCGTTGAGTCCCAACAGGCCGAATGGCGTGCCCAGGGTGAGGCCTGGTGCGTCGCCGTCGACGACGAACAAGAACTGTCCTCCCTGGTCGGAGTGTGCGCCAGAGACGATGATGGAATCGTTGGCAAGGTTTGATGCCCATTTCAACTTGCCGGATACCTTGTAGCCACCATTGACCGCCGAGGCTTGTAGATCCAGATCACCAGCACCAGCGGCATATTTGAACACCGAAGCCATGCCGGTCACGCCCGGGCGTGTGCCGGACTGAAGGGCGTCGACAAGCTTCGGGTGCTCGGTGTCTGCGGCCTGCAGGTACGTCAGCACCATCAAGTCTGCCCAGGTGCTGAAAGCTACCGAGAGGTCTTCGCGTGCGAGAGCGCGCACGAGACGCACCGTCGAGACGAGGTTGTCGGTGTTGAGCAGCCCGTGTTCGGCGAGTAACTCCAAGCCGTAACGGGCGGGTTTTTCGCCCTTGTCGACGGCAGAGGCGTTTTCTTGCAACGTCGCACGGATAGTCTCGTCGAGGTCGAGCGGGGCTAATTCAATGCTGGGGGTAGCGGAAGTCATGGGATGCGCCTTACTTGCAGGGGGCCGACAGTGCAAATACGCAGGCCGACAGGGCTAGAGAATTGCTGCCGGGACTGCGTGATCAGAAAGGATTTCGGCTAGACCACTTCGTGGGTCAGATTTGCCGGACGGGTGTAGGTGTTGACGACAGGTGACCACTGGATGGCGTCGGCAACAATCTTTTCGAGGGTGTCGCGCTCTGCATCACCGTCAATATCGACCTTGACGCGCACATCGGAGACACCCGGGCGGGCGTCTTCGCGTGGGCTTACACCCCAGGTTGGCGAGATGTCGATGTCGGATTCAATGTCGATGTCAATCTTGGTCAGCGTGATCTTGCGGTGGGTGGCAATCGCCTGGATTCCCACAGAGATGCAAGCAGCCAAACCAGCCTGAGCGATCTCAGTTGGGTTGGGAGCGGAGTCATCGCCCAACAGCTTTGGTGGTTCGGCAACCAGGGTTGGTTTCAGGTCACGGACCTGGGTGTAGTTACGGAACTGACCGTCTGCCTCGGTGTGGGTACGGATGACCTTCTTGCCGCCCTCTGGATTTTCCGTGTTTTTGTCTGCCATTGCTTGCAGGCTGTCACCGTCAATAGGTGCCAGTGGTTCGCCAGCGTTGTGGTTCGGGGTGAGATCAGACATGTGAAACCTCCTTGGTTAGCGGCGGTAAGCGATGGTGCTTACCGTCATGAACTCTCGCCACGTTAGCACTATTAGCCTGACGTTATTAGACCAAGCGGTCTACGGAAAATGGACGATGCGGGACAGTGTGGTGAATGATGTGGTTTTTCGTGCAGAAACCCTGTTGTATTCGTCCACAAAATTAAAAAATGAGGTGTGAATATAAAACAGCGAATGGGTGCAAACTATCGACGCCGACGTACGTCATATACCGCTTGGTCTAGACAGTGAAAACCTATCGCGCAGCGCGCTGGCTCCAGGACGCGATGACACAAGTTGCGATGAGACGGGGTGGTGAAACCGGCTATCCCAGCCGTCCGCGCCCTAACCGCAGCAGCGCATTAGCAATATCGACACCGTCGCTGCCGAGTTCATCGCGGAAATAATTAATGATCGCCACTTCGCGGGTATGCACCAGGCGCGTGCCACCTGAGCTCATGCGCGTCTTGCCGATTGCCTGAGCAACTTCAGTGCGCCGCTTTACCGCGTCGAGGATGATCTCATTCATTTTGTCGATTTCTTCGCGGTATTGTGCAATTTCTTTATCCGAAAGTGGGTCATCAGTCCCGGTAGGGGTGCGTACAGAAAAGTTCGAAGCCACGTTGTCCATACCAGGCATTCTACTGCGATGCTCGTATGTGACAGTGAAATAGTAGTTTGGAGGCATTATGAACTCTTCGTCGTTTCAGCCCCGCGCCCGCCACAATGCCAGCAATGATACGAACAATGACAACGGCATAAATAAAGACAACGGTGCCCCAACGCTTTTTGGGCATTCCCAATTCGGCGGTTTCCAACCGCAGCAGTCGAGTTCTTCGCTGTCTGAATCGTCGTCAGCCGGAATTTTTACGCCAAAAACGACGGGGCTTGGCACTGCACAGGCCGGCTCTCATGGTGTCGGCACCTCGAGCAATCTGTCTAGTCAGCAACTCGTCGCGGACCTCAACGAGCAACAACGCCAAGCCGTCGAACACACCGGAAGCCCATTGCTGATTGTCGCTGGAGCTGGATCTGGAAAAACCGCGGTGCTTACTCGCCGCATCGCTTATCTCATGCAGCATCGTGGGGTTGGGCCGCACCAAATTTTGGCGATTACCTTTACCAATAAGGCCGCCCGCGAGATGCGCGAGCGCGTCGGCCAGCTTGTGGGCCCGATTGCCGAGCGCATGTGGGTCGCAACTTTTCACTCCACGTGCGTGCGTATTTTGCGGCAACACGCGCAGCTTGTCGACGGGCTAAACACAAATTTCAGCATTTACGACGGAGACGACGCCCGGCGGCTGCTGTCCATGATTGCGAAAGAGATGAATCTGGATTTAAAGAAGTTCACTGGCCGGGTATTAGCGAACGCGATCTCGAATCACAAAAACGAGTTGCACACACCTGCTGCGGCGGCTTCTGCTGCGGCAACGACGAAAAACCCTTTCGAGACCACCGTCGCCGAAGTTTATGCCGAGTATCAGCGCCGTTTGCGCGCGGCCAATGCCGTGGATTTTGATGATCTGATTGCTGAGGTCGTGCGCATTTTCCGTGAGCATGACTCCGTCGCGGAATATTACCGGCGCCGTTTCCGGCATGTGCTGATCGACGAATACCAAGACACCAACCATGCGCAGTATGCTCTGGTCGCAGCGCTGGTTGGTAACAAGGGAGCGCACACCGCAGGCTCAGAACATCCAGGCCAACCACCAGAGCGCATTGCCGTACCAGAACTGTGCGTGGTGGGCGATTCTGATCAGTCGATTTATGCTTTCCGCGGTGCGACGATCCGCAATATCGAAGAATTTGAACGTGACTATCCACAGGCACGGGCGATTTTATTGGAGCAAAATTATCGCTCGACGCAAAATATCCTGACTGCCGCCAACGCTGTGATCACCAATAACTCTGGTCGTCGAGAGAAAAAGCTGTGGACGGACCAAGGCGATGGTGACAACATCATCGGCTATGTCGCTGACAATGAGCATGATGAAGCCCGCTTTATCGCCAGCGAAATTGATGAGCTCAGCGATCAGGGTTATAGCTACAACGATATTTCAGTGATGTATCGGACGAACAATGCCTCGCGTGCGCTGGAAGATATTTTCATTCGCTCCGGCATCCCGTACAAGGTCGTCGGCGGTACAAAATTCTATGAGCGCAAAGAAATCCGCGATATCGTCGCGTATCTCCGCGTGCTTGAAAACCCGGACGATACCGTCAGCATGCGTCGTATCGTTAACGTTCCCAAACGTGGTATCGGGGATAAAGCGCAAGGCCAGGTTGCTTTGCATGCCGAGAACCACAACATCAGCTTCGGTAAAGCGCTGCAAGCAGCGGCAGCTGGAGACGTTGCGGGCATGAGCGCTCGTGCCCGCAACGCACTGCGTGGGTTTGCCGAAATGCTCGCGACTGTACGCGAAGAAATTCCGGCAATGACCAATGAGGCCACCGGCCAACCGCATCTTGGCGAGTTGATTGGACGGATTCTGGATATCACTGGTTATAAAGCAGAACTGGAATCGTCCAATGATCCGCAAGACGGCACCCGCCTGGATAACCTGAATGAGCTGGTTTCAGTGGCTCGGGAGTTTTCTTCGGATGCGGCAAATTCAGCTGGTGTGGAAGATCTGGAACTTGCTGAGGGCGAAGCTCCGGCTGGTTCTCTGGCGGCCTTTTTGGAAAAAGTCTCACTGGTTGCTGATGCCGACCAAATCCCCGACCACGAACACGGGGTGGTCACATTGATGACTCTGCACACCGCCAAGGGGCTGGAGTTTCCCGTTGTGTTTGTGAGCGGCTGGGAAGATGGGCAATTCCCACACCTGCGTGCACTCGGCGATCCGCATGAGCTGTCTGAAGAACGTCGTTTGGCCTACGTCGGCATTACCCGCGCACGCAAAAAGCTGTATCTGACCCGAGCGATGATGCGCTCTGCCTGGGGGCGCCCAGTCGAAAACCCAGCGAGCCGTTTCTTGGCGGAAATTCCGGCGGAAGTGATCACCTGGAAACGTGAAGAACCCACCGCAGGCTTTGGCTCTGGGTGGGGTGGTAGTAGCTATGGCTCCGGCAGCTTCAGTGGTGGCGACGATGATGCGTGGTCGGATATTTCCTATGGTGCCCGTCGTTCGCGCCGTATGGGCGGCTCCGCTGCGTCTTCCCCTTCGCAACGGGGCCGCGCCGGAATTCCGAAGAAAGCTTCCGGCGGCGCGAAATTAGACTTGGCGGTCGGTGACAAAGTTAACCACGCCAAGTATGGTTTGGGCACCGTGATCGCTGCTGATGGGCAGGGGGCGCGAGCTACCGTGACGATTGATTTCGGATCTTCGGGAACCATTCGTTTGATGCTGGTGGGCGCACCACCAATGGAAAAACTCTAAACCCCACGTTGGTGGGGCCAAGCCACCCGATCACGCTGATGCTCTGACGGTGGCTGCTGCTGGGGAGCTACTATTTTGCTCCACGCACGGTGATGCCCTGCTGGGCGAACCATGGCACCGGATCAACCGGGTTGGCACCGTCGGGGCGAATTTCGAAGTGCAGGTGTGGGCCCGTCGAGTGGCCCTCGTTGCCCATGGTGGCGATCTGGTCACCTGCTTTGACCCGCTGGCCAACGCTGACGTTATACGAATGCACGTGGCCGTAAACGGAGATTTCACCGTTATCGTGCTTCACACGCACCCATTTGCCGTAGCCCTGGGCTGGGCCCGCACTGATGACAGTGCCATCCATGATCGAATAGATCGGGGTGCCGATACCGTTCCCAATATCGATGCCCTGGTGCATCCGTCCCCAGCGCGGACCATATGGTGAGGTGAAAATACCCTCGGTCGGGAACACCACGGTACGACCATCGGCAGTGGTGCCCTTGTCGGCTGTCATGTAGCTGGTCGAAGGGGAGGTCTTGGCAGCCTCTTCTACAGGATTAGCTTCTGGGGCCGTCAGCGGATCGATGATGATCTCAAAAATATCGCTACTGGTTTGCAGCGAAGGCGTGCCGCCATTCTTGTTTAATTGTTCAACGGTTGTAGCCAAGCCTTCAGCTACTCGTAACAAAGCATCAATATCGTGGCCGTTGATAGTGGGAGCTTGCGAGCTGTCAGGATTGACAGTTGCAGTCAGGGCCGGCTTGGCCTGGGCTGCTGGCGCGAAACCGGTCGAGCTCACAGCGACCGCGAGGCCGACGGCGCTCAACGCTAGGGTGAGCCGTCGAAAGCGGTGAGATGGCGTCATACAAGATCCTGTCTAATCGTGCAGTCGTACTACTACTACTGAACGCGCCGTGAAAGTTTTCAGCAGGCGTTTTCAGAACATCGTTAAAGCTACCGTTATTTATTTGTGATGGCAATGCCATAAGCGCTGGTTAATGGGTTGATTTGTTCGATTTTGTCCAATTATCCAGCTCACGCGGCGTGTTTCTGATGTTATTAATGTGACAGTTGAGGTTTAGAACTGCTGGATTTGGGGGTGATTTTTAGGGGTGAAAAGGGTGGGGTGATGGTTAGCTGAGGTAACGCTGAGATTGATTAGCGGATGTTGGGCAAGACAAAACCCACCCACACCGCTGTGGGAAACGCAGACAGGTTTGCGGTGTGAGTGGGTATGAGAGTGACTGTTAGACGGAGATGCCGCGCTCTGCTAGCCAAGCAGCAGGATCGACTGGTCCACCGCCTCCTGGGTGAACTTCGAAGTGCAGGTGGGTACCAGTGGAGAATCCTAGGTTGCCCATGCCCGCGATCTTTTGGCCAGCATGCACGCGCTGCCCGGTGGACACATCCAATGATTCCATGTGGCCGTACAGCGAAATGGTTCCGTCGTCGTGCTGAATACGGATCCAGTTGCCGTAACCGGAGGCTGGGCCGGAATCCAGAACGACGCCGTCCATGATCGCTAAAATTGGGGTGCCGTTAGCGTTGGCGATATCGATGCCATTGTGGAACGAACCCCAGCGGGGGCCGAAGCCAGAGGTGAATGCACCTTCTGCTGGCTTGACGATGCTTGGCAGGCGGGAGCTTAAATCCGCGGCGATGCGTTCCGTGGAATGCGCTACTGCTTTGTCGAGCTGTTCTGCCAAGTTCGATACTGGACGGAATTCGTTGATCTCAAGAATCTGTGGAGCGACAGTGGACGATGGGATGAGAGCATCCGCATCGTTTGCCAAGGTGTAATCCACGTCGGTGGTTCCGGCGTCGACGGTAGAGTCTTGCTCAGTAACTTCCGCAGCGCTGAGCTGACCGGCGGTGGCACCACCGATACCAGCGGAAGAGACGGTTCCCGCTGCCACCGTAACCAGGGCAATGCGTCCTTTAACAGTTTGCGACGCGTTGACCTTGCGGTGACGACCCCCACGGGAGCGAATGGAAGAGCTTTGCATCAATAGTTTCCGTTCCTGTTGCAGCAATTCTCGAATAAATGATTCTGTACGACGTTTTCCGATCAGCGTGCTGGCCAGTAAACGTGACATTGAATTGTAACCTGTCTGTTATCTAACGAATGTAACAATAATGTCTCGACTGCGATCGATCAACTCTTTCGGCAATAATTTTTTCCAGTCTGATGTGTTATCCCTTACATGGGTGTAATTGCTAGTAAATGATGGTGTCTTTGTGGCAATAATAAAGAAATGGGCTGGTTGTGAAAGTCCATGTGAAGACTGTCGTGCTGCCACAGCTTGGCAGGTTTCGCCGTGCCAGCATTGTCGAGCTGAAAGAACATGGCAAAGTAGTAGACGATGAATAGCAACTCTAGCCCGCATTCGCGTCCTGCGCGCCGCCCGCAACGTCGCCCCCGGAGTACTGCTAATGCCTCTGGTGCCGGTAGCTCACGGAATTCCCCCGGTGACATCACGCGCGGTGCAGTACGGGTGCAACGTGCACACAAATCCGCCGAAGGTGCGAAAGCTGCACCAGCTGCCGCACACTTAAGCATCGGGCAGCGTATTCGCAGGGTGGGGCTCAAGCTGGCGATTCCGCATGCGGTGATCATCATGTCGATCATCGTTATAGCGGTTGCCGCGTTGCTGATTGCTTCAGAGTCAATTGCCGTGCTGCCGAGCATCATCGCCACTGCTTGGTTAATCATGCAGGCTGCTCCGGTAGCCGGTGACGATGCAGTGATTGCGGCAGTGCCGATTCTTCCTGTCGTACTCACTATCGCGCTGAGCGCCCGGCAAATACGCGCCAGTGTGCGCAAGCGCTTCAGCATTATTGACCTACTGATGGTTTTTGCTTGGTCTTTGGTTATACCCCTGGTGCTTTCGGTGATCGCGCTGTTAATGCTTGCCGATGCGCAAACGGTGTATCCGGTTGCAGTGCCGCCTATCAGTTCAGTGATGCTGTCTGTGGTGGTTGTGCATTTGCTGGCCTTTGTGTGTGGGCTCGGCCCGAAGGCCTGGCGAGCTCTCGCACGGCGCTATCGCGTCCCTGAGTCGATCGTCGATGGTGTGGTCATCGGGGTGAAGTCATTGGGCTGGCTGTGCTTGGCGGCTGCCGTGGTCGGTGTTGCACTCTTTGTGCTGGGCTGGGAAAAGCAGGAACAGATTATGGTTGCCTATCCGCAGGCGGAGACCGGCGCCAGGTTTGCTCTGTTGTTATTGTCTGTGCTGTATATTCCGAATGCTGTCATCGGAGTTGCTGGTGTATTGCTGGGATCGGAGTATCAGTTCGGAGCAGCCAGTGTCTCGTTGTTTGAAACGCACCTGGTGCCGCTACCTCCGCTTCCGCTCATGGGGCTTGTGCCGGCATCCTCGGCAAGCTGGGCATGGATTGGACTATTCGTACCGATTGCAGTGCTGGTTGCAGTCATGCTTCGTCTGCGGCCGAGCCCCATCATGACGCTGAGCGCAGGGTTAACGGCATGGTTGCTCACCTCTGCTGCAGCGTATCTTTCTGGGGGAGTAGTTGGGGCCTACGAAAACACGGGTGTTCCGGTGCTGTGGACGGCTAGCCTCGCACTTATTTGGATCGGCGGCATAGCGTTGGCCGTGACGTTGATGTTGTTCGTCGTCCAGCGACGGCAGCAACCAGCTCTGCTTGTTGACGAAGCGCTTGCGGAGCCTGCAGATGAGGAAATTGCTGGCGGCCGTGCTGACGAACACCCAGAGGCTGATCATTTTGCCGCTGGTGAGCTTGACGACGACTACCGTGACGATGCTTATGGTGACGACGAGTACGGAGACGCCGAGGACCGTGACGACGACGCCACCGTCGCGGAGGAATCTAGCGCTGAAGATAGCGCGGATGAAGAAACCGTTGCCGGCCAAGAAGGCACCGAAGATGCTGGAGAATCCGACGCTCGCGTGAATGAAGATGATGCCGATGTTGGTGCTGGCGAAGATGGAGAAGCTGGCGCTAGCGAAGAAGGAGAAGAAAGCGACGAAAGTGACGACGGCAAACGTACCGAGTAGTCTGGTGAGATGTGAGTATTCCACTGCGTCTAACAGCCTTAGTTTCGGGAAGCGGCACGTTATTACAAGCGCTTCTGGATAACCAAGATGAGAACTACGCCGTCGATTTAGTTGTTTCCGACCGCGAATGCCCAGCATTGGACCGAGCGCGGGAAGCGGGCGTGGAAACTACCGTTGTGCCGTTGCAAGAGGATAGAGCGAGTTGGGATAAACAGCTGGCAGATTCCGTCGGCAAGCCAGACCTGATTGTGTCTGCCGGATTCATGAAAATTCTCGGTTCGAGCTTCGTGCAGAAATACAACGGGCGACTCATCAATACGCATCCGGCATTGTTGCCGGCTTTTCCTGGTGCGCACGCCGTGCGGGATGCGCTGGAATACGGCGTGAAAATCACCGGCTCGACAGTTCACTACGTCGACGAGGGCGTCGATACTGGCCCGATTATCGCGCAGCGTGCCGTGACGATTCACTCCGGGGAACACCAAGATGAACTCCACGAGCGGATTAAGCAAGTCGAACGCGAGTTGTTGGTTTCATTACTGCGCTCGGCAGAAATAGACCACGATTCGAGGAAGGTGGTTTTTCACGATGACTAATCGCGAAGGGATCAACCGCGAACAGACCGACCCCGACCAGGCTCATTCCGATTACGCCCAGAACGCAACCAATGCAGTGAATGCCAACGCACCGACGACCGAAGGAATTAACACAGTGGAAAACAGCAAAATTTCTCGCGCATTAATCAGTGTCTACGACAAGACTGGGTTGGAAGACCTCGCACAGTCTTTGTCCGCGGCCGGAGTCGAAATCGTCTCCACCGGTTCCACGGCAAAAGTTATTGCCGAATCCGGCGTCAACGTCACTCCTGTTGAAAACGTGACTGGCTTTCCGGAGTGCTTCGACGGCCGCGTGAAAACTCTGCACCCACGTGTGCATGGCGGTATTTTGGCTGATCGCACCAAACAAGCACACCGCGAGCAGTTGGAAGAACTCGATATTGCTGCATTCGACCTCGTCGTGGTTAACCTGTACCCATTCGAAGAAACCGTCGCCTCTGGTGCGGGAGTAGAAGAATGCATTGAAAAGATCGACATCGGTGGCCCAGCGATGGTGCGTGCGGCGGCGAAAAACCACAACTCGGTGGCTGTTGTTGTAGATCCCGCAAACTATGGTGCGGTGGAGCGCGCGCTTGCCGGTGGGGGATTCAGCCTCGCGGAGCGTCGACAGTTGGCACTGGAGGCATTCACGCATACCTCAAAATATGATCTCGCTGTCTCATCGTGGATGTTTGCCGAACTGGTTGCGGACGCCGAAGACGAAGCGGAATCCACTCTGGCCCAAGATGTTCCCGCAACCCAGTTGCGTTACGGTGAAAACCCACACCAGGCTGCTTATCTCGAGCGCATCCCTGGTGCCGGCGGCGTTGCCAACGCACAGCAATTGCACGGCAAAGAAATGAGCTTCAATAACTACCAGGACGCGGAAGCAGCCTGGCGTGCCGCACATGATCACCAACGCCCGTGCGTGGCGATCATCAAACACGCCAATCCATGCGGCATCGCAGTTTCTGATGATTCCATTGCAGAAGCACACCGCAATGCTCACGCGTGCGACCCGGTTTCTGCTTTCGGTGGTGTGATCGCGACAAACCGCCCCGTCAGCGTAGACATGGCGCGCCAAGTTGCCGACGTGTTCACGGAAGTGATCTTGGCCCCAGATTATGAAGATGGCGCAGTAGAGATTCTGCAGGGCAAGAAAAACATCCGCATCTTGCAGGTCGACGATGCACAACTGGCAACTGATTCACCGGCACTCGACGCAGGTGATGATGACACCGGTTCTTGGGATACCAAGGTTATTTCCGGTGGTGTGTTGTTCCAGGAGCCAGATCGCTATCAGGCCGAAGGCGATCAAGCTGCGAACTGGAAACTTGCAGCTGGTGAACCAGTCAGCGACGAGGTCCTGGCGGATCTAGAATTCGCTTGGAGGGCTGTGCGCTCGGTGAAATCGAACGCCATTGTGCTTTCCCGCGGCTCCGCTACCGTCGGCGTAGGTATGGGCCAGGTTAATCGTGTGGATTCCGCGCGATTGGCCGTGGAGCGCGCTAACACGCTCGCCGATGATAAACAGCGCGCTGAGGGCTCGGTTGCTGCTTCTGATGCATTCTTCCCGTTTGCCGATGGTCTTGAAGTACTCCTGGACGCCGGAGTGAAAGCAGTGGTTTCACCCGGTGGTTCCATTCGCGACGAGGAAGTCATTGCAGCTGCAGAAAAGGCCGGAGTTGCGCTGTATTTCACCGGAACCCGGCACTTCTTCCACTAGTGGTACCGAATTCGACCTCGCGTTCACAGGCGAAAGAGCGCCGTCGTACCGCGTTGTTCCGCGAGGCGGCGCGTATTATCGCCGACCGCGGGTTCCATCAGACCCGGCTGGCCGATGTCGGTGCGGCCGTCGGAATTTCCGGCCCCGGTGTGTATCGTTATTTTTCCAGTAAAGATGACATGCTCGCGCAGCTGCTGATAGATATTTCTTCGCGTTTGGTTGCCCGTGGCCGCGAAGTGATGGCCGAATATGGTGCAGACTCCGATCCGCAGGTCGTGTTGACCGCGCTGGTGGCGGCGCAGACACATATTGCTGCTACCGAACCTGATTTAATCCGCGTCCAAGAACGCGAGATTCGCAATCTTGTCGACGAAGATCTCTCCCGCGTGAAATCTTTGCAGATGACGTATCTGCACATGTGGGTGGAGGTTTTGCAGCGTTGTCGGCCCGATCTTGATTATGAGCGCGCGCGGTTGCGAGTGCAGCTTGCTGCCGGGCTGATTAATTCGTCCCGGCATGTGTATCACTGGGCAGGTGGGGAATTGATTCGCGAACAAGGCACTCCAATGGCGGTGGCAGCCATGCTTGCCGATGCAGAATCGGTTCCGGGTAATTCTGGCTCCCAGCAGTAAGCGATTCGTTGAGTTGGATGCTTTTTGCGGCAGATTGGGGATGCGGACAAACACACGGGGCTAACGCTATACGGGTGCAGATCCACCCGCCGTGTGCTCGCGAGGCCTGTTTGTCAGCTGGCTAGCGCAGTAGGGCGAAAATTAGCGTAGCGCGGCTACATAGTCGTCGAAACGGTCGGCAATTTTTTGTGGTTTCCGTGCCCAGCGGTTGTGGCCTAATTGCTCTGTGTAGCTCTCGATGGTGATATCCGCGTTGGGCATGCTGGCCGCGAGGTTTTCTACTGCACCTCGTGTGCAGTCGCGGTCGTTGTCAAAGCGGGTGAGCACGACCGGAATGGTTAGAACGTGTTTTGCATCTTCGTAGTCCCGATCTTCTCCGAGCAAGCCGCGCTGCTCATTGGTGCGCGAGTATTTGCTCCACTCCAACATCTGGTGTTTAGCCTGGCGTCCGTACCCCGTAAGATCCAGTTTTCCTGCGGGCTGGTATCCGAATATCGTGACGATTGCGCGAATCAGGATGGTGCCTAGCCGCAGTTTGCGGCGGATAGTCCCAAAATAACCTGGGTAATAAGGGCTTCCCGCGCCCACGCCGAAAAATCCCTGGACATTGAGCTCGGCGGCTTCCTCGCGCGTAAAAAATAGCGGAGCAATTTGGCCACTTAGGGAATGACACAGAAACACGGTGGGGTAGTCAGCAGCCAAACCAAGGTCTCGTTTCACCGCCCGAACGGTACGCGGATAATCCTGGGAGGCAAGGTGGTGGTAGCCCCAGGTGTGTGCGCGGGTTGCCTTGGCAGTTGAATTTCCTTGCCCGCGTAGTTCACCACTGGCGACACGGTATCCACGGCTTGCAAGCTCGCGTCCCATCGGGTCGAAATACCGTGCACCCATGCCAAAACCTGGCCAAATGATCACCAGCGGTGTGCGAGTCTCGTCGTCAGCAGCGTGAGATTCCGTGTACCCGTGATCTTTCGGCTCGAAGATGCGCACGCGGGAAACCGAAGCATCCGGCATAGTGACAGCAAGCAGCCGTGGGGAATCTTCGTTCTGCGGCGTTGCGGTAGATGCAGGCGTCGAGGCTGCTTCTTGGCCGGTAGCGTTGTCGGCTGGTTCTGGGGAGTTGTTGTGTGTGGACGAGCTGGGCATGGGCTTCTCCTATCGAGCTGTCACGTTTCCGAATAGCCGCGCTACGGGCGCCAAGACCATCGGGCGGGCGAATACCACGGCTGCCGTCGTTACAGCTAAGCCGAGGATAAAGAAAATGAAACCGGTCCAGTTTCCTGCATAGACCGTCGGGTCAGCATCGCCTTGTGCCGCCCACATGTGGTTGAGGTTGCGGAGTGCGCCCGTCGCAAAGACCATGAGCACGTGGATGATGACGAATACGGCAAAATACAGGGCAATCGGGAAGTGCATTTTACGCGCGATGCCCACGGGATAGATTTTGTTGAGCGCATCCGATTTGGGCCAGAAGTTCGACAAGCGGAAACCGGTGAGAATGGCCAAAGGGGCGACAACAAATACGGTGACGAAGTAAAGCAACAGTTGCAACCCGTTGTAATGCACCCATCCGTTTTCCGTCGGCCAGTCTAACGACGCGTACTGCACGGCAGCAGAAGCCGCGTGCGGGAATACATCAAAGCTGGTGGGAACGATGCGCGCCCACTGTCCGGTGGCGAAAAGCAAGATAAAAAAGATTGCACCGTTGATCACCCACAACAGGTCAATCATGAGGTGAATCCAGATTGTCAGGCTCATCTTTTGCCCCGACTTCTTCGCTGCCCAATATGCAGGGGCTTTGCGCTCGTAGCGAATCGACACGCCAGTTTTGACGATGAGCGCCATGAAAAAGAAGTTCAAAAAATGCTGCCAAGACATCCAAGCCGGGATACCGGTGGGAGTACCGTCTGGCAGCTCTGGGTGCCCATCGTAGGTTGCGACGAAATCTGCACCCGTGCTGGTTCCCAGGAACCAGCGTGCGGAGAAAACGACTATCGCGGCGAGCACGATGATACCGCCGAGTACCAGCAGACCACCGCCGAGCCACTGCCTTAGGCTGAATGGACCGTACTCGCGGTCGAGTACGCTGTGTTTCTGCGGTTCTGTCTCAGTTTTCTTAGCTGGGGACGATGGCTTTGTCTCCGCCTTCGTCTCCGAGCCCGGCTTTGTCTCCGGCTTAGTCGCCGGATCTGGCTTTGGCGTGGGTTCCGACTTGGACTCTGGTTGTGCTTGCGCTGGTGCTGCAGAACCCGCGGCGGAGCCGACCCCTGCAGAACCCGCGGCGGAGCCGACCCCTGCAGAGACAGTCGCCGTAGCCACCGTCGGCCACGGCTCGCCACCGACAACACGGGGGAGTCCGCGTCGTAAAGCCACGCTCGTGGCATCAGCAGATGCAGCAGAAACGGCACCGGTGGCCGAGGTGGCCGACTGGCCAACCGCCGGAGTGGCAGTGGTGGAAGCGGTGCGTGACCCATTTTGTGGCGTGCTGGCTTGAGCTAAGGCTGCGCCAGCATAAGCTATTGGAGGCCACGGCTCGCCACCCTCCGTGCGCGGCAGGCCCTGGCGCAAGCGAATCTGGTTGGTGTGCTTAGCCGCTGTGCTGTGAGAAGCATGCCTGGCGATGCTGGCAGGAGGCCACGATTCGCCACCCGCAACGCGTGGTAAACCGCGGCGAAGGACTGGCGTAGACGTCACTGACTTACCCCTTTCGCTGCTCAAGCAGTGTGGTCAGCTGTGGAATGACATCAAAAATGTCTCCGACGACACCAAAATCTGAAATCTCAAAAATGGGTGCTTCGGCGTCTTTATTCACCGCAATAATGTGCTTTGAGGTCTGCATTCCTGCAAGGTGCTGCATAGCACCCGAAATTCCGAGCGCGAAGTAGACATCCGGCTGGATCGAGACACCGGTTTGGCCGACTTGTGCAGCATGATCCACGTACCCAGCGTCTACTGCAGCACGCGAAGCACCGACTCCGGCGCCGAGTACGTCGGCGAGTTTTTCGACGATCTCGAAGCCTTCCTTCGAACCGAATGCGCGCCCACCCGAGACGACTGTTTTTGCGCTAATCAATGCAGGGCGCGTAGAAGTCTGTTCAATCACGCTCGAATCGGTGATCTCGGCTACGTGAGTGTTCGCAGCGAGATCTATTTTCATCACGTGCCCGGCGCCGGCCTCAGCTCGCTGATCGACGGCACCTCGACGCACCGTGATAACCGGCGAGCCGAAAGTCGCAGCGGAGGTGACTCGGTAGCTGCCGCCAAGAACAGAATGATAGGCAATGATTCCTTCATCATCTTGGTCGATGCCGGTAACGTCGACAAGCAGGGCTTGTTTCAATCGCACAGAAGCGCGGCCCGCGAGATCGCTGCCATCGGCATCGGCCAAACACAGCGTGGCAACTGGGGATACTTCTCCTGCGGCCTTTTCAACCGCATCGATCGCCGCCCCAAGCGATGGTTTATCAACCTCGACAACGGCGATATATTCGGCTCCGGCCTGTGCTACAGCGTCCGTGGTTTCTTGGTTCACTTCGGTGCTCGCAATGAGCAGCACAACCGGGGTGCCTATAGCGCTGGCTGCACCGCATAATTCAGCTAGGAAGCCGGGGACCTCGCCAGTCGGTGGTAATTCGCAGGCAACGAGAACACTGTTATCAGGGTAAGTCATGGGATTTTACTCCTAAATTAGCTTATTGCTTTCGAGGTATTCGACAATCTGTTCTGCGGCATTACCCTCATCGGTGATCTTGGTGCCGGCTTCGCGGGGTGGTGCTTTCTGCACTGTCGTCATAATCGCGCGTGGGTGGGAAAAATCTTCTGCGTCGACGTCGAGGTCTTCGAGACTGAAGTTGGTGACTGGCTTTTTCTTACCCGCCATGATGCCCTTGAAGTTGGGGAAGCGAGGGTCGGCGAAAGCCTCGGTAATCGAGACCACGGCAGGGCAGGTGGCCCGCAAAGTTTGTTGCGCGTATCCGTTGGAGCGGGAAGCAATAATGGTGGGTGAATCCGGTGTTTCACCGGGCTGTAGTTCTAACGAAGACAAGTGGCTCAAAAGAGCAGCATCTAAGTGTTCTGCCAGCATCGCAGGTAGTGCGCTTGAGGCGCCGTCGGTTGATTCATCGCCAGCGATGATTAAGTCATAACCTTGTTTGCGGATCGCGGCGGCGAGGACCTCTGCGGTAACGGTGAGATCAGCACCAAGCAGCGCGTCGTCGTGAATATGCACGGCCTCATCTGCGCCCATCGACAGCGCCCGACGAATGGAGGTGAGCGCTTCTTCCGGGGCCATGGCAACAGCATCGATAGTGATCTCGTCGTCAAGAGCTTCTGCATATTTTTCTTTGAGCTGCAGCGCTGCCTCGACTGCGCGCTCGCTAATTTCGTCGAGAACCAAATCGACGTCCGTATTGCTGTCTCGTCGTTGTAAAAGTCCGGTTTCTAAGTTCAAATCTCGTTGCTTATAGGTATCAGGTACTTCTTTGACGAGGACTGCTATACGCACGATCTATCCTTTCAGCGAAAACTTTCGATACTAAGAACTGTAGAGGCGAACTATTGCTCCAACGCAATCGGCCGCGGGGCACAGCCCGGGCTATGGCCTATAGCCATGGTGCGACGGAGTGAATATATATGCCGCAATTTAGCCAACAATTAAATAAGCAAATAACTTTCGTAAATTATAACCTGCATCACAGGTGGTGGCTGATTTGGGTGCTCTCTGATTAGTCGTCGTTCATCAGTAGGTCGAGGGTCCGCTGTTCACGATCGTTCGGTACCGGCGAACCGAGGACCGTCAGAGCTGCGTCGGCAAGCATAATCGATTGCGCCGGTAGTCTATCGTCGCGTAACGGCTGCGGGGCGATCCCGTCGTTGGGGCGCATCTCGATCGCAGATAGTGCCAAGTGAAAGGGAAGATCGACGCGAAGATCTTGCTTGCCGACGATTTCTGCGGCGGATTGCCGAAAATAATCTGCCAGCCGGGCTTTCTGCTGGTGGTAGTCGTCGAATTCTGGCGAATTGGCTACAGGGAGCTGGTACAAGCGGCCGACATTCCACCGACTCGAAAGCAAAATGCGAGATTCCGCGGCAACCAAGGCCCAAAGACGCAGCGTGACCGGGTTGTTGGAGGTTGATAAGAACTGAGCGAGCTTCAGTGAAGGCTCGATCGTGGAATTAAGCAGGGTCAGAAAGATCTTGGCCTTCGACGGGAAGTGGTAATACAACGATGCTTGGCGGATACCAACTGCATCGGCGATCTGATGTGTTGAGGTCATCGCAAAACCCTGTGTAGTGAAAAGCTCGGACGATGCGTCCAAAATCTCTTCGCGAGCGTTCGCGCCTCGTCTCCGTGGTCTATTTTTGCGCGGTCGACCAACAGTCCCCGTCATTAATGACCTCCCTAATGGGTTCAACGATATTGCAAGGTAATACCGTCAAGATTACACAAAACTAAGTGCCGCCTGATGGCCGTCGTGCTAGAAGCAAGCCAACACGACGGGGGCGGGTCTGGAGTATCCGGCCTGGAAAATATGGGCTGGAAAATTTGGCCTGGGAGAAACCTGGTTCAGCGATTCTGGGGTTGGTAATTGCTCAGGGAGATAGATACGCAAAATCCCCGGTGCGTTCACCGTCGTGAGACGGGAAGCCCGAGGATCTAAACATTGATGGCTGCTGTTGTTGCCTTGTTCTCGCCCGTATTAGCGGGTGGTGAACGGCAGGAGTGCCATCTCGCGTGCGTTCTTGATTGCGGTAGCAACCTGGCGCTGCTGCTGCGGAGTCAAGCCGGTAACGCGACGGGAACGGATCTTGTGACGATCCGAGATGAACAGGCGCAAGGTTTCAGTATCCTTGTAATCTACCTGAGTGATGCCACGTGCCTTCAAAGGGTTCTTCTTTGGGCGACGGGACTGTTCCATGCGGAACTTCTTTTGGTTATTGCGCTTCGAAGCCATGGTGGTGTCCTCCCTTTACCAGCTGGACTTACGAACGCCAGGAAGCTCACCGTTGTGGGCCATCTGACGCATACGGACACGGGACAAACCGAACTTACGCAGGTAGCCGCGTGGGCGACCATCGTGGGAGTCGCGGTTGCGAACACGCACCGGCGAAGCATCGCGTGGCTGCCGGTTCAGCTCGAACTGGGCGTCCAGGCGCTCTTCTTCGGATTTGGTCTGGTCTTTGATGATTGCCTTGAGTTCAGCGCGACGCTCCGCATAGCGGGCAACGATTTGCTTGCGCTGCTCATTCTTGGCGATCTTTGACTGTTTAGCCATTTCTATCGCTCCTCGCGGAATTCGACGTGCTTACGGGCAATCGGATCGTACTTCTTCAAGCTGATGCGATCCGGGTTATTACGCTTGTTCTTGCGGGTCACGTAGGTGTAACCAGTGCCCGCGGTGGACTTCAGCTTGGTGATTGGGCGAATGTCATTACGGGCCATCGTTATACCTTCTCTCCCCGTGCGCGAATCTTCGCGACTACGGATTCAATTCCATCGCGGTCGATGATCTTGATTCCTTTGGTGGACACGGTCAACGTGATGGTCCGGCCTTCAGAAGGCAGGAAGTAGCGCCGACGTTGCACGTTGGGGTTCCAACGGCGGGACGTGCGGCGGTGCGAGTGCGAGACTTGCTTGCCAAATTCTGGCTTGCGTCCCGTTACCTGGCAAATAGCCGACATGGGTAATCTTTCTCCTAGCCGCCCACATCGTGACTGATTGCTTGCAGAGCTTGAGCTGGCTTTCTCAGTGTGAGGGTGTGAGGGTTGAAAGCCTATGCGCTGCGTATCACCAGTTGACGGGGCGTTTGCGAACATTTCGACAACAGCACTCAGAGACGTTACACCTTCTTGCAGGAAAAACCAAGTGTAGAAGATGTTTATGACGGTGAATGCTGTCGTGGCTCGGGTGCACCGTCCATGCAGATTGGTTAGCATCCGGCAGGAATTATCGAGGTTTCCGGCGCTTGGTTGTGTCTAGGCGTCTAAGTCTAGGATTTTCCAAAATGTGTTGCTGGCTGTAAGATATCCAGAGTTGTCCGTAATCGAACCCAACCTGGGTGCGATCTTCGGCGGTTGCACCGGCAAGCTTAGTAGTGTGAGTGCCCGAAGAACCGGCCCAGATACAAACCTTAGGGAATCGACAGATGAAAAAAGATATCCACCCGGATTACCACCCAGTGGTTTTCCAGGATGCCGGTACCGGCACCCAGTTTCTGACCCAGTCCACCGCGACCTCTGATCGCACCACTGAATTCGAAGGCAAAGAGTATCCACTCATCGTGGTGGACGTAACTTCTGAGTCCCACCCGTTTTGGACCGGTGCACAGCGTGTCATGGACACCGCTGGTCGTGTGGAGCGTTTCCAGAACCGTTTCGGTGCAATGGCGCGCCGTCGCAAGAAGAATTCATAAAGGAGGGTAGAAGAACATGGCAGTTCCTAAGTTTAAGAAGTCCCGTGCGAACACCCGCATGCGTCGTTCGCAGTGGAAGGCCGACAATGTCGCCCTCCAGGAAGTCAAGATCGACGGCCAGACCGTACGTATCCCACGTCGTTTGGTGAAGGCCGCTCAGCTCGGTCTCGTTGACGTTGAAGAATTCTAAATAGACCGAATTTCTTCGCACATTCGGCGGTAGTCGTTATTGGCTGCTGCACGAATTCATAGTCGAATTCCCCGGCACTGCTTTCCGTTAGTTCGGAACCGGTGCCGGGGTGTTTTTATGCCCACAGTTTCTGCTACTTAACCCCTACTTAACTCGTAACCCCAGTTTTCAAAGGTGGCGAAAATCTGGGAATTAACTGAATGCTGGTTGGTAGGGTAGGACGAGGAATTATTTAGTAGAGCTTATTGTTACGAAGCCGGCAGAGATTCGAAACCAGCTATACAGCGAGCAGACAGTCAGGGGTTCCATAATGTCCTCTATGAACGAAAACGGATCGCACGGTGGGCACAGGCAACCGGATTATGATCAGCAACGAGCTCAGCAGCAAGCACCGTATCAGTCGTGGAATGAACAGCCACAGAACGAGCAATCACAGAACGAGCAAACGTGGCACAACGCGCATGCCCCAAACAGTCCTGCGCCTGAAACAGCCGCTCAGCCAGTAACAGAACCTGTGACTGCACAGTTTGGTCAACAACCGGTTAGCCCAGTCCACCAGGCACCGGTACTAGGGAAGAAACAAAAGCGCAGCGTCGGTCTGGTTCCTGCGCTTGCGCTGATGCTGGCAGGCTCGGTTGTCACTGGTGTCGTTACCGGTGTGGTGGTTTCGTCTGGGTCTGAAGCTGCGCAGGAACCTAGCACTTCAGTGAGCGAAAACTTAAGCCACACGGTGTCGAGTAACAAGGAACCTGCTGCAGAAGGTTCTGTAGAACAAGTGGCAGACCAGGTTGTGCCCACGGTGGTTTCGATCCGCGTTGCTAATCAACGACAAGTCGCCGACGGCTCCGGTTCCATTATTTCTTCAGACGGTTATGTGCTGACCAACCACCACGTGGTTGCTAATGGCATCAACGGCCAGATTCAAGTCAGCATGAGTGATGGCACGCGACACGCTGCAGATTTCGTCGCCTCCGACCCCGCTACCGATATCGCCGTAATCAAGATCCGTGATGTGGCAGACTTGCCGACGATTGGGTTCGGTAATTCTGACGAAGTCCGTGTTGGCCAGGAAATCGTCGCGATTGGTTCGCCACTGGGGCTGAGTTCGACCGTAACCTCCGGTATCGTTTCGGCAGTCGACCGTCCGGTGCGGGCATCGCAGCAAGGTGGCGAGTCCTCGCTGATCGACGGTATCCAGACCGATGCTGCGATTAACCCAGGCAACTCTGGCGGCCCACTTGTCGATATGCAAGGCAATTTGATTGGGATGAACTCGGTCATTGCCTCTCTGAGTTCATCGAATGATCAGGCAGGATCTATCGGTCTTGGCTTCGCAATTCCATCGAATTTTGTCATGCGTGTTGCACAGCAGCTTATCGAGACTGGCGAAGCTCATCATCCTTTGCTCGGTGTACAAGTGGATGCACGTAATCCGGTCAACGGTGCATTGATCGTAGCGGTGGAGCCTGGGACCCCAGCTGAAGCAGCTGGATTGCAACCCGGTGATATTGTTACGCGGCTGAATGATCGCCAAGTCGATGATTCGGACACCCTGATTGCCGCCACCCGTTCGCACCAGTTTGGTGACACCGTGACTCTTGAAGTGACATCAGAAGGATCACAAGAGAAAAAACAGGTAGAGGTAACGCTGTCGAACTAGTAAATTACTAATAGGTCTTCGACTACAAGTATTTGTTCACCATCACTCGATAAGCATCTGGAGTTTACATGTCAGATAAGTCTGATTTGCGCGCGACGAGCGCCAGCCGGCCATCATTGCTGGATTTAGATGATCCAGACGCGGAATTCTTCCTGGCCGCAGAAAAAGAAGGTGATCTTCCTGCTTATCGACGTGCACTGGTGGTCATCGTTACTGACCGGGAGCCAGAAGCCTGGGAGGATACCGGACGTCTGGTCACCGAACTATTGGCCGAAGACGATTTCACTGTCGACGGCATCGTGATCGTGCGCAATGATGAGGCAGAAATCCGCCAGGCGATCGAAACTGCCGTCATCGGTGGTGTAGATCTGGTCGTGTCGATCGGTGGAACCGGCGTCGGTGCTCGTGACTGCACCCCGGAAGCAACCGGCAGCTTGGTAGACATGCAAGTTCCTGGCGTGGCGCAGGCGCTACGCTCATCAGGGCAAGCCTGCGGAGCTGTTGATGCCTGCACTTCACGTGGTATCTGCGGCATCTCTGGTTCGACGGTGGTCGTCAACTTGGCATCCTCCCGCGCGGCCATTCGCGATGGCATGGCAACGTTGGGCACCCTGGTGCACCATCTCATTGATCAGCTGCAAAAGCACTCGTTGGATTCTTAATTCGTCGCAACGATGTCTGGTAAAGAAGCATCCAGCCGCGGCGAATTTTCCGATCGCAGGAGTCAGAAAAGGCGTCGTCGGCGGGTAGTCCGAATCTCGGATACTGCGGACTACGACAGAACCGCGGACGATATTCGTGCGCAACCACCCGTCGCAGGGGATTCTGCTGCGACGGGTGGCTCACGGGGTGTTGCGGCGTCGTCAAGCAACCGCAGCAGTGAAGGGGAGCCGGAAACCGGGTTTAGCGATGAGTATTGGCGGGAACAACGCCCACCCCACAGTGTTTATTAGACGTTTATTAGACCCCGCGGTCTGCGGTATTAATCGGTTGCTGGATCGTTAATTTTGGCGTGCTTCGACGTGCTGGAGCCTTGATCTTTTAACAGATCGCGGATTTCTGCCAACAGTTCATCAGTCGTCGGCTGTGGTTCTTTGTCTTCGTCTTCGGAGTCGTCACCGAGACCCAAGCTGCGCTTCCGAGCTTCTTCCAGTTTGTTGATCGGGGTGATGATGATGAAGTACACGATGGCGGCGACGATCAAGAAATTGATGACCGCGGTGATGACGGCACCGAAATCGAGGAAAGTCGCATCGTTGTCAGGATTCAGGTGAAAACCCAGCCCGGAGACGTCTGCGCTGCCCAAAGATGCGATCAGCGGATTGATGACGTGATCGGAAATCGAGGTGACGATAGCGGTAAACGCTGCACCAATGATGACCGCCGTGGACAACTCGATGACATTGCCGCGCATGACGAAATCTTTAAAACCTTGCAACATGAGCGTAAATGTTAGCGCAGTTCATGCAATTCTGTTTATGCGTCACCTTTTCCGGTGGCACGCTCACCGGTGAGCACGACTGTCAGAGGTGTGGTCAGCGATGCTACCGCCACGCGTTGGGCGGCGCTGCTCGGCAATGCAAGCATCACCGTAGCCCTGTTACCTGCAGAACTTGCCTCTCGGGCCATAATGACACGGGCGCCTTCAGCGATGACGGTGGAATCGTGCGCTGTTGTCATGTAGTCGGGAGCAGGGTCGGTGAGTTCTTCATCAACATGGCTGTCGTTTTCCGCGAAAGCGCCGTCGTGCGGAATGGCTTCTGGTGTGTTCTTGCCTTCCGAGATCACGCTTACGGTATCGCCGTGGTTGAGCAGCGGAATCACCTCTGGGTCCGCTAAAGAAATGGGCACCATGTGTGCTGACTCCGTGGAGGCTTCTGCGTTCTCATCGCCTGCATGACCATGCACCAAAGTCGCTGTCAGCTCTGAACTAATAAACCTCGCGCTAGTGACCACTTCACCTGGTTCTGCAGCCGATACGGCGACCGTGCCTAGTACGTCATCTGGGGTGGCAAAAGCGCCATCGGGCGTGAATTCCGCTGGTTGTTCGCGTAGTCCAACGTCATCGTTGGTGATCATGTTGCCTGCTTCCACCGGGCGAACAAAAACTACTACCTCTGGATCGTTAGTCCGACTCTGCAAGGCCAACAGCGCAGCAGCGCATACCAAAACGCCGGCGAGTGCCCTGCGCAAAAGTACTGAACGTTGATGGCCTGGAGTGCACAGCCGCTGCCACATCCCCGAGATCCCAGTAGAGCGAGTCTGGCCAGCCCTGGATTTTTTGCCCAGGGAGTTCTTGCGTGGAGAAACCTGTTGTGGGGAAACCGGCGACGGGTTCCGCGATAGTTGCGACATGCAGCATTAGACGGTGCAACAACCCCAAAGGTTCCGATGAGCAGACAAGATTACGACGGCTAAGGCCGATGCCGGCTACTGCGGCGCTGTTTCCAGGCTGCGCACGCCGCATTCTGTGATGATCTTGTCTACCGCACGGTCGTGTTCATCATGTGGCACAGAATTACAAATCTCGTCTGCAAAGACCACCCCGACGAGCTCCGGCATTGTGGTTCCTGCATTATCGGCGACATGTTCATGGGCGGCGGTAATCGCGCGATCATAAAAGCCAGCGCCTTTGCCTAGCCGAAAGCCATTGCGTGAAATAGCCAGTGCCGGAACAACCATGAGATCGAGGTTGGGTATACATTGCGCACTCGGCAGGCCTTCGGCAATCGGCTCGGAAACGGGCAAGCGTGGATTGCGTACTGTCAGTGAATCCGGGCCTTCGTAGAGCGCCCAATGCAGCTGGAAACCGGGCTTACAGATCGGCAGCCAGAGTTCGTCAGCGCTGCCAGCTAAAGCGTCGAGCAAAAATTCGGCTCCGGGTTCGTCGGCAAGCGGTACATAGGCAGCGATGCGTAGCGGCTGTGCACCGTGGTGTTGCGCATGCACGTAGCGTGCGACCTGCTGGGACAATCGCGTGTTTGCGGCCTGCCAGCTGTCGCGCTGCCTGGCAGCACGCAGACGTAATGCGTGGTGATGTGCGCGCAGTTCGGCTTTGGCAAGTGCAAGGACAGAAGAACTCATGGGTTTAAGGATAGATCGTGTGGCAATGGTTGCTGACAATATTCGATACTTGCTACGGAAAGCCGTGGCCAATTACAAACTGCAAGCAGGTAGTCTTTTGGGCATGTCTCAAGATTCTTCCGGGCTTACACAAGACTTCTCATACGCAGGTAGTGCTGCGGCAACCACGTCTGCTGCAGCAGGCACAGCCGCTGACTCGGTGCACACCGTCGTGGTACCTGCAGCTGGGCTGGGAACCAGGTTTTTGCCCACAACGAAGACTGTCCCGAAAGAACTTTTGCCGGTGGTAGATACTCCCGGTATCGAATTAATTGCCGAAGAAGCCGCTGCCTGTGGTGCACAACGATTGGCAGTTATTACCGCACCGAATAAGCAAGAAATCATGCGGCACTTCGATAGTTTCCCGGATCTGACCCAAACGCTGCAGGCGCGCGGGAAAGATGATCAAGCCAGCAAGGTCGAGCGTGCAGGACAGCTCATCCAACCAGTTGCTGTGGAACAAGAGCAACCTTTGGGCCTTGGGCATGCTGTCGGATTGGCCGAAGAGCTTTTGGGCGAGGATGAAGAGGCTTTCGCGGTGATGCTTCCCGACGACCTCGTGTTGCCAATGGGCGTGATGGAAAAAATGGCTCAGGTCCGCGCCCAGCTCGGCGGATCAGTGCTGTGTGCATTCGAAGTAGCACCCGAAGAAACCGTGAATTATGGCGTTTTTGATGTCGAGCCTGCAGAAGAAGTCGCAGGGCTTCCCGCTGAATGCGTGCAAAAGGTCAAGGGCATGGTGGAAAAACCTGATGCCGGAAAGGCACCGTCGACGTTGGTCGCCGCAGGCCGTTACTTGCTTGATCGAGAGATTTTTTCTGCGCTCGCGCGTATTACGCCAGGCAAAGGTGGCGAGCTGCAGCTGACTGACGCGATTGAGCTGTTGATTCAAGAAGGCCACCCGGTGCATGTGGTGGTGCATCAAGGCACCCGGCATGACCTCGGTAACCCCGGCGGTTTCATTCCGGCGAATGTAGATTTCGGTCTGCAGAATGAGAAGTATGGGCCAGCGCTGTATCGGTCCTTGAAGAAACTGCTCGCTGCTTATGAAGCAGAGCATGAAACAGCCTAGGCCCAGGAAGGTAGATCTCAGATGCGTTCGGTTGAAGAACAGCTTGCGCTGATTACTGATGCTGCCATGACCCCAGAACCGGTTCGCATTGCGATCACCGATGCGCTCGGGCTGATGTGTGCAGAAGAAGTCCAGGCGACCCAGCCGCTGCCGGGCTTCCCGCAGGCAGCAATCGATGGATATGCGGTGCGCGCGGTCGATATTGGCGGCGAACGCGCACTCCGGCCTGCACAACCACGGGTCAATAAATACGGCGAAGCCTCTGACAACCCGCGGGCGAAATCGTCGGCAAGCCAGGAAGCTGCCAACGCAGCGCCTGGCGGCGAATCCCCACTTCCGCCGAGCGCCCCGGCAGCAGAAAAATCCCTACCGGTCGTAGGAGAAGTGCCGGCGGGCTCGCGCCAACCACTACGCCTGCAGCCCAAACAAGTTGTCCGCGTACACACAGGCGCCCCCTTGCCGACACTCTCAGATGCTGTTTTGCCATTGGAATGGACTGATCGCGGCCGCAAGCGCATGACTCCGCACCGCGCGGTGCGCTCCGGTGATTTCGTTCGCCGCGTCGGTGATGACATTCAGCCGGGCGATGTTGCCGTGGCCTCGGGAGCGATTTTGGGGCCGGCCCAGATTGGTTTGTTGGCAGCGGTGGGGCGCGAAAAAGTCCTGGCGTACCCGCGTCCGCGTGTGTCCATCATTTCTTTCGGTCGCGAGCTTGTCGACGTCGACCGCGACCCGGGGCTGGGCCAAGTATTTGATGTGAATTCCTATTCCTTGGCTGCCGCAGCAAAGGATGCAGGTGCCGATGTGCACCGCGTGGGTATTGCAGAAGGCGAGCCCCGGCGGATCAAAGAAATGCTGCAATCGCAGATTATGCGCAGTGAAATCATTGTGATTTCCGGTGCGATTGGCGGTTCGGGCGCACAAATCATGCGAGAAGTTCTGGAAGATCTTGGTGATATTGATACCAGTCGCGTCGCGATGCATCCGGGTTCTGTACAAGGATTTGGGCTGATCGGTGAGCAACGCGTCCCAGTCTTTCTGTTGCCGTCGAATCCGGTGTCATCTTTGGTGATTTTTGAAGTATTCGTCCGCCCGCTGATTAGACTGTCGCGGGGCAAAGGGAGCGCGCACCGTCGTCTTGTACGCGCTCGTTCGATCAATCATTTGGCCTCACGCCCTGGTCGGCAGGGCTTCATTCGCGCACGCCTGATGCGGGACGCACAAACCAGTGATTATTTGGTCGAAGGCTTAGGCGGAGCCACCGGAGCTCCCGCGCACCTGCTGGCGGGGCTATCCCAGGCGAACGCAATGATCCGCATTCCAGAGGATATCGACGAGGTGCGCCCGGGCGATGTCGTTGACGTGATGTTCTTGACGCAACGGGCATAGCCCGGCCGTATCCTGATGCTGGATCCATTTGGCTTGATCTCTCGGCGCCTACGCGCCCCCAGCGTCGGCAAGCCTCATCCGGTGCATCCTGGGTGGCCGGAACTTACACCTGCGGTGACCACGGTTGCCGGAATCCGGGTTCAACTCCGGCCGTTACGACGCGGCGATGGCGAGGATTGGTGTCAGCAGCGGTTGCTCGACGAATCCTGGCTACGGCCAGTGGAACCGACTGGCGTCGACGACTGGGAAACTGCGCACACGAAAGCTGCGTGGCGTGAACATATCTATCTGCTCAATGCCCAAGCTCGGGCGGGTGAAATTATCCCGTTCGCCATTGATGCAGACGGCCAATTCGCAGGCCAATTAACACTGGGCGGGATTCAACACGGAAGCGCTGCGAGTTGCTGGGTGGGGTATTGGGTGGCCTCGCCGTTTATGGGGCAGGGCATCGCAACTGCCGCCGTTGCACTCGGTGTCGATCACGCGTTTGCTCGTGTGGGGCTGCATCGGGTCACCGCTTCGTATTTACCAGAGAACGCTGCGAGCGGTCAGGTGCTGGTGACTAATGGTTTTCGTCGTGAAGGCCTGTTGCGCGGATTTTTGCATGTGGCAGGAGAGTGGCGGGATCACTATCAGGCTAGTGTGCTCGACGATGATTATTCTGCCGCTGCGGTGGAGCGGTTGCGGCAAGCAGGCAGGCTGCGGTGAAGATTCGCGCACTGTGAAAATTCGTGTTCTGATGAAAAATTGCGCACTGGCGAATACTCACGCGCGGTTGACAAGTTGCGCGTTGCAGCGCATTGCGTAGCTAAGCGCACGGAAGTCAGCACGAGAGTCTGTGAGTTTTCTGAGTTCTGCGCACTTGCGGCGTGCCTGGGGGAGTAGTCACATGATTCCCATTAGTCTAAAGCGATAACTAGCGTCTAGTTGCTGACTTCGGAAGGTGGCAAAATGTCAACAACCCTGATCATCGTGTTGATCATCGTCGTCTGGCTCGTTGTGCTTGCGCCGTTGATCTTCCGGGGGCAAAAGCCGATCCGCCACTCGGGTGACGGTTTTAACGACACCCGCGTGGTTTTCTCGGGTGGCAAGGACGTGTTGCAGGCACCGCTGCGCCCGCGGATGAAAAACGCCCGCTCTCACGGTGACGTCGCCAATGATCAGGCTGGCGACTATGAGCTGGTCGAGGCTGAAGAATATGAGATCATCGACGAGCCCTGGCACAAGCGCGACGAAGCCGACGCTGATACCGTAGCTGCTGATCCTGCAGACATTGATTCTGCTGCTGACACTTCTTCCGATGTCATTGACGGCGAAGTCATCGATGGCGACGTCATTGCCGATAACATGCAGGACGCTGCGGAGGTAACCGGTGCTACCGAGTCCGCTGATCGCGATGAAGATCGTCTCGCCGCTGACGACGCTGAGATGGCAGCTACTGAGACAGCCCAGGACAACGCACCGGCGCAACCCCGTGTGGTGGTTACTGAGCTCCCACCGGAGGAAATGTATGACCACGATGAGACCTACACGTCTCCGGTGGACTTGCTGTATCCCGGTGTGACGGATGCCGATGCCGTGATTACGCGCAGCGCAACCGAGCCTGGTGACAACGATGAAGAAGTAGCAGAAAACGCTAGAGGCGTTGCTGATACTGCTGAAGTCACTGCTGACGAGCCTGCGCAGAGAAAGCGGGAGTCGGAGGAATCCGTCCTCGACGACGCTGAGCAGGTTGACGACGCTGAGCAGGTTGCGGAAACAGCTGAGACCACCGAGACAACTACGCGCTCCGGATTTGGTGTCGGGGTCTACCGAGAGGGTGAACTTACTCTCACGGAAGACGAACTCGCTTTTGCCGCACGGCGTTCTGCACGCGGTGGGTGGAATCCAGAAGCAGAACGCAAACTGCAAGCCCAGCGCATTAAGCACCGGCGCAGGGCCTTGCTCACGCTAGTAGCCGCGATTGTCGTTACACTTGCTATCGCCATCCCGGTAGGCGGATGGTTCTGGGCGATGCCAGCAGCAGCCGGCTTGTCGGCATTGTGCTACGTGTTGGCTTTGCGCGGTCAAGTGCAACAGGAACGCGAGTTGCGGGCACGCCGGATTCGTCAACTGCGCCGCGCGCACATGGGCGTGCGCAACCGAGAAGATGACGATCATCGGCCGGCTCGTAGCCAGAATCTGCGTCGCCCGGGCGCGGTTGTTCTGGAAATCGACGATGAAAGCCCGGATTTTTCCGAACTACGCAACGTCGACTACCAACAGATCGAAAACCAGCCAGCGGACTATGCCGCGCGCACTCTGCGCAGGCCGCAGCAGGCAAGCGGTACAACCACCCTGCACCCAGTTGGCAGCGACGGCTCCCTCGAGGAGGGACGCGTCATCCGTTCTCGTGGTCGTCGGGTTGTGTAACTGGTTGCCCAGGGCCAACCTCATAATTGTGCAATCCAATTGCCTCGAATAATGCGAACATCGACGTTGGCCCGACGAAGCTAAACCCTTTAGACTTTAATTTTTTTGCTAAAGCCTTCGACTCTGCTGATTGCGTCGGAACCTCGGCGAGGTGGGAATAGGTCACCTTTGTAGCGCTCCGGGGTGCACCATCCGCGCTATCGCCCGCCGTACTCTCAGCAGCGTTGTAACTGGGAGCGAACTCGTTGATGAGTTCTTCCAACCCTCCCGGGTAGTCCGGATCATCGCGTAAAGCCAAGCACGCCTGGGCGTTCGTTACTACCGCGCGAATCTTACGCTCATTGCGGATCATGCCCTTGGTTGTCACGATGCGCTCGATATCACTAGCAGTGAAATCTGCCACCACGTCTGGCACGAAATTCGCAAATGCTTCCCGCAGGCTTTCGCGGCGTCGCAAAATCAGCTCCCAGGACAATCCTGCTTGAAAGCCCTCCAGACACAGCCGTTCATAATAAGCCTGTTCACCGTGCACAGGTCGGCCCCATTCGGTGTCGTAATAATCCCGCAGCAGGTCGTTGGCGCACGCCCAGGGTGGTCTGGCGATGCCTGCGCTATCGACGAGAAATCCGTTGCTCAACATTGTGTACTGCTCGAGGAGTTCTTCTTTCATATCGGTACCTTTCTTTGCTTTCCGTTGTGTTTTTCGTGCAGCGTGCGCGTCACTGCCCACGTCGCGGTGCACCGGCAGGTATTTCGGCCATAGTTTTTAGACCAGAGTAATGGCGTGTTCGGTTCCCACCGATGTGCCGGGGTAGTCTAGTGAGCATGCATAAGCCCGCAATCCGTGATGCCATGTTGCTGCTCGTACGCATAGTCGTCGGCATCATTTGCATTATCCGGGGGCTGGATAAGCTGTTTTTCCGCGGCATGGATGAAGTTATTGGTAGCTATTCCGCCCAAGCCGTACCGGCTCCTGCCGTGGTTGCCTGGGTCGTCATGTTGCTGGAGGTTTTCCTGGGGGCGGCTTTGGTCGTCGGGCTCTTGACGACGTTTGTTGCCGGGGTGTTGTTCGTCGCAGCCGCGGTCATGCAGTATTTCCTGGGCGGTATCGAGTTTTTGGGCGACCAGCCCAGCTACGAGCCGATGCTGATGTTTTTCACGCTGTTGTTGGTGATCGTCGTTTTCGGTGCTGGCCGCGCCAGTGTGGACGGGGTGTTGGCACGTGCCGAATCATGAAGAAATCCAAACTGCCTTGTCGGCTCGGATTGATGGGGAACCGACCGGCATTGACGACGAGATTCTGGATGCTCACCTTTCAGGATGCGAGGAATGCCAACGCTTTCAGTCTCGCGCTCTCGCGCTCACGCGCAGTATGCATCAGGCCAGCGATGCCACCAGAGCAGGTTTTAACCCGCCGCAACAACTCAGCGACAGTATTCTCGCCGGGGTAGAACCGGCTTGGCGTCGGTCCGCTCGCAAGGCTGCACTGAACACGATCATTGCGCGCTTGGTGTTGTTGGTCTGCGGCATCGGCTTTGGCGTATGGGCGGCGGTTCTGGTGATCGCATCCGGTGGGTTGATCCCGCAATCGCTTGATGTGCAGGGCGATGCGGTGTGGGATCCGTCAGCGGACCCAGAACTGGCTACCGCACTGATCGAGGGCGCGGCGCTGCGGGCAGGCGTTTCACTCGGCTTGCTCGCTGCAGCGTGGCGTCCTTATTGGGCAACGGGTGTGATGCCGGTGGTCGGAGCCATGGGCATGTTCCTGACCGGCTTCACTATCCGTGATGTTGTTCTTGGTGTTGCCAGCGGGCAACAAATTCTGCTCATCGTCATGTTGATCTGCAGTGCGCTGGCGACGGCGTGGCTGTGGGTGCGTTACCGCTATGTGCAGCACCGTTACGTCCAGCTGGGCAACCACATCAGCGAGTGATACCAGCCGTCGGTAATCGTTAAGGCGTAAAGAATCGGCGAGTAATAGATGAACATGCCGACGACCGTCGCCAAGTAAACAATGACGACGAGACTGCCGACGGTCAGTTCGCGTCCCGTCAAGTGCACTAGCAAACGCCACCGAACATACCGTCCGCGGTGTGCCAGATGGCCGAGAATGATCGCATAAATGACGATGACGAACGGAATAAAGGCCGCGGCATAAAAGAAATACATCTGCCGGTCATACGCTGCCAACCACGGGATAAACCCGGCGGCAAAACCAACCAGCGGCCAGGCAAACGCACGTTCGCCGCGCACGACAAGCGCCCAGACAGCCCACAGCAATCCGGGGACGATCAGCCACCAGATCGCCGGGGTGCCGAATAAGAACAACATTTGCCGGCAGCCCGCTTCACTACCGCCGAGTGGACAATCCAGTTCCGTGTTGGAGTAGTACAGAATCGGCCGTAGCCCTGCTAGCCAGGCCCATGGTTTGGAATCCCACGGGTGCGTGTGCCCGCCTGAGCTAGTCAGCGTGGAGTGAAATTCCAGCACCGATTGGTGGTAGTACAGCCAGCTGGCCACTGTATCTGGAAGCGAATGCAGCCAGGAGCCATCCTCGATGGTGCCATCGACCGCGGCGTGTCGATAGACCGCGGTTTCGCTGGCAAACCAGGCGCGCCAGCTCCAGAGGTACAGCAGCACCGGCACAGCGACCAACGAGGCCAAAGCAGCAGGAATGTCCCGGAACCAGACTGCCGAGTACGGGCGTGTGACTCCGTAACGTCGGCGAATTATGAGATCGCCAAGCACGCAGAACAAGCCAAAAAAGGCGATGTAGTACAAGCCTGACCACTTGATTGCGAGTGCGCAGCCGAGCATGATCCCGGCGCCAAACCGCCACCAGCGCACGCCGAAGCGTGGGCCGAAACGCGAATTCCAGGCGTTGTTTCCCGGCTTATCCGCCGAGGTGAATGTGCGGCCGTTACCAGCCGTTATGTTGTCGTCGACAAGTGTCTGCCAGGCGCGATGCATACGCGCGCGCATCTCGCGGTGATCGCGGGCGAGCATCCAAGCTGCGGCAATGATAAAAAACACCTGGAAAATATCCAGCATGCCAAACCGGGAACTCACCAGTAATACGCCGTCGAACGTTGCGATAATGCCGGCGAAAGCGCCGACCTTCCACGATTGGGTCAGTTCACGCGCCAACAGCATAGTCACGATCACAACGGCGGTGCCGAAAGCCGCGGCCATCGCACGCCAGCCCCACGGGGAATAGCCGAAAACGAATTCTGCTAACGCAATAATCTGCTTCGCCAGCGGGGGATGGACCACCAAGCCGTAGCCCGGGTTGGACTCAATGCCGCCGATCAGCAGGTGTTCCCAGCTGCGCACGATGTCCCAGGCCTGGGGTACGTAGTGTTTTTCGTCGAAAATCGGGGTTCCCGACGACACCGGGTGGGACAGTCCAATAAAACGGGTGATCGCGGCCAATATTCCGATACAGAGCAGTGCATAGCCATCGCGCCGGTCAAGCGGTGTTCGGTTGCGCTGCGACTCTGTGAAAGGTCGTAGACGACGCGCATGCGCGGGATTGGCGGTCGGGTGGTCAGCAACGGCAGTCACCCGGCTAAGTTTAGGCCAACGAGAAACTGCTGTGCCATTCTGGAAGTGTGAAACAACAACCCCACGACTCCACCGCACATCCTGCCGAGCAGGGCACCGAACAGCACTTGCCGCACGGTATCATCGTGGCGGCAACCCCGTTGGGAAATCTTGGCGACGCCTCGCCGCGGTTGATTAAGGCCTTGGAACAAGCGCACGTGATCGCGGCAGAAGATACCCGCAGGCTGCGCAACCTTGCCAACGCTTTGGGTGTGGAGCTGCGGGCGAAGGTGATCTCGAATTTTGATCACAATGAGGCTGGGCGCGTCGAGGAGCTATTGCGGGCGGCGCGCACATCGAGCGTGCTGGTGGTTAGTGATGCGGGGATGCCGGTGGTCTCAGACCCTGGGCACAATATCGTGGCGGCCGCGCACCAGGCCGGGGTGCCGGTGACGGCGATACCGGGGCCTTCTGCGGTACCGACGGCATTGGCTCTGTGCGGGCTGAACGTCGGCAAATTTATTTTTGATGGCTTCGCCCCGCGCAAAGATGGAACGCGTCGTAGTTGGTTGGAGTTGCTGCGTAGTGAGCGCCGGGCGGTGTGTTTTTTCGAATCTCCGCATCGGCTGGCAGACACGCTGCATCTTGCCGCGGAAATTTTGGGCCCGGATCGACGCGGGGCAGTATGCCGCGAGCTGACGAAGCTCTATGAAGAAGTCAAACAAGCTCCGTTGGCAGAATTGGCCGAGTGGGCGGCTTCTGGGGTGAAGGGCGAAATCACGGTGGTCATTGAAGGCGGGGAACAACCGGAGATCACGCTCGATGATGCGCTTGCTCGCGTCAGTGAGCTTGTCGACGGCGGCATGCGCTTGAAAGCAGCGTGCAAACAAATCGGTACCTGGACTGCGCATTCCAACCGCGAGCTTTACGACGCGTATGTGCGTGCACGCGACGAACGCGGATAAAATGATGCGCTGCAGCGCAGTTTGTGGAATTTCCAGCTTTTCCTAATTTGATTGCCGGGGATTTTTCAGTCACTCTAGACGCTATGACTAAACCCGAATCACCAGGCGCTGATGACGCCAAACGCGATGACGCTGATGTAGCTCAGGATGAGCCGCAGCTGACGACGGACGCAAATCTCGTCCGTGATGATCTCAATGAGCTATCTGCCACCCGGCAGATCGCTTTTATGCTGGAGCACGAAGACGAAGTTGCGGTCAGCCGTGTCGAGGATTCTGTGGAGCTTGCTTCCGAAACCAGCGACACCTCGATCGACTGGCGGGTCGTTCTTCCAGCAGGCATTTTGGTGCTGGCTACGGTTGTGTGGGGCTTGGCTTTTACCGAGTCCTTCAACGATTTTTCGAGCAGTGCTTTCGGCTGGATTATCGATAATTTCGGCTGGGCATTCATGCTGTTTACCACGATTTTCGTGATTTTCGTTGTGGCTGTCGCGGCCTCGAAATTTGGTGCGATCAAGCTGGGCTCGATTAACGAAGAACCCGAATTCAATACAATTTCTTGGATCGCGATGATGTTCGCGGCGGGCATGGGCATCGGTCTGATGTTCTTCGGCGCTGCGGAGCCAACGTTCTTCTACAACGACGGTGTACCGGGCATCGATAATGACCCAGTTGGTGGCGCGATGGCGCAGGCGATGTTCCACTGGACGCTGCACCCATGGGCGATTTATTCCATCGTCGGCTTGGCCATCGCCTATTCCACGTTCCGTGTGGGGCGTAAACAGCTGTTGTCCTCGGCGTTCGTGCCGCTTATTGGAGAAAAGGCCGCTGCCGGTGGCCTGGGGCGCTTCATCGACATCCTGTCGATTTTTGCCACCGTGTTCGGTACCGCTTGTTCGCTGGGACTCGGTGCATTGCAGATCCAGGCGGGGCTGTCGGCCTCCGGCATCATTGACGATCCTTCGATGTCCGTCGTCATCGGTATCGTTCTGGTACTGACCTTGGCCTTCATCCTGTCGGCATTGTCGGGCGTCGGCAAGGGCATCCAATACCTGTCGAACGCAAACCTGATTCTGGCTGCCATTCTGGCAATCTTCGTCTTCGTTGTCGGGCCCACCGTCGTCCAGCTGAACCTGATCCCAGGCTCGCTCGGCTCATACCTGGAAAACTTCCTCATGATGGCAGGCCGCACCGCAGAAAATGGTGAAGCAGCCGCAGACTTCAGCTCGTCGTGGACGATCTTCTACTGGGCTTGGTGGGTTTCCTGGTCGCCGTTCGTCGGTATGTTCTTGGCTCGCATCTCCCGTGGCCGTTCGGTTCGAGAATTCTGCGTTGGCGTGCTGTTGATCCCGTCTGGTGTCTCGACCATCTGGTTCGCGATCTTCGGTGGTACCGCCATCGACTTGGAGCGCGAAAACGAGGGCGTCGTCTACGGAGACGGCACCACGGAAAACATGCTGTTCAACATGTTTGATCAGCTGCCGCTGGGCTCGATCGCCTCGATCGTCGCGATGGTGCTGTTGGCAACGTTCTTCATCACCTCGGCTGACTCGGCTTCGACGGTGATGGGGTCGATGTCGCAGCGTGGTCGCATGGTTGCAACCCCGTGGCTGTCGGCTACCTGGGGTGTGTTGACCGCTGCTGTCGGTCTGACCATGCTCATTGGCGGTGGCGAAGACGCACTGGATTCGCTGCAGTCGGTGACCATCGTTGCCGCCTCGCCATTCCTGTTGATCATCATTGGTCTGATGTTCAGCCTGGTGAAAGACCTGCGTAACGACGTCATCTACGTCGAGCAGAAAGAACACCAAGCCTTCGCCCGGAAGCTGGCTCGTGAGCGTCGCTTGACCCGCGAAGCACACCGCACCGCAGAGTTGAAGGAGCGTCGTGCGCAGCGCCTGGATAGCTTGAAGCCAGACGCGATGCGCAAAAACCGCTAAAGCCCTTGTGCTGAAGATCCTGTGAATTCTATGAACCCCGGTAACCATGTGGTGCCGGGGTTCAATTATGCTGGAGGGCATGTCTGAAAATGTGCTTGTGAATGTTGCCTGGCCGTATGCCAACGGCCCCCGTCATATCGGACACGTCGCAGGATTTGGCGTACCTTCCGATGTATTCGCGCGCTTTCAGCGAATGCGTGGCAACAATGTCCTGATGGTTTCAGGTACTGATGAACACGGCACTCCGCTGTTGGTGCAGGCGGATAAAGAAGGCGTCTCCGTCCGCGAGTTGGCCGACCGCTATAACCGACAGATCGTCGAAGACCTGCGGGGGCTTGGCCTGTCCTATGACTGGTTTACCCGCACCGTTACCCGTACCCACTACGCCACCGTGCAGGAGCTGTTCAAAGGCCTGTACACCAACGGCTATATGGTGAAAGAAACCACCATGGGAGCGGTATCACCGTCGACGGGGCGCACACTGCCGGACCGCTACATTGAAGGCACCTGCCCAATCTGTGATGCCGACGGCGCTCGCGGCGATCAGTGTGATAACTGCGGCAACCAATTGGACCCGGCTGACCTGATCGACCCGGTCTCTAAGATCAACGGTGAGACCCCGGTCTTCCGCGAAACCGAACACTTTTTGCTGGATCTTCCGGCACTTGCCGACGCATTGCGCGAGTGGCTTTCTACCCGTGAAGGCTGGCGCCCGAACGTATTGAAGTTCTCGCAAAACCTGTTGGCAGATATGCGTCCGCGCGCGATGACCCGCGATATCGACTGGGGCGTGCCCGTGCCGATCGAAGGCTGGGAAAACAACAACGCGAAAAAGCTCTACGTTTGGTTCGATGCCGTGATTGGCTACCTGTCTGCTTCGCTCGAATGGGCGCAGTGCACCGGAGACCCTGATGCGTGGAAGCAGTTCTGGCTGGATCCTACAACCAAGTCTTATTATTTCCAGGGTAAAGACAACATCACCTTCCACTCGCAGATCTGGCCTGCGCAGCTGCTGGGCTATGCCGGCAAGGGTGCCAAGGGTGGCGAGGAACACCGTTACGGCGAGATCAACTTGCCGACGGAAATCGTTTCTTCGGAATTTTTGACGATGTCCGGTTCCAAGTTCTCCTCGTCGAAGGGCGTGGTTATCTACGTCAAGGACTTCTTGGAAGAATTCGGCCCAGACCCGCTGCGTTATTTCATTGCGGTGGCTGGCCCAGAAAATAACGACGCAGATTTCACCTGGGACGAGTTCGTCCGCCGCATCAACAATGAGCTCGCAAATGGTTGGGGCAACCTGGTCAACCGCACGGTGTCGATGGCGCACAAAAACTTTGGTGAAGTGCCAGAACCTGGCGAGCTGAACGATAGCGATCGTCGCATCCTGGATTTGGCGAACAACGCATTCGACGTCGTCGGTGATGCCTTGTCTCGCTCCAAGTTCAAAGCCGGTATTACCCACGCTATGCACATCGTCGGCGAGGCGAATGCCTATATCGCAGAAAACGAACCATGGAAGCTGGCGAAAGACGAATCCCAGCGCGAACGCTTGGCGACGGTTCTGTGGACAGCTCTGCAGGTTGTTTCTGACTGCAACGTGCTGCTGACGCCTTATTTGCCACACTTGGCGCAGCGCGTGCATGAGACGTTGGGACGTGATGATGTCTGGGCGGCACAGCCAGAGATCGTGGAAGTTGTCGATGACTACGACGTCGAGCTCGTCGGCGTGGGCGTGCCAGACAAGGGACAGAAATACCCGGCGATTACCGGCGATTATGATGCGCAGGCAGCGACCTGGAAACGCGTAGACGTTGCTCCGGGAACCGCTTTGGCTAAGCCGAAGCCGCTGATTGCGAAGCTGGACCCTGAGCTCGGCGAGACTGGCCCGTCGTGGACTCCGGTTGCTGATGCAGAAGACTAGAAAATTACAGCGCCGCGTAAGAAGGTGAGTACCACGAGCACCAAGCAGCCGAAAACTTCTTTAATTATCGCGCCTTTGGCTTTCGCCGCAGTGGTTTCCGCTGCGGCGAACTTGCGTGCGGGCATTTCTTCACTGGGTGCCGTGCTCGAGCCAGTGATGGCGGCATTCGCTGCACCGGCTTCGGTGGCCGGCGTGCTGACTGCGATGCCGGGATTCGCATTCGCGATAATGGGGTTGGCAGCAGTGCCGATCGCTCGCCGGTGTGGGCTGTCGACGACCTTGTTGGCAGGCATGGTTGCCATGTTTGTTGGTCTGTCGCTGCGACCGCTGATCGGAGAGTATGTCCCCGGCGGAATTGCCACGTTTATCGTCTTGACCGCGCTGGTGGTCGCCGGTATCGCGTTATTGAACGTGCTGCTGCCGGCGTGGATTAAACAGCATGCTCCGCGCCGCTCTGTGGTGTTGATGTCGTGTTATTCCGGTTTTTTGGGCTTGTCCGGGGCCGTCGCGCCACTGAGCGCGTTGTGGTTTTCCGGGGACAACGCCTGGCGCCTGGCGCTGGGAGCCTGGGCGGTGCTCGCAGCGATCCAGCTTGTGGTGTGGGTGATTGTCGTCGCTCGGGTCGGCGTCGATAAGCCTGCCAAGCCACAGCAAAAACAGCGCGGCCAAACAATCCAAGACGACCAAGACCAAGACAGTGAAGATCTTGCCCTGGAAAAAACCTCGCTATGGCGTTCGCCCACAGCGGTGGCCATGATGGTGCTGTTCGGTCTGCAGTCTTCGAATGCGTATGTGCAAATGGGTTGGTTGCCGCAGATGTACATCGATCAGGGCGTTGCCCCAGGACGAGCCGCGGTGGCATTGGCCGTGCTCGGCTGCGTCAACGTCGTCGGTGGTGTGAGCATGCCTTTTGTGGTGGCGCGCATTCGTGATCTGCGCCCGTTGATCGTTGTCTTTGGCGTGCTGACCACCGGTGGCTACGTGGGAATTATTTTCGCGGGTGCGCATGCCCCCGATCTCTGGGCGATTGTGCTGGGGCTGGGCGGGATGTGTTTCCCGACGATCCTCGCGTTGTTGGCAGCGCGCACACGCACACCAGAAGTCACCGCACGATTGTCGGGGTTCGTGCAGCCCTATGGCTATTTGATGGCCGGCTTGCTCCCGTTGTTGATCGGATTTGTCTACCAAGCCACCGGCCAGTGGCTGTTGATTTTGCTCGTGATGGCACTGACTGGCGTGGGCATGTCCGCGCTGGGCTACCGGGCAGGCAAGAAAGTCTTTATTGAAGACGAGTTGGTGCAGGCTGCGCAGTCAGAACCGGCCGTTTAACCGTTAAACTGGGAGATTATGTCGAAAAAGAAGTCGCGCCCCCAACCGTTTCCTGCCCCCGAAATCACTGGCATCGTTGATGCACACACTCACTTGACCTCATGCCGGGATGCCAGCGTAGAAGAGCTTCTGGAACGGGCGATCAGCGGCGGTGTCGGAGAGATGTGCACGGTTGGTGATGACTTAGCCGAGGCCGAACAGGCGCTGCGCGCGGCGCAAAAATATCCTAATCTGCATGCTGCCTGCGCGATTCACCCAACCAAAGCGGACCAGCTTGACGACGCAGCCAAAGCTCGCTTGCAGCAGATGGCACGTGATGAAAACTGCGTCGCGATCGGTGAAACCGGCCTGGATACCTATTGGATAACTCATTCTCCCGAGACCACTGCGAGTTTGGAACGGCAGGAAGCCTCTCTGCGCTGGCATACCCAGTTGGCGCGCGAGGTGGGGAAAACGTTGATGATTCATAACCGAGAAGCCGACGCAGATTTGTTGCGCATTCTTGACGACGAACCGGCGCCACCGCAGGTGATGCTGCATTGTTTTTCTTCGCCGGTAGCGATGGCGAAAGAAGCCATCGAGCGCGGGTGGATTCTGAGTTTCGCTGGCAATGTGACTTTCAAGCGCAACGAGGAATTACGCCAAGCTGCCGCGTTGGTGCCCGCAGGGCAGTTGCTGATTGAAACCGATGCTCCGTTTATGACGCCAGAGCCGTTTCGCGGTGCACCGAACGAGCCTTCACTGGTGGGGCATACTGCACTGTGCGTTGCGCAGCAGCGTGGGCAAACCCCAGAAGAACTCGCTGCCGAGGTTCGTGCGACGTACCACCGCGTGTACGGCTTAGCGGACGATTAGCACTGGACGTAGGTTGTGACAAATTACACAAGCTTGGTTGTGCCAGCGTAGCTGTTCTGAAAGTGGCGTTGGTGAACTGTGGGTGAGCTGTGAAATATGTGATGAATGAGATTTCTTCGCGTTTCGCAACACGCTGACTCGTTACCGTATTGTTACTGTCGTTGCATTATCTGTGAATCTTTCGTGTGCTCGAGGGTTCACATCACGTGAGAATTTTAAGGAAGCGCATGTCTACCACCAAGCAGGTCCAGCGGATCAACAACAACGCCTCAACGCCATTGCGTCTTGCCACCGGGGGCGTCGTAGGCGCGCTGTTGGTGGGTGGTGTCGTCGGGTTGAATGCCCACAAAGACATCGTCGTCGATGCTAATGGCGAGATGATTGAGCTTTCCACCTTCGCCAGCGACGTTGAAGCTGCGCTTGCCGACGCCGACCTGGAGCTTGGCGCGCATGATGTCATTTCACCGGCATTATCGGAGGATGTCCACGAAGGCGATACCATCACGGTGCGCACCACCAAGCCTGTCGCTGTCACCATCGATGGGGCAGATACTGAACTGACCACGACCGCAAGCACTATCGGTGAGCTGCGCAGCGAGATCGACGGTCTGCACCGCAACGCC
Source organism: Corynebacterium drakensteinense (assembly GCF_041224285.1). Classification (NCBI taxonomy): domain Bacteria; kingdom Bacillati; phylum Actinomycetota; class Actinomycetes; order Mycobacteriales; family Corynebacteriaceae; genus Corynebacterium; species Corynebacterium drakensteinense. The sequence continues at coordinate 84,702 of NZ_JAXOFP010000001.1, forward strand.
AAATTGCTGGCCAATGGCAAAGAGGTGCTTGGCGACGATGAGCTGACTACCGGCATGAAGCTAGAAGCGGTTGTGCCGAAGATCGTTGCCATCACCGATGGCGGCAAAACCGTGTACACGCAGCAGGCAGTACGTACCGTCGGCGAGCTGCTTGACGCGCGCGATATTCAACTCGGCGAATTCGACCGCCTGCACCTGCCGGAAGACGCCAAACTCACCACCGGCATGGAAGTCGTGATCGATCGTGTGAACTTCGAAGATGAGCGCATCGGTGAGCCGATCGAACCCGAGGTGGTTTACCATGACGACGCGAATCTGCCCGAAGGTGATGAGCACGTCGTTGAAGCCGGTGTGCAAGGCCACCGCGAGGTAGTTCTGCGCAAGAAGTTCGTCAATGGTCACGAAGAATCCATCGAACGAGTCGATGAGCACGAAACCGTTCCTGCGCAGCCACGCGTGATTTCCCGGGGCACGAAGCCTGCGCCGTCGGCACCAGCAGCACCGGCGGTAGCTGGAGGATCGGTCTGGGATGAACTTGCCGCCTGTGAATCCAACGGAAATTGGTCGATCAACACCGGAAACGGTTACCACGGCGGACTGCAGTTCAACGCTGGCACCTGGGCCGCGTACGGCGGAACCGCATATGCGCCCACCGCAGATCTTGCCACGCGTGAGCAACAGATCGAGATTGCGAAGAAGACTCAAGCCGCGCAAGGCTGGGGCGCCTGGCCTGCATGCACAGCGAAGATGGGTCTGCGCTAACTGCTGTTAAACTACCGGCATGGCACATGATGAGGCGAGCGCCGACAATCTTGGCACGGTAGAGCTATTAGGCCCGGTTGAAATCCGGGCTCTTGCCGACGAAATCGGCATCGTCCCAACGAAAAAACTCGGGCAAAACTTTGTCCACGATGCCAACACTGTTCGGCGCATCGTCGATACGGCAAAGGTGCGCGCCGACGACCACGTGCTCGAGGTCGGTCCGGGGCTCGGTTCGTTGACGCTCGGTTTGTTGGATGTCGCTGCCCACGTTACGGCTATCGAAATTGATGAGCGCCTGGCGGCGAAGCTGCCCGAAACAGTGGCGACCCGTGCTGGAGAGCTCGCTGCACATTTTTCTTTGGTGACCACCGATGCACTGCGCGTTACTCCGGAGCAGGTGGCAGCAGCATCACCGGAATCCATCGGTGCACCCACCGCTCTCGTGGCGAATCTGCCGTACAACGTTGCAGTTCCTGTGTTGTTGCACTTGTTGGCGCAGTTTCCGAGCATTAGCCGCGTGTTGGTGATGGTGCAGGCAGAAGTTGCCGACCGTCTGGCGGCTCAGCCGGGGAACAAAATCTATGGTGTACCGAGTGTCAAAGCCAGCTTCTATGGCGAGGTTAACCGTGCTGGCACAATCGCAGAACATGTGTTCTGGCCTGCACCGACGATAAAATCAGGCTTGGTGCGCATCGAACGTTATCCCGCAGATTCGCAGCCCTGGCCGATCACCGATGATTCGCGGAAAGCCGTGTTCCCCCTGGTGGACGCGGCATTCGGGCAGCGGCGTAAAACGCTACGCGCAGCATTATCCAAGCATTACGGTTCTGCGCAGGCTGCCGAAGATGCATTGCGCGCGGCAGCTATTGACCCGAGTTTAAGGGGCGAGAAACTCAGCGTTGCAGATTTCGTGCGTCTTGGAGGGGAAGGCTAAGTCGTGGTGGGCGAATATTCGACACAATTCGCACGAGCAAATTCGTATACGGCCCGTGCATTTGCCAAGGTGAATCTGCATTTGGCGGTGGGGCCCGCACGTGCAGATGGCTTTCATGAGCTCGTGACGATTTTTCAGTCTCTGGATCTTTCCGATACGGTGCGCTTGTCCGTCGTCGACAGTAGTACCGACAGTGAGAGCGAATCTGGCGATCCTGCTTCCCAGGTGCACTCGCTGGTGGTAACCGGCAACGATTGTGCAGCAGTACCCACGGATTCTTCGAACCTTGCTTGGCAAGCAGTGGATGCGGTCGCAGATGCCCTGCGCGCTGCTCACGGCATTGAGCTCGCACTGCCGCAGGTGGCTGTTGCTATTGAAAAATCGATCCCCGTAGCAGGTGGCATGGCCGGCGGATCTGCTGATGCAGCAGCGGCATTACGTGCAGCCAATGCGCTGTTCGCCGATCATGCTGGGGTTGCCGAGCTCGATGAGAATGTTGTGCATGAGCTTGCAGCCCAGCTGGGATCTGATATTCCCTTCTGCCTGCACGGGCATACTGCTTTAGGGCAGGGCAGAGGCGAAAAATTACATGGCGTGCCCACCGTCGGCACTTTCTGTTGGGCTTTGGTGGCGCATGAGCAGGGCTTGTCGACGCCGCGGGTGTTTGGCGTCTTCGACGAACTTTCGGAGCACGGCCCACAGTCACAAGCTCTAGCTCAGGATAAGGCGTGCGCAACTTACCCGAGTCCAGAGGAAACGAGGAAGCTGGCGGCTGCGCTGCAGGAAGGAAATGTGCAGCGCGTCGCTGGGTTGTTACGTAACGATTTGCAAGCGGCGGCCGTGCACGTGCGGCCGGATTTGCGCGAGGTCTTGCGCGTGGGCATCCAAGCGGGAGCGCTGACCGGCATCGTTTCTGGGTCGGGGCCTACCTGCGCGTTTTTGTGCACCGATGTGGCAACTGCGCGCCAGGTTACACGCGAGGTAGAAAAGACAATAGCCGGTACCCGTGGCATTGTTGCCACGAGCCCGGCTGGTCGTGCAGAGCTCATAGAGAATTAACTCTGCTACGGGGCTACATTATTTCGCTACACCCATTTCGACTGGTGCGAAGTCGAGTTCAGTGCGGGTGACTACTTCGCCGTCCTTCAGGTCAACCATCAGGAATTCTTTGTTTTCGGCGTCGGTGACATACGCAATATCGCCATCCACCTTCAGGATCGGACCAGGCTCTTGCCACTCTTCCTTTTCTTCCCAAGGTTCGATGACTTCGATGCGGTCGGTTACCTCACCGGATTCGACATCAATGATGTTCAGGTAGCCGTCGTAGGTCAAGACAACACCGTCGCCATCGGCGGTGCGACCCAGCGAACGGAACCAGTAGGAATCTTCCAGATCAACCTTCTTGATCGAGTAGTCGCGGGTATCGATCAACGCGACCGAGGTTGGGCGTTCTTGTTCGGCGTCCTCGTCGGTCTTGTTATCGCCGAGGACAATAGGCGATGCTTCGCTGCCTGCCAGGTTGCCGGAGCGCTGGTAGCCGTCGGTCCAGATGTCGCTGGCATCGACCTTGTGGAATTCCTCGTCTTCCACGTCGAACACGACTGGTCCGTTGGTGCAGCCGAAGGCCACGTTGCCGCCTTCTGCAACTGCCTCACCATGGATGCCTGGGCAATCATCGGTGGAAGCCAGGACCTCGTTGTCCAGGCTGCGGTATTCGATGCGGTGGCGCTCATCTTCCGTGCCGACGGTGGTGAGGTAGCTACCGTCTTCGAAAGGAACTGCAACACCGTGGTGTGGATCGCCGGACTCTGCGGTGATCAGGTGTGCTGGGCGCATCGAGGTGGTGCCGTCTTGCAGCTCGTCATTGTCGAAGATGGTGATATCGCCGGTGCCGTCGTCGAAAAGCGCAGTCTTACCGTCGTGCTGGACGACGTGGCCTGGCTTCTCGGCGGCCAAAATGGCATCAGTCAGTTCTGGTGACTTCTCGTAGTAGTGGTTGTGATCGCCGTGCGGCTGGGTAACGGCACCGGTATCGAAGATGGTGAAGCCGTCTTTGCCGGAGACAAACAGGTGGCGGGTATCGCCGGCTGGGTTCAGACGGTGGAAGCCTTTAATTTCTTCTTCGTCAACGATTTCGCCGGTGGAAGGGTCGATCGTCGTCAAGCCTTTGTCGTGGGAGAGCACGATACGCTGCGGCAGGGAGGAGACTTCGGTGAGTTCACCATCGTCAGCATCGGGGCCGTCGTGATCGTGGCCGTGGGATTCAGACTCGCTGGCCTCAGAGGTGGCGGTGGTCTGATCGGCGCTGGTGGCGTCTTCGTCTGGGCTGGAGCAAGCAGCAAGAGCAAAAGACGTGGCTACTGCCATGGTCACAGTGGAAAAAATACGTCGTTTCATATATTTCACAGTAATGAAAATGATTTTACTGTGCAAAAACTCGCGGAGGTGACAAGGCGGGGGCGAGCTGGGGTGCCGCGCTGGAAGAAGATTGCTGGAAGAAGATTATTGTCTGTGCGGGCGGCACCGTGATTTAAGATGGAATGATTATGGTGAACCTGTTGAATGCAGAAAATATCTCGCAATCTTTCGGCCTGAAAACGCTTCTCGACGGCGTCTCGCTCGGTGTGCAATCCGGCCAGCGCATTGGTGTCGTCGGCGTTAACGGTGGCGGAAAGACCACCTTGCTGGAAGTGCTCACCGGATTAGTAGAACCAGATAGCGGCCGTGTTGCGCGCAATTCTGATCTGCGCATGGCTGTGGTCACTCAACGCGCAGAACTAGATCCTGCCGCCACCATCGGCCAAACGGTCGTCGAACCGCTTGGGCTGGATACCTTCGAATGGGCATCGAATGCGAAAGTACGCGACGTCCTCGGCGGGCTGGGGGTTGCTCAGCTGGGGCTGGATACTCCAGTCGGGCAGTTATCAGGAGGGGAGAAGCGCCGGGTGAACCTCGCAGCTGCACTCGTGCAGGATCTCGACCTGGTGGTACTCGACGAGCCCACCAACCACCTGGATGTCGAGGGCGTGCAGTGGCTGGCCGATCACCTGTTGCGTCGTAAAGTTGCGGTCCTGGTGGTCACCCACGACCGCTGGTTTTTAGATACCGTCGCCCAGCTGACCTGGGAAGTCCACGATGGCACAGTAGACGTTTACGACGGCGGTTACAACGACTGGATTTTCGCACGCGCCGAACGTCAACGCCAGGCAGAGGCAGCCGAACAACGCCGGCAAAATCTGGCGCGGAAAGAATTAGCGTGGCTGCGCCGTGGTGCTCCGGCACGTACCTCGAAGCCGAAATACCGGATCGCTGCTGCCGAGGCATTGATCAAAGACGTGCCACCGGTGCGCAATAGCGTCGAGCTGATGTCGTTTTCCAAACAGCGGCTGGGACGGAAAGTCATCGAATTGGAAAACGCGCGGCTGGAAACCCCTGACGGGCAGGTGCTTGTCGACGATCTCACCTGGCGGCTCGCGCCGGGCGAGCGCGTCGGGTTGGTCGGGGTGAACGGTTCCGGCAAGACGACACTGTTGCGCGCACTAGCCGGCGAGCACGAGCTGGCGGCCGGTAAACGCATCGAAGGCCAGACCGTGCGACTGGGCTGGCTGCGGCAGGAACTCGATGATCTCGATCCGCAACGTCGTTTATTGGACGCTGTCGAAGACGTTGCGGCCTATGTGCACATGGGCAAAAAGGAACTCTCTGCTTCACAGTTGGCAGAACGTCTTGGGTTTAGCCCGAAGCGTCAGCGCACTCCGGTGGGCGATCTTTCTGGTGGTGAACGCCGACGCTTGCAGTTGACCAGGGTGTTGATGAGTGAGCCGAATGTCTTGCTGCTCGACGAGCCGACGAACGATCTGGATATCGACACTTTGCAAGAGTTGGAGTCGTTGTTGGATGAGTGGCCGGGCACGTTGGTCGTGGTCTCGCACGATCGCTATTTGATTGAGCGCATCACCGATGCGGCCTACGCCTTGTTTGGCGATGGAAATCTGCAGCACCTGCCGGGTGGAATCGAGCAATATTTGCAGGTACGTGCGGCGAGTGGTGACGGTGCACCCCGTGGAGCATTAGATCTCGGGCCGAATAAAACCGGCGGATTCGCGGCAGCGGGTGCCGCCGATGACGCGGGTTCGGGAAATGCCGCTGCGCGTGGAACCGCGCAAGCAGACACGGCTCGTGCTGGGGCTAGTGCTAATGGAGCCGGTGGAGCCAGTGGAGCTGGTGGCGTCGGCAAGTCTGGTATTTCTGCCCAGCAAGAACGCGAGATCACCAAGGCTATGCGTGCGCTGGAGCGCAAGATGGATAAGTTGGAGAAGTCGGAAGCGCAGCTCGACGAGAAAATGGCGGCGGCTGCTGAAGACGTCGACACGCAGCGGTTGACGGAGCTCAATGAAGAGAAATCTGCGGTGGCAGGGCGCCGGGAAGAACTCGAAGCCGAATGGTTGGAGCTGGCTGATAAGTTGGATGCACAATAATTGCCGCGTCGACGTGTCGTTGATTCGGGGGAGTCCGGCCAACACGCTGGGCTAAAGGTGCGATTATGCCCGAAGGGTATGTCACCATGAAGGCATGGCTTTCTCACGTAAATTCTTTACCGCGCTCGCAGCGACCACAGTGATCGGCGCGGGAATTCCTGCGGCGGCATCGGCGCAGCCTGCTTCTTTTGCTTTGCCCACGCCGCAACAATTGACGGCTGGGTCCTCGGATGCCAGCGCTGGCGTAGCGTCCTGGAGTTTGGAACAGGCCACGAAGTTGCACCTCATGGCGATGGGCCACCATCGCAATGAAGAAGCCCAGCGCATTGCCCAGGACTGGGCTAACCAGGCCGCCCGTGGTGAGGTGGAGTTCCACGGGAACGTAGGACGCGGAAATACTGCGCACGATCGTGGTACCGGCAATATCTACCGCATGACTCCGAGGGAAGCTGCCCAGCGCATCGCATGGCTGCTGAACCCGACCAACCGCACTGGTGATGGTAAGGGATTTGGTGTTTCGGGCGTTGATGCGCACGGCAACGTGTACTTGGCGGAATTTTTCTTGCACTAGAATGTGCGTAGTCACACGTTAGCGAAAAATGTGCGTAGTCACGCGCTAGCGATGTGTACACATCAACTACATGAAGCGTATGATCGAGAACATGATCTTGATTAACGTTTCTTACCAAGTAAAGCCAGAGTACGCCGAAAACTTCCTGGAAGAGGTTTCCTGGTTCACGGAAGCTACTCAGGCAGAAGAAAAGAACCTGTTCTTCGACTGGTACCGCGACCCCCAGGATGCCAACCACTTCATGCTGGTGGAAGGCTTCACCGATGATGGTGCGGAAGCCCACGTCACCTCTGAGCACTTCCAGCGTGCCACCGAAGAGATGCCAAAGTACCTGGTTGAAACCCCGAAGATTATCAACACCCTGATCGAGGGTAAGACCGAGTGGGACGAAATGGCTGAATTCCAGGTCAAGTAGTTCCAGGTCAAATAGTCGTAGTGTAGCTTTCATACTACGCGCTGTACCCGAGGGCTGTAGTACTAATCCTGTCTCCGTAGAGAAGCGGGAGTGCTACAGCCCTCACTTTATTGCGTTATCTGTGCCACAATGGTGTTATGACTGATGCACAGGATCGCCAAGTAATTACTTCTGTTCGCAATGGAACGGGAATTCTTGAACTCAACCGCCCGAAGGCGCTGAATTCCCTGAACCTGGAGATGGTGGAGATTATTCACCAAGCGCTTTCTTCGTGGGCGGAGGATGATTCCGTCGCACAAGTGCTGATTTATTCCAACAATCCCAAGGGTTTCTGCGCCGGTGGTGATGTACGCGCGGCACGTGAACAAGGTCTCGGGGGTAATAAGGCCGGTGTCGACGAGTTCTTCCACAAAGAATATGCACTCAACGATGCCATCGATAAGTTCCCGAAGCCGTTCATTGCACTCATGGATGGGGTGGTCATGGGCGGAGGAACTGGCATTAGTGCCTTCGGTTCACACCGCGTGGTTACCGAAAAGACCTTTGTGTCGATGCCAGAAATGCTCATTGGCTTTATCACCGACGTGGGCATGACCTATTTCTTCCAGCGCATGGTCGGCTCTCGAGGCAAGGCGTCTCGTGCCTTGGCGCTGTACCTGGCGACGACCGCCTATCGCATGAAGGCCGCGGATCTGCTCTGGACCGGCTATGCTACCCACCAGATCGCTTCCGACGATGCAGATGCTTTCCGTGAAGCAGTTATTGAATCCGGATACGCGGCTGCGCTGGAAAAATATGCGAATACCAACCCGGATACCGCGCCGTTGGCAGAGCACATCGAGACCATCGAGGATGTATTCGCGCACGACACCTGGGAAGAAGTAGTAGCCGCACTGGAAAACTGCGACAACGAAGAATTCGTCGCAAGCGTCAATGAAACGTTCCAGCATGCATCGCCGACCTCGCTGGTGGCAGCTGCGGAAATCTTCCGGGCGAACGCCCAGGTTGATTCGCTTGCCGACGCCTTGGATAACGAATACCGAGTTGGTGAATATCTACGCGGCCGTCCGGATTTCGACGAGGGCGTGCGCTGCGTGCTGGTCGATAAAGACGACGAACCGCAGTTCCGGCCGGATGCGGTCTCCGAGGTTGATGTGGAGGCGATCCGTGCACTCCTCCGGTGACACCGATGGTCACAAAGCCGACCGTCTGCCACCCCCGAAATTTCAGTTCGGCTGGTACCTAGCGTGTACAGCAGTCATTGTTGCCACGCTGGGTTTTATTTGGATTAACTGGCATGCCGTGCCAGACCCGATGTTTACGCACTTCGATGCTTCGGGGACGGCAGATGGTTTTAGTGCGAAATCTTTTCCGGCAGCGATAGCCCACGTTGGCCTTGGGCCAGCGATTACTACGGCAGTATGCGCGGGAGCTGGCGGGTTTCTGGTGGGAATCGCGAACCAGACCAAAGATGGCTTGCACGATAAACCAGAACGTGCGATTAATCGGCAGCGTTTACTGGTGCAGCTGATGCAGCCGATGTTGGGCAAGTTTAGCTTCGCGCTCGTGGTGGTGCTGTTGGTCAGCATCACCACCGGATTGTTTGAGTTTCCTGTTGTGGGCACCGGGGCAATTGCCATTTGGTTGCTTATCGGTGCGTTTCTCGCAGTCGGTTTCGGCATTGTGGTGCGCAGCGCGCGGATCATGCAGGAATTGGATGAGCACTATCCACCGGACGATCCCCGAGACAAGCTCAAATACGGATTGTTTTATCACAACCCGGATAACCCGAAATTATGGGTTGAACTGGAATCGGGGATGAATTTCACGCTGAATTTTGCGCACCGCGCTGCCTGGTGGATCGCAGGAATCTTTACTGTGTTTCTTTTGGCGATGGTGGCGCTGCCGACATTCCTAGCCTAATGATTCCGAGGCTAATAATTTCTGGCCCGGCATTAGCACAAGAAGACGGATAAGGCCCAGGCACTTCATCATGAAGAAGCCTGGGCCTTAGCTTTAGAGTGCTGCGAGCCGTGGTGCCTTAGCGCTTAGTGCCGGGCCTGCGTGCACCCGGCTCGCGCACAATTACCAATTACTTGTTTTTCGCTTTGAACTCACGACGACGAGCGTGCAAGATCGGCTCAGTGTATCCGGATGGAGATTCGGTGCCCTTGAAAATCAGGTCGCGAGCCGCCTGGAACGCCACCGATTCGTCAAAGTTCGGAGCCATATTGCGGTAGGCGTCGTCGCCAGCGTTTTGCTTGTCGACGACCTCTGCCATCTTCTGCAGCTCTTGCTCGACGAAATCGCGGCTCACGACGTCGTGCTCAATCCAGTTAGCCAGCAACTGGGAAGAAATACGCAGGGTAGCGCGGTCTTCCATCAGGGAGACGTCGTAAAGATCTGGGACCTTGGAACAACCAACACCCTGTTCTACCCAGCGGACAACATAGCCCAGGATGGACTGGCAGTTGTTGTCGACTTCTTCTTTCTTCACCTCATCGGACCAGTCTGGGTTTTCAGCAACCGGGACGGTCAGAAGGTTGTGGAAGTTGTCGCGTTCGCCGGCCTTACGGAATTCTTCCTGTACCTGCGGAACGTTGACGTGGTGGTAGTGGGTGGCGTGCAAAGTTGCGCCGGTAGGTGATGGGACCCACGCGGTTGATGCGCCTTCGTTCAGCTGGCCAATCTTTTTCTCCAGCATGTCTGCCATCAGCTCGGTCATCGCCCACATGCCCTTACCGATCTGTGCCTTGCCCGGCAGGCCGAGCGCAACACCAGTATCGACGTTGATGTCTTCGTAAGCCTGCTTCCATGGTGCGGTCTGCATATCAGCCTTGCGCACCATCGGGCCAGCCTGCATGGAGGTGTGGATCTCGTCGCCCGTGCGGTCCAAGAAACCGGTGTTGATGAAGGCAACGCGCTCGCTGACCGCGGTGATCGCAGCAGCCAGGTTGGCCGAGGTACGACGTTCTTCGTCCATAACGCCCACCTTCAGGGTGTTCTTATCCAAACCGAGCAGCTTTTCGACGGAGGCAAACAGGTCGTTGGTGAACGCGACCTCGGCAGAGCCGTGTTGCTTTGGCTTTACGATGTAGATCGAGCCAGCACGCGAGTTTTTGTGGGTGTTATCGGCAGCCAGTCCTGGGATGGCACACGCACTGGTGAGTACGGCGTCCATGATGCCTTCGAAGACTTCTTCGCCGTCGACCAGGATGGCTGGGTTCGTCATCAAGTGTCCGACGTTTCGGACCAGCAGTAAAGCGCGACCGTGCAGGGATTGCTCGCCTCCGGAGAGGTCGGTGTATGTGCGGTCGTCGTTGAGCTTACGGGTGATGGTCTTGCCACCTTTTTCCAGCTCTTCTTTCAGCTCACCGGTGTTCAGGCCGAACCAGTTGTGGTAGCCCAGAGTCTTGTCCTCGCCGTCGACAGCGGCAACGGAGTCCTCGAAATCGATGATGGTGGAAGTCGCCGATTCCAGGATGACATCAGAAACGTCCGCCTTGTCGCTCTTGCCGACGGGGTGGTCTGGGTTGATCTGGATCAAGATGTGCAGACCGTTGTTGCGCAGAACCACCTCGGATGGGGAAGACTTGTCGCCGTTGTAGCCGACGAGTTGCTCTGCCTTCGCAAGACCGACGGTGGAGCCGTTAACGGTGACGGCCAGTTTATCGCCGTCAATTGCATAGGATTCTGCGTCGGCATGCGAGCCGTTTTCTAGTGGGGCAACCTCGTCGAGGAAGTTGCGTGCCCAGGCGATGACTTTGTCGCCGCGCACCGGGTTATAAGAATCACCCGGTTCCGCCCCGCCCTCTTCGGAAATGGCGTCGGTGCCGTACAAGGCGTCGTAGAGCGAACCCCAGCGGGCATTCGCCGCGTTGAGGGCGAAGCGCGCGTTGAGGACAGGAACGACCAGCTGTGGGCCGGCAACCTCGGCGATTTCTGGGTCGAGATTCGCGGTGGTGACATCGGAGGCAGCTGGCTTGTCTTCCAAGTAGCCGATCTCGCGCAGATATTTTTCGTGTTCGGCTGGATCGGGCTGTCCCGGGTTAGCGCGGAAGTGCTCGTCGAGAGTCTTTTGCAGTTCATCGCGGCGTGCCAGCAGCTCTTTGTTGCGCGGGGTGTGGGTGCGGATGATGTCTGCGAACCCATTCCAGAATTTCTCCGAATCGAGTCCGATGCGTGGCAGCACAGTGCCGTTGACGAATTCGTAGAGGGTGTTGTCGACGTTGAGGCCTGCAACCTCTGTGCGTGGGGTGGTGTCTTCGATAGTCATAAAACTCCTTCTAATCCTCGCGGTCAGACCCTTAAGGGGCGTGGAGTGCGTGCAACTCAGTGACAAGCTGGGTGGCATGCGCGCTCTCTACATCTTTGCTGAAAATGTGCGCCCCGGGGCATGACACCACAATAAGTGAATTGCCTCACTGTGTGTAGTGCGGCGGGAGAAAGTGGGATTTTCACCCCTGTTCGAAGTTCGAAAATGAACTGAGAAAACAGTCCAATCGTACTGTTTCAACAGTATGAACGTACTGTTTATGTTCGGAGTTCACACACCATAAACGGCATTTTTGACAAAGACCTGCGGTTTAACCTCTTTTTGGGTCTCGAACATTTATGTGAAATAGGGCATTACCCCCGAAATTTAGTGACCGGGGTCAAATCTTGACGTGACTGAATTCATCGAACAAGATGTGAATCACCTCATAAGCCAAACGAGAAAGGGAGTTGCGATGACTACTACCGGTCAAGCACGTACCGCCGCTGAAATCCAAAAAGATTGGGATGAAAACCCTCGCTGGGCCAACGTCACCCGTGACTACACCGCAGAAAAGGTAGCCGAGCTGCAGGGCAACGTCGTCGAAGAGCACACCCTGGCACGTCGTGGCTCCGAGATCCTGTGGGACGAGGTCTCGAAGGGCGATGGACACTACATCAATGCCCTGGGCGCCTTGACTGGTAACCAGGCCGTTCAGCAGGTCCGCGGTGGCCTGAAGGCTGTTTACTTGTCTGGTTGGCAGGTTGCCGGCGATGCCAACCTGTCCGGACACACGTACCCAGACCAGTCGCTGTACCCAGCAAACTCGGTTCCGCAGGTCGTTCGCCGTATCAACAACGCGTTGCTGCGTGCCGACGAGATCTCCCGAGTCGAAGGCGATAACTCCATCGACAACTGGCTGGTTCCCATCGTTGCAGACGGTGAGGCAGGCTTCGGTGGTGCACTGAACGTTTATGAGCTGCAAAAGGCCATGATCAACGCTGGTGCTGCCGGTACGCACTGGGAAGACCAGCTGGCTTCCGAAAAGAAGTGTGGCCACCTGGGCGGTAAGGTTTTGATCCCAACCCAGCAGCACATCCGCACCCTGTCGTCTGCACGTCTGGCTGCCGACGTCGCCGGTGTTCCCACCGTCGTTATTGCTCGTACTGACGCCGAGGCTGCCACCTTGATCACCTCGGACATCGACGATCGCGACAAGCCGTTCATCGAAGGCGACCGCACCGCAGAAGGCTACTACCGCGTACGTCCAGGCATCGAGCCTTGTATCGCACGTGCGAAGTCCTATGCTCCATACTCTGACCTGATCTGGATGGAAACCGGTGTCCCAGACCTGGAGGTTGCCAAGAAGTTCGCGGAATCCGTCAAGGCCGAGTTCCCAGACCAGAAGCTGGCCTACAACTGCTCGCCATCGTTCAACTGGTCCAAGCACCTTGACGACGAGACCATCGCGAAGTTCCAGAAAGAACTGGGCGCCATGGGCTTTACCTTCCAGTTCATCACCCTGGCTGGATTCCACTCGCTGAACTACGGCATGTTCGACCTGGCTCACGGCTACGCACGCAACGGCATGACCTCGTTCGTCGAGCTGCAGAACAAGGAATTCGCTGCAGCCGAAGAGCGCGGCTTCACCGCCGTCAAGCACCAGCGTGAGGTCGGTGCTGGTTACTTCGACAACATTGCCACCACCGTTGACCCAACCTCGTCGACCACCGCACTGAAGGGTTCCACTGAGGAAGGCCAGTTCTAATCATGGCCATCCAATTCGTTCCTACCGCTGATATCGGAGACATCCACGGTGAACAGCTACGCAGCTGCGATAAGCAATTCACCAACTATGGAGGCAAGACCGAGTTCTGCGGAAAGATTTCCACCATCCAAGCCATCCAAGACAATGCCTTGGTGAAAGAAGTCTTGAACCAACCGAACGAAGGCGGAGTCTTGGTCATCGATGCCCAAGAAAATCTGCACACCGCGATGGTCGGCGACATGATCGCTGGCGCAGGCGTGGATAACGGCTGGGCCGGGATTATCGTCAACGGCGCGATCCGGGATTCCCAAGAAATCGGCACCATGGATATTGGTGTTAAGGCTTTGGGGACCAACCCGCGCAAATCTGCGAAAGATAAGGTTGGCAAGGTTGATATCACCGTACAATTCGGTGGCATCGACTTTGTGCCAGGCCAATATGTGTATGCAGACGCCGACGGCATTGTCGTCAGTGAAACTCCAGTAGAGGAACAAGATAGCTAGTTTTTGCTAGTCAGTGGCGCCGTGTGCGCGCCACCATCTGAGCCCGGTAGCTAGTACGTGTGAGAGCTAGTTACCGGGTTTAGTCGTGTTTCAGGCCCAATGTGTGTGGGGTGCGTGGGGGCTTCGTTGCGTGTGGGCTTTGTTGCGTGTGGATGCAGGAAGGGCTATGCAGAAAAGAGCACGATGCCCACGGTCTCTGCGTCCAAGACGTCGATTCGGTAGTCGTGGAAATCAGTGATCGGCGCGCATGCAGCAACCATCGTGGCGATTGCCTCGTTAAGGCCGTCGCCACGGGAGAGCAGATCCGCTCGTTGCAGATCGACGTGTGGGCGCACGAAATCAAGAACGCCGTTGCTGATGCCAAAATCCAACAGCGCGCGGCTTTCTTGCGCACCCGAAGTCCCGGCAAGTTTCGGGTCAGCCCACGCCCACGTCCAGGTTGTACCGGCAACGGTGGCGACCACCCATCCCGGTGAAGAGTTGTGCCGGGGTTTTGCTGCGACTGCACGATCGGCGACTGCACGATCGGCGGTGGAACTCGGCGCCGCATCGTCGTCATCATCAATGTCGCCGTTCTCGCCATTCTCATCGTTATCGGCGTGCCCGGTTGTCTCCCGGAGCAGGGCGGCGCCTTGGGCGCGCAGCGTATCAATCGTTGGCGATAGCTCGCGGGTAAACGGCTGTGTGGCGAGGTCAATGGCTGTGCCACCGCGCACATAAATCGTGTATGCGTCGTCCCCAGCGCCGATCTGGACGACGGCGTCTGTGTTCTCCGGTTGGTTCGCTACTGAGTGCTCTGCCGTCGAATAAGCTGACGTGTCTTCCGTCGTAGCGTGTTCGAACTCTAATCTGCGTACCACAGCGAAGGCCTGCAACGCTCTTAGCGTGTCATAGTGATCCGGCAGCTGTGCCAGACCGTTGCTGAGCGCGACGTGCACCGGGCCTTCGTCGACGAAGCCAGACACGATCAACACCGCGAATTGCGCAGCAGAGTCTTTACCGGAACGTTGGCGCGAGCTCCGGGGAAGTGGAACCAACACGGCCGGAGCATTGCGAAACAAGGTGCGGGTAGCTGCTAATAACTCGTCGTCGGCAGGCTGCGGGGCGAGCGGATCCAGTTGTGGGATATCGGAAAAATCATCGACCGCTGCGGTTTGCCAATGCCAGGTGCCATCAACGATGGTGGCGACCCACTGGGCAGCGAGCTCGACGCGTTGTGCCACCTGAGCAGAGGCAAAAGACAGCATCACTGGTTGATCGCGGACACGTCCGTCGGCAAGCATCGCGTCGTTGTCGTTGGCCGAGTTTTCGCGCACAGAAAGCTCCACCTTGGTGATCTCACCGAACCGGGCGCGAAACATTGCTAGGCGATCGGCCTGGGCCAAAAAGCCATCGGTAGCGATATCGGCGAGGGTGCGCGGGGCAGACAGCATGAGTGTTAGTGTACAAGCACTGTAGAATGACCAGCATGCTCTATGCCGTTAGTTACGCCTTCATGGATTCGATCAATGTTTTGTCCATTGCTGTGATCGTTGCCTTGGGCGTGCTGCTGCCAGCGGGGCGGTATAAAAAGGTCGCACCACTGTTGGTGACCGGCAACTGGTTCGGCGTTTTTGCGCTCGCGCTGCTGGTGACCGTCGTGTTTTCCGGCTTCGGCGAGCTCATGCAAAAAATTCTTGACTCGGCAGCCTTCGGGCTGACCTTGATCGGCGTCGGCGTGCTCACGCTCGTGGGCACCTGGTTATCGAAAGGCAAGCCGCCTGCTGTGGTGGGACGGTTATTAGGTAGGCTACAAAAACCATCGCCGATGACCTTCGGGATTGGTTTCGGCCTCGGCGTGGTGCAATCGGCGACTTCCGTGCCGTTTTTTGCTGGGCTGATTGTGCTCACCGCGTTGCATCCGGCACCAGCGACGTTGGGGGCGGGAGTGGTGCTGTATGCCACTATCGCGTTGTCGCTCCCCATCGTCTTCGCGTTGCTTGTTGGTTGGGTCCGAATCGCGCCGCATTCGCCGATTGGCAGGCTGTTTACTAAGGCATCACACAACACTGAGCTTTTGAGCAAGGCGGCAGGCTATAGCGTGGGCGTGCTGTTAATCGTGCTCGGTGCACTCGGAGTCTAAGTGTCTAAGCGTTTCTAGGTTGCGCTTTATTCAATAACGATGCCGACGCGGTCTGTGAGTTCTAACGCGCATGTTTTCGGTGCCAAGTGTTGGGTAATTGCAGAACGCAATGCGGGGCTTAGCGGAATCAGCCATCCATTGTTGGGGTCGTGTACCGGCAGATCATCGGTTTTCGTCGGCACTAGTACAATCTGCGCGTTGGGTCCTTTGATTACCGCCGCCTCGTTATGGCGGGCGGCGTCCAGAATGATGTCTGCTACCTGCACCGATCCTGTAATGATCACCATTTCTTCCGCCGTGTGCACTGCCAGCTTGTCGACGCCTACGTGGCGTGCAGCATCCGGAAGCTGGGTGAGCGCGGGCTTAGCAGAACCGCGTAGCAGGTCGAATAGTCCCATGAGGTCATTCTAACCGGTAAACGGTGAATCACTTTTAGTCACAATTTCGTGAACTCGCGACTATTATGGGCAAGGATGATCGACGCACGAGATACAGCTTTAGTGATTGAAGGCGGGGGAATGCGTAATTCCTATACCGCCGCCAGCATTGTGCACCTGCTGGAAAAGCAAGTGCATTTTGGCTGGGTCGGCGGTGTATCCGCTGGGGCCTCGCACACCGTGAATTTTTTATCCGGTGATAAAGAACGCGCCCGCAGTTCGTTCACGGATTTTGCGAATAACCCCTCGTTTGGTGGGCTGAGTCATTTCTTGCGCGGTCGGGGATATTTCAACGCAGAATTTATCTATGAAAAGGCCGCGGATAAAGATCTGCCCTATGACTGGGAGACGTTCACGGAATCGTCGGCACAGGTGTGCATCAGCGCCACGCGCGCAGATACCGGCGAGACCGTGAACTGGGGCAGGGAAGACATGCCAAGCTTGCCGGATCTGATGATGTGCGTTCGAGCGTCATCGACGTTGCCGCTGATCATGCCGATGCGCGTGATTGATGGTGTGCCGTTTGTCGACGGTGCTTTGGGTGATTCCGGTGGCATCCTCATTAACGAGGCCGAAAAGGCTGGATTCACGAAGTTTCTTTTCTTGGCGACGAAACCCCGCGAATATGTTCGTCCCGATACTCAGCGTGAAGGCTTTTTGCGGCGGGCGTTTTTCAAACACCCCGCAATTGCCACTGCGATGATAGAGCGGCCGGCGAAATACAATGCCGCGAAAGACCGCTTGCTGACGCTAGAAAAACAAGGTCGCGCGCAACTATTCTTCCCTACGGATTTGTCCGTGGAATCAACTGAACGCGATGCCGAAAAGCTGTTGCACAGCTACCGGATGGGCCAGATCCAAACAGAAAAAGAATGGCCACAATGGGAAGAATTTTTGACCGGTTAAAGGAAAACGAATTTAGTTTAAGAATTATCTCCCACGACTAAATTGTGCCGGTTTTGTTCCTCGTCATGTGCTCTCGGTGTGAGAAGAATCATAAAGGTGTGCCTAGTTATTGTTAGGTGGGACTATATAAACTCTTATCTGCCGAATGAATTCAATGGTCAAGCATGAAATGTTGGATCATATAAATAGATAAGGGGCCTTTTATGAAGAAACTGTTCACCGCAAGCTTGGCTGTTCTCACGCTGGCAGGCCTGGCAAGTGGCGGGGTTGCTCAAGCGATGCCTGTGCAGAAACAGCTGGTGCAATCGTCGTCGGATCAGGACAATTCAGTGTCGAATCAGCTCAAGTCGGCGCTGTCTATTGGCAGCTCCGTGCTCTGGAACGACCCGAGAGGTAACCGGCCAAGCAACCTCCGCGCATTGGTGGCGTGGCTTAAGAACGTGGATGACAAGCATTACAATGCCTTAAATTATGGTCTGACAACCCCGCAGCAGGCTGCGGATTGTCGTTACCGTATCGATGGTAAGCCAGGTGAGCCACGTCCGGACATTTATGTCTCGCAGGATTGTTCCAAGGTTGAGGTCACTCAAGACGATTACGATCAGGCTCTGCGCGCCATCGGATTCTGATTACCGTGAGTTGGTGACTTCCTGGCCCTGTCCGGTAAACACGACCGGAACCCACCGTGCCGGTAGAATTGTCTGTCATGCGTTCGAGTATTTTAGCTGTGTTGACAGGTACTACTTTGTTGCTCGGGGCCTGTTCGGCTCCGTCTGATGACGACGCGTTGAAGGCAGCGCCAGAACAGGCAACAACAGGGCAGAATACGGCTGCAGAAACTACCACGGCCACGGAAAAAACAACTGCCACCACCCATGAATTTGCGCTGGAAGATTACCAGGTTTCTCCAGACATACATTTACCCGTCCGCGGCAGTGTGACAACGGCGGGGCATAGCAATGCTCCGCTGGTGGTAATGAACCATTTACGCACGTTTAATTGCGCTGATGATACTTTCGCCTATCCGTGCGCAGATGGGGTAGATGAGGTACGTGCAGATCGCGGAATGCACTATTTGGCAGAGGATCTCGCAGAGGCGGGATATACCGTCGTCGTCCCTGATTTAGGCCCGTTGTGGGCGCCAGAAAGCCCCACGCAACCGTACGACCAGGTAGAAGCCTGGGCGGGTGTGGTCAGTGCCATTCGTGGGGAACTAGAAGCAGCGAACCAGGGCCAGTCGCAGCACTTAGATGACAGCCTTGCGGGCATGACGGATTTTTCTCGCACTGGTGTGTTTATGCACTCGCGTTCTGCATTGTTAGGAAATAAGGCTGCAGAAATGTGGCCTGAGGTATCTTTGGCCAGCTATGGCGGGTTCTACCATGTGCCAGAATCCCCGGAAGATAGTTTCTCTCCAGCTCCAGCTGATGTGCCGACTCTGACCATTGATGGGCAAGCGGATGAAGATACTTCCCAGGCCGCAGCTGACTGGTTACCAGAATACGTGGGGCAGGACAGGCAGACGGCAGCCTTAAACTTTATTGTGTCGGGGCTTGGGCACAACTACATCAACCGTGTTTTATCCAAGCGGGAATTTGACGACCGCATCGATGATGGCGAAATTGGCGACATTGGTGCCAAAGAACATGAGGAATTTTTAGCGGAAGCTCTCCGGCTTTGGTTTGATCAAACTCTCCGTGGCCAAGACGGGCCGTATCCATTGGACGCCGACGATGAATTACCCGCTGAGCTCGCAGGCAGAGAAGCGAGCGTGTATGCTGCCACCCCGGCCGCTGCAGAGCAATGGATTGCTTCAGAACCAGAAGCGCAACTGCCAGGGAGCGAGGCCAAATTCTGTCGGATTTATCCGTCTATGAATCCGGTGGATTATGAGGATCGTTGCGATTTCGTGGACATGGGAATCGTTAATTCCGCTTCTGTCAATGCCCGCGTGCAATTGACTAAATCCCCCGCGGTGGTTCCGGTGAGTTCTGCAGGCGCGGAAGCACTGAGCATGCACATGATGCCTACTGGCAGCCGGGAAGACGGCAAGAAGGAAACCAAGCTGGAAATTACCGCGATCATGGACGATGGTTCCCGACACTCAATCCCAGTGCCGACCCCCAACCCGGTACTGAAAGATGCCACCACGGAAACCAGCAACGGTGAATACTGGATACGCACCTTAAGGATTAGCTTGCCGGAACCAGTAAAGAACCGCCCGATTAGCCAATTGGAAATCACTGGTGATGGCAGTATCGACTTGCGGGCGGTCGACCTCTACTAGGTGATGTAAACGCAGCGCGGGCCGATATCTAATCGGCTACCAACGGCTCCATGGTCAGCTCCGGGTGTTCTTTTTGTACGAACGCGAGCTTCCATTTATCGCCGAACAGCGCAATCAATTCGCCGTCGGTGCGAGTGAAAATTTCCACTCCGCGCTGGCGGCCTAATTCTTCAGCTGAGGCCGCGTCGGTGCGTCGTGCTACCGAATAAGGTACGGGCTCGACGACAGTTTCCACGTTGTATTCGACCTCCATGCGGGCCTGCATGACTT
The DNA here is from genome assembly GCF_041224285.1 of Corynebacterium drakensteinense. Classification (NCBI taxonomy): domain Bacteria; kingdom Bacillati; phylum Actinomycetota; class Actinomycetes; order Mycobacteriales; family Corynebacteriaceae; genus Corynebacterium; species Corynebacterium drakensteinense. The sequence goes on from NZ_JAXOFP010000001.1 coordinate 104,410, forward strand.
CGAACTACGGGCCTGACCCCCGGAAAGTGGACACGTCGGGGGGTAACTATGCGACTTTAGCCAGTGTAGCTGAAGTCTCCGCTTCAAAAACATCAGGAGCTACAAGATTGCACCAGGAGTGCCGCCCGCGGGTGTTGTAGTGCATGCACCACCGTAAGACTTCCTGACGGCAGGCGATTGGATCGTCAAAGACTTTCCTATTACGCAAAACTTCCCGCTTTAACGTGGCGTTAAATGATTCTGCTAGGGCGTTATCGGCACTAGTTCCTACCGCGGCCATGGATTGGCGTACACCCAGCGACGAGCAGTAGTTTCTAAACGCTTGTGAGGTGTACACCTTGGATTCAATCGGTGGTTGCAACACTGTTGTTTTGAATTGATTGTAGTTGTTCATTGAAGACTTCGACTGGGGTTCGAAATCCAAGGACTTTTCTTGGTCTGTTGTTGAGCGTGTAGGCGATGGCGGCGAGGTCTTGGGCTGTCCATCGAGACAGGTCGGTACCCTTGGGAAAGTACTGGCGTAGGAGTCCGTTGCTGTTCTCATTCGTGGGACGTTGCCATGGCGAGTGTGGGTCCGCGAAGAACACTTTCGTGCCCGTGGCTAGAGTGAAAGCGGCATGGTCAGCGAGCTCGGTTCCGCGGTCCCAGGTCAACGTTTGACGCAGTTGTAACGGTAGATCTTTCATCACGGTTTGTAGGGCGGTGTTCATCGCTTCAGCACCGTACCCACCCAAGGCAGGTCCGTTCTTCGTCCTTGGTTGTTCACCCCAGCCGTCCAACCGGGGCAGGTGCACCAGCAGGATCGACCGGCTGTAGCGTTCGACCACGGTCCCGATCGCTGACCTGCCGGTACCGATGATCAAGTCTCCTTCCCAATGCCCGGGCACCGCCCGATCCGAGGCTTCCGGGGGCCGGTTAGAGATGACAACATCGGCGGTGACATGACCTTCAGGCTTGCTCTTGGACCGGGCGCGGGGTTTACGCAGGGCCCGCCCAGTCCGCAGTGCGGCCACGAGTTCACGCTTCAGCGCCCCGCGCCCCTCGATATAGAGCGCCTGGTAGATCGCTTCATGGGAGATTCTCATACTCTCATCATCAGGGAAGTCGATCCTTAACCGCTGCGATATCTGCTCCGGGCTCCACGCGGTCAACCACCGTCGGTCTGCCCTGTGAGGTTTGCTCCGGCCCTTCCACGCAGGCGTATCAGGCCCCGCCATGACGACCCCGTTTTCATCTCGGACCGTCCCAGCAAGACGCTCCTGAACATAGTCCCGCAGGCGCGGATTATCCACGAGTTTTGCTTGTTTGGGACGCTTAGCGGCTTCCTGAGCTTTCCACTGGGCCACCCCTGCCCGATAAACCTGCTTGCCACCACGGGTGGCAGCATTACGCCGTAGCTCACGAGAAATCGTCGCCGGATTGCGGCCAATCCGTCGAGCGATCTCACGCACACCCGTCTGTTTCTCCCACAGGATCGCGATTTCCTCTCGTTCAGCAAACGATAGATACCGCCCCGAGGGCTCGTCCAAAGCTAACGGTCTCATTCCACCAGCATGACGGAACCACCTCGTTCCCACCGGTACGGACACCCCCACCTGAAGGGCGGCCTGCGCAGTGGTGATTCCCGTCGCGATCAGACCCCAGAACTGGCGTTGCACTGCCCGTGACGGAACCGGCCTACCCGGGGAACGCATCGCAGGCCGCAACGCCCGATCCGCACGCCACTGACGCCGCACCCCCACCGGCATATCACTGGTCTTCTTACTCCAGTCCTTGGTAGCCACCTTCTCATACCTCCATGCTCAGGGTGTTGCGACAACCAATTGAATCCACCCACGCTGCCGTGATCGGAATGGAGAACAGCCTCATCAAGACTGCCACGCACACCATGTGCGTGGGCTAAAGCATCAATGACCAGTGAAACACGCATGTGGTCTGCGAGTGCATAACCTGCAAGTTTCCGTGAATATGGAGTGTCCAAGGTTTTGTTCTGTCTGAGTAGATGGAAAAATTTGGACCATGCCCAAAAAATTTGACCAGGATGCCAAGGACTGAGTTGTCCGATTAGTAGAAGATCGCATCTTGGCGGAGAATCTTTCAATGCAACAAGCGTGCAAGATTGTGGCGCCGAAACTAGGGGTCTCGGCACACAGCAAGACAATGGACGCAAGCCGTTCGACGTGAAGGACGTGTTGTCGAACGCATGCCAGAGGATATGCAAGCCGAAATCTCCAGGCTGCGACGTGAAAACCACAAGCTACGAGATACCAACGAACTGTTGAAGGCTGCTTCAGCTTTTTTCGCATCGGAACCAGACCCAAATCCTCAGTTACGATCCGGTTCATCGATGAATATCGGGATCTTTTCTCAGTCGAGTTCATCTGCAAGACGTTGAAGAATAACTGGGTTGGCGGGTTTATCACCTCGCGTGGATAACGCCAGTCCAAGGCCCGTGGGCTAAGTGCTCGTCGCCTTCGCGATAACTGTTCCGGTTGAGCGTATTAGTGCTATTCATCAAGCTAATTACAGTGTCTACGGTGTGCGAAAAATGTGGCATGCCTTTCGCCGTGAAGGAATCGATATTGGTCGTGAGCACACTGCCCGGCTGATGCGCCTGGCTGGTGTTTCAGGCAAAATAAAGGCCGATCACCGGTGACCACTTGTAGGCCAAAAACGGTGGATATGCGTCCGGACTTGGTGGGGCGTGAGTTCACAGCTTCGGGTCCGAACAAGTTGTGGGTGGCTGACATTACCTATGTGCGCACGAACAATGGCTTTGTGTATGCCGCGTTTGTCACCGACGTTTGCTCCAGGCGGATCGTTGGGTGGGCGTTATCAGATTCCATGCGGACCGAAGTTTTACCGCTGCAAGCTCTCAACCAAGCGATTGTGAGTGCGAGGGAAACAACAGGTTTGGTACACCATTCGGACCACGGTTCGCAGTATGTCAGCGTTGTCTACAACGAGTAGGTCTCTGAATTCGGGATCCAATCTTCCACAGGAACGGTTGGCGATTCCTATAACTACGCTCTGGCGGAAAACGTGAACGGATCTTACAAAAATGAGCTGATCCATACCAGAAGCTGGGGTGATGTTCTCGAGGTGGAGACCGCAACGTTTAAGTGGGGGCATGGTGGAATGAATCCAGGCTCCACCAAAGCTTGGGGTGCCGCACTCCGGTCGAGGTTGAAGTCGGGTTTTGGGAACAAGATGAGTCCCGGGAAATGAAGTGCTCCCCACTAGTCAGAAACTGATTTTTCAGTCCAACTAATGGGGAGTACTTCATTTATTATTCCGATTGTTCTCGATCCAGGGGGAGTTAATCGGCGTCCACGCCAAAGGTCTCGGCGATATCGTCTAAGACTGCATTAGCGCCGTAGAGACCAACAGCACTCATCCAGATGCCATCTTCAACTTCGCTGACTTCTCCTTCTAGACGGTCCCACAGAGGGTTGCGCTTAAATTCTTCTTTTGTACGCTCGCTGATTCCTTCATCATCTGCATACGTGGTGATGAAAATGTGGTCAGCGTCGATCAAGCTGATTTGTTCTTCAGAGATTTCTTCATTAAAGCCAGTACCGCTGGCGGCTTCGTTCGTCTCGAATCCCAGGTCACTCATCACCACGCCGATATAGGTGTCTTTCTTATACAGCCGGGTAGGCTCGTCTAGGAAGCGAACCACGGAGATCGTCGGGTTTTTCCCGAGCTTTTCACGCACGCGGTCGCCGATGCGCTGAGCGCGATCTTCATATTCTTTGATCAGAGAGGTTGCTTCGTCTTTCTTTTCGACAGCCTCACCAACTAGTTTTAAGTTTTCTTTCCATGGCTCGCCGGTTTTTTCGGTGAAGATAGTCGGAGCAACTTTATCTAGCTGATCGTAGATTTCTTCGTGTCGGACTTTCGCTGACAAAATCGCGTCTGGTTTGAGGGAGCTGATCTGCTCTATTGAAGGTTCACTTAGACTACCGACAGAAACAGCATCAGCGGCACACTTTTTGCCGTCTTCACCAAAGTATTCCGGGATACCATCAGAGCCAGCAATTTCGGTGAATCCCACAACGTCAAGGCATAATGCGATGGCTGGGTCCAGCAGGCCGCGATCGAGCGCCATCACAGTTTTGATTGGTTCGCTGAGCTCGGTGGTGCCCATTGCGTGTTCAATCGTGCGAGTATCGCTGGTTGCGGTATCCGTGGTGCTGGATGCGGTTGTGGATGACGCAGTGTTTTCTGCAGCGGAATCTTCTGCCGAAGATGAACAGGCGGCAAGCAAGCTTATGCTCAGCGTCGATGCAATGACGGCCGTGGAAATGCGGAGTTTGCGCATAATTTTCTCCTGGTGATAGAACCGAAAAAGCTTGAAAGGTTAGGCTTGTATATTGAGGCTAGCCTCAATGACAAAGTTATGTTATCGTCATGAAAGTGAGAATGCAACAAAGGGTTGATGCACTCGAGATCTTTCTATCTAGAGTGGTCCTTTGGGTCTTTTGCATCTGTAGGAATATAACGATTGCCGAGACTTCGTATAGAACGGGAATCGCACCATGAGAAGAGGAACAGCATGAGCGAAAAGCTAACACTTTCGGAGCCTGATGCTTTGAGTTTTCAGGATGCTGTGGAATCTAGTGCTAGGTCTTATCCGCGTAGTTTCCCAATGGCACCTGTGGCAGCTTCTGGGGCTTGGATAGAAAGTGCAACAGGGGAGAAATATCTTGATTGTTTGGCAGGGGCAGGCACTCTAGCCTTGGGACATAACCATGCATCAATTAATCAGGCGGTAGAGGGTGCATTGCATTCAGGGACGCTTTTGCATGGTCTGGATTTTATGACTCCGGAAAAACGTAGGTTTATTGAACTTTACCGAGGGGTGTTGCCGGGTTCTCTAAAGAATCGAGCAAAATTGCACTTTTGTAGTCCAGCAGGAACAGATGCAGTAGAAGCTGCGCTTAAACTTGCGCAGCAGGCTACCGGACGAAAGGGAATATTTGCTTTCACCGGTGCCTATCATGGTATGACGTTGGGTGCTTCTGGTGTATCAGCTTCGCCAGGCATGAGGCTGGGGCCAGCGTATGAATATCAGCCGGTGACACGATTTCCGTTTCCGAATCAATCTGCAGAAGGGCAATCATTCGATGCAGTGGCATTGATGAGGTCTTACCTGGAAGATAGCCACAGTGGCGTTGGCGTACCGGCTGCGATCATACTTGAGCCGATTCAAGGCGAAGGTGGCGTGAATGTAGTTTCGGATGATTCGTTGAGAGCTATCCGTGAACTTGCTTCAGAGTTTGGGATTCTGCTTATTTTCGACGAAGTTCAATGTGGTGTCGGCCGTAGCGGCAAGATTTGGGCTTGTGAGCATGCTTCAGTAGAACCCGACATTCTCGTAGCTTCTAAGGCTATTGGTGGTGGGTTGCCGTTAGCTGTTATCGCATATAAACAAGAATTGGATGCCTGGGCACCAGGAGCACACACCGGAACATTTCGAGGCAACACACTGGCGATGGTTGCTGGACGGGAAGTTCTGGTAGAGCTGAAAGCAGGCGAATTGCTTGGCAACGTCCAACGCCAGTCAAAAGCGATTTTGGAAGGGCTAAATAACATTCGTGACTGCGCGGGAGTCGTAGACGTACGTGGTCGTGGATTAATGATTGGTATTGAAACAGCCGGGAAAGAGCTGGCCCAGAAAATTCAGCAAGAATGTTTTAACCGGAAGTTGATTGTAGAACGAGGCGGCAGAAACGATACTGTGATCCGTTTGCTGCCACCACTCAATATTGGTGATAGCGAAGTCCAAATAGTGGTGGATAAACTTGTCAAGATTATTGGGGAATCATTGAATGATTGAGCAGACAGCAAAAACAGATTTCGCTTTCGCCTCTAGTGAAGAAGTATCGCAGCTGGTTCCATTGATCGTTGAACTGATGTCCGCGAACAGTCAGCGCTTTGACGCTCTCGCACAACTGGATCCCCTGGTTATACGTGAGAAAGTACGAAGCGTCGTGCCGGATGAGTTGCCTTGTAACGGTGTGGGGGCAGCACAAGCACTTCAGCAAATTGTTCCGCTGTTGGTACGAAATAGTGTGGTTCCGTTCAATAAACGTACGGTGGCGCATCTGCATGCTTCGCCTCTCGCAGTCGCCGCAGCTATGGACTTGGTTATCAGTTCGATGAATCAATCGATGGATTCTTGGGACCAAGCACCAATAGCTTCTGAATTAGAAGCGGTGGTATCTCGCTATATTTCGCGAACAGTCTACGGCTGCACCAAATCTGACACCCTGATAACTGGGGGAGGTACTGAGTCGAATCTGGTAGCGCTGTTGCTAGCACGAGAAATGCTAGGGAATGATGTACAGGTTATCTGTGGGGACAATTGCCATCACAGTATTCAGCGTTCAGCTTGGTTGCTGGGGCTAACAGAGCCTGTCGTTGTCAATACAGTGTCGGGCAGATTAACCTCATCCTTAGTAAAGGAATGCTTGAAAAAATATCAGGGGCCCAAGCTCGTAGTAGCGACTGCTGGAACTACTGATGCTGGGGAGATAGATCCGATTGAAGAACTTGCGTTGCTATGCCAAGAAACAGGATCTAGGTTGCACGTTGATGGTGCATATGGTGGATTGCTTGCTTTCAGTGACGTCAATAGACATAAAATCTCTGGGATACAGTTGGCGGATACGGTATCCATGGATTTCCATAAGTTTGGCTGGCAACCAATCGCCTCAGGTACCCTGTCAATTAAAAATAGTTCAGATACTAAAGCTTTATCTTTTGTTGCCCACTACCTGAACGCTACTGATGACACGGATGCTGGTATCCCAGACTTGTTGGGAAGATCGATAAAAACTTCCCGAAGAGCTGATGCCGTGAGGATGCTGGTATCTTTGCTTAGCTTGGGAAAAGAAGGTTTAGCACGGGGAATTGATGCCTGTATTAAATTGTCGGATGAAGTGGAGGAAAGTCTTAGCACGGATGAGAGATTCGAAGTGCTTAGACCACAAAATGGAATCTCGACGTTACTATTTCGACCCAGCAATAAGCTGTGGGTAGGGCGAGATAAGTCTGTAATTGTTGCTAAAATTCGTCGTTCACTTATGGAATCTGGAAAAGCATTGCTGGGTAGAGCGCTCGTATCGTGTGACGAGGAAAGTAACGCTTTGTGGTGGAAGATCACTTTATTGAACCCATTATTAGAAAGAAAGGACATCGAGAAAATTTTTGATGATATCGAAACTGAGACAAAGGAGCTAGCAAATGGGCAGTGAACAGTTGTCTGCGAAGAACGCAACGCAAAACATATACGATATCTTGGGAGTCGGGATAGGGCCATTTAATTTATCATTGGCAGCGTTGGCGGATGACACGGAACTGGACTGTATCTTCCTAGATGAAAACAATAGGTTCGATTGGCACCCTGGGTTGATGTTCGAGGATGCTAAGCTGCAAGTTCCTTTTTTGGCAGACGCCGTTAGCCTGGTGGAGCCACGTTCGAAGTGGTCGTTTTTGGCATATCTCAAAGAAAGACATCGTCTGTTCCCTTTCTATTTCAGGGAACAATGGCATATTGAACGAGAAGAGTATAACGATTACCTGCAATGGCTGAGCACTTCTCTGAAGAATTGCTTGTTCAACACTAGGGTGTTAAGTATTACCTGGATTGAGAGCCATAATAGCTTTCAAGTATGTACAAGTGGCGGAGAAGAATATTTTGCTAGAAATATTTCTTTGGGTATTGGAACTCAAGCTGCGTTGCCATCTCCGGTTCAGTCATTTTTGAGAGATGGCTTATCTGCACAGGTTATTCATAGCGGCCAGTATTTAGATAACCTAGACTCAATCAGCCGCTTGGGCAGCGTAACAGTTCTCGGATCCGGACAATCCGGTGCGGAGATTGTGCTTGATTTGTTGCAGCGTAACCGTATACAGCGACAGAACATCAGCTGGTTCACCCGTAGTAGTGCATTCGCGCCTATGGAGTACTCAAAACTTGGGTTGCAGCATTTCACGCCAGACTATACGAAGTTTTTCCACGCATTAAAATTTGAGACGCGGGAAGAGCTTATTCAAAAACAATGGCAACTGTATAAGGGAATCAGTGCGGACACGATTTCTGATATTCATGACGAGCTGTATCGCAGAGACAGATATGGAGCTGAAATGCCTGTCTTGCAGCCCAACATGGAACTGGACAGTGTAGAAATCAAAGGCGAAAAGTTGTGGTTAACGTTCCAACATACTTTAAAAGATCGGAGGGAATCGGTAGAAACAGATGGCCTGATCTGTGCAACAGGGTACCGACCACGTGACTGGGAAAGTCTATTTAAGAATGTGACTTTTGAGAAAAACAATGGTGTAGCAGCCGTGGACCTGGATCAGCGGTTGCAGGTATCCGCGAATGGAAATTCGATTTCGGGTGATGTTTATGTACAAAACGTCGAGCTCGCAACTCATGGAGTTGGCACTCCAGATCTGGGTTTAGCTGCATGGCGAAGCGCTGTGATCATAAATACTGCACTTGGATATCAGTTTTATGATCTTCCATCGAGAACTTCATACACCAAATTCTGATGAATGACTGAAAGAAAGAAAGATTGCACTGTGGATACTCAGACTTTCTCGTATAATGCGTGGGTTCAAGCTGGAAAACTGTTGTGCCAAAAAATTCTGTCTGAATTGTCTTATGAACAGATAATTTCTCCAGAGCCTGTAGCACAGCACCCTTCTCAACCGGAGCCTCCGACGAAATATAAGGGTATGGCGCCCTGGCAGGTGCTGATTGGTAGGTATCGGTATGTATTTTGGGCTCGCGAAGGAGTTTTAGGTACCTGGGTGGTCGACGAAGCATCTATTATCTGTTTTGATACCGATACAGAAGATAAATGCCTGCTAAAGGTTGAGGACCCAACCGAACTGATAATAAACGCGCAAGAAATATTAGCTTTAGAAGGAGTGCGGCTCGGCGAATTATTGCGGGAGCTAATTGATACGAGACACTATGAAGCTATGCGTCTCGAACGGAAACCCAGCGTAGAGAAGGCTTTAGAACTTGACTACAATGTGATGGAAAAGCATCTTCCGGGTCATCCTCGAATTATTATCAATAAAGGCCGCGTCGGCTTTTCTTTCGAGGATATGCTCCGTTATTCTCCAGAAACTCAAAATTCGTTTCCACTTCGATGGATCGGTGTACACAAGACCATTGCTGAATTTGGCAATATGGATGGTTTGAGCGCGTGCAATTTTTATGAGAAGGAACTGGGCCCCGTCCAACACCAAAAGTTCCGTCAGAAAATTTCTGCGCGCTGCGCTCAGTCTGAGGAGCGTGTTGCTTCCGACTATATTTTGGTTCCTGTGCACCCCTGGCAGTGGCAGAATATCATCGCTGTTTGGTATGTAGAACAACTGGTTAATGGCGATATTATCGACCTAGGAGAAGGCGAGGACCTGTATGCTCCGCAGCAAACAATTCGCACCTTATATAATCGGACTTCCTCAGCAAAAGCGGATGTGAAAACTGCCTGTTCCGTGCGAAATACTCTCGTCTATAGGGGGCTGGATAGAACAGCCACGAAAGATGCCCCATTGCTGAATGATTGGCTGCGACAAATCCACGAAAGCGATGATGTGCTATCGACTGATTTCCGCTTCGACCTATTATATGAGGTTGCCTCGGTTTCAGTACGACACCCGAAATTCTCGCAGTTAAGATCGTTGCCCTATTGGTATCAAGAGTCTTTGGGGGCGCTATGGCGAGCACCACTAACATCGTTCCTGGAACACGGTGAGAAAGCCGTTTCTTTGGCGACACTGCCTTACGAAAGCAGAGGAGGGTCAGTAGTCGCCTATATGGTACGTGCTTCGGGGCTTACTCCCGTGGAATGGTTTTCGCGTTTGTGGCGCCTAATTTTGCAGCCAAATCTGCGTTGGTTTTACTATCATGGTGTGGCGTTTTGTCCTCATTCCCAAAACTTAATACTCGTGGTTGACGAACAATATCGTCCCCAGAGAGTTTTGATTAAGGATTTTGCACAAGGGGCAGACTTAGTACAGCCATTAGACGGAAAGTCCTTTGCAAGTCATGATAAATTGCCAAAAACTGTGCGGAAAAATCTGCTTGCATGGGACGCATCGCTGATGGCACAGGCGTTTTTCTCCTCAATATTTTCGGGTCAAATCAGATTCTTAGCAGAAATTGCATGGGATCAGCTGGACTTGGAACGTACCACGATGTGGGACATTATCCGAAAAAATTTCGAGGAATTTTTTGAACAAAACCCAGCTGCTACCTCAATCGTTGGCAGTGAATGCTTCTATGTGGAAAACCTGGAACGGGTCTGCTTAAACCGTGAGCAGTTGTCGGGAGAAGGATTCAACCGTGTGGACAGAGATGAAGAATTCGATGTGAGGTACGGAGTAGTGCCTAATCCCTTGTTAGGTCCTGACTCAGAGGGGCACCGATGGTAAACACACGCTTATTAGGTCCGGCCTCTTTGGATGAGCGTGAGATACGTGCACGCGAAGTACTGAAGAAGCATCCTGACTGGAAACGTTTAAGACTAGTTGTGCCAGATCATCATAGCCGTTTGATATGCCAGGATCTTTCTGGAATCTATGGAACCCAAAACTTGGACTCACTGGCGCATGGATTTTGTTCCTATGTTTTCACGTGGGATCTGGACAAAAACATGTTGCAAGGAAACGGCTTCGATTGTGATGATTCATATGGCGATGTCTGCGTCAAGCCAGATTGGTCAACGCTGATCGCTGATCCGTTTGACGATGACTTGGCGTGGGTTTTCGGAGATTCGGAACACCGATTGTCTCCACGGAAATTTCTCCGGGATTCTTTAGCGGAATTAGAAACATTCGGTTTTGTCCCTTCAATAGGAATCGAACACGAATGCGTCCTATTGCAGGAGTCCGGAGAACCTTTGACAAAACATGGTCTAGACTACTCGTTGTTTTCGGCGCATGCTGCCTTAGATTTTCTGGGAAGTTTAACCTCGAGTTTAAGCAACATTGGTTTAGAAGTGGAGACGTACCGAGCAGAATGCCATCCGGGGCAAATAGAAATCGTATTAGCCCACCGCAACGCCTTAGCAGCATGCGATGACGCGATGCTCTTGCAGCACTTTGTGCGTCAGCATGCTGTGAATCGGAAATTAGAGGCCTGTTATTTACCGGCACCGCGTACCGGATGGGGCAATTCTGCGCATGTGCATATTTCTTTGAATCCATTGCTTAAAGATAGCGAGGGCGATATGGATTTGATGCAGAATCTTCAGCGCTTTACTGCTGGAATACAGCGTTATCTACCGCAAATTATGTCTGTGGTGGTGCCTACTCGAAATGGCTGGGTGAGGTTTAATTCAGGACAGTTTGTCGATAATCCACTTAGGGTTGGTATTGATTCCAGAATAGATGGATTACGGATTTTGCCTGGTGATATTCCGCGGGTTGAGTTTCGTCTCTCAGGCTCCGATGCCCAGTTACATCTGCTAATTGGAGTGCTTGTGCGGTGTGGTTTGGAAGGTATCCGAGAGCAGTGTGAAATTAACCCAGAGCCTTTGGACAAATTACCCGACAATTTAGATCAAGCATTAGAGCTTTGGCAGGATAGCGAGGAAACACGGCAAATAATCGGGGCAGAAATGCATGGACTTATTTCAGCATTGTGTAAAGCCGAGCTGGAAGCTCATGGCTCAGCAGTAACGTCTGTTGATGTACAACGAGAACGGTTGCGTGCGTGATCCTTAAGCAAAACAAGATTTGTGAGTTGCTGACTGTTCCGTCGATTCGGAGCATCTTGCTATGGTCAATTCCTGCGCGTCTGCATTTGTCTGCGACTAGTATCGCGATAGTGCTTTTATTGCTGGAGCGTACAGATTCCGCTGCAAAAGCCGGGATTATTGCTTCAGGATTGGTTTTAGGACAGGGGATAACCGGACCCATTAGAGGGGGTTATGTAGATAACCATCGAACATCTGTTGTACTAAAGGTCACTAGTATTGCCTATGGTATTGGGCTAATCGGGCTGCCTCTTGTGTTGTCGGAATCATTGTTTTCCGGTTATCTCTTGGTTTTTCTCGTTGGGCTGATGTGCCCACCATCGACTCAAGTTTCTCGTGCAAAACTTGCACAGGCCACTGCAGATACAGAGTGGAATAGAGTTTATGCGTTACAATCTGTTATTAACGAACTGGTGCTAATTTGTGGTCCTGCTTTGGTGGCATTCGTCGTAGCCGTTTTTTCTCCTTCGATTGCGATGCAGGTATCTGGGGCAATAGCTATAATTGGTGGACTTGGTCTGGCTCGTTCATGTAAATACTTCGGGATAGACCATCCCCCTTCGAGCAGTGCTGCGAATCAGTCACGGGGACGGCTCAGCTCAGCTGCGTGGCGAATAATTGTGAGCGTGGCGGTTTTGGTGGCTTCGTTTACGTTGATCGATTTGTCTCTACTTTTTTGGTCAGGAAATTCTGGAGAGAGTGCTTTAGGGGCAATACTTATTGCTATATGGGCGGTCGGTTCGATGGTAGGCGGGATTATATCGGGTAGTAAAGAGCAGACTTACAGTCTAATAATCCCATTTTTAGCAGTAGTATTCTTGACTGCTGTATTGACGGTTATGATGTATATTTTTCAGGCCAATTCTCAAGGCTTGCTGCTATTAGGTACTGTTTTATTGGTTCATGGGGGATTTATCACTCCATGCCTGGCCAGGCTGTATTCGTCCTTAGCTGTGTTGGCGGGGGCTGCGCGTGCTCGTGCTTTTGGCTGGCAAGCAAGTTTTACGACAGCTTCCGGAGCAGTAGCGAGTGCAATCGGCGGGGCGGTGAGTGAATCTCACAGTCCTTATATGCTAATTGCAGTTGCGACTGTGTTGTTGGCTGCAGTGTCTTTGTGGGCACCGCGAATTAATAATGAAAATACAGTAAAGAGTGTTTGATGAAATTAACTGTATCGAAAAATAACACTAGAAAAAATTCTAGGAAAATTCCCACGGCAGTCGTGTGTATGTTGCTACTATGTGCGGTTTTATTGCTGTGCATCGGCAGTCTAATTTTTGGTGCAAAGCCATTATCATTATCTGCGTTACTACAGGCTACCCCAGGTAATGATACAGAAGCGGCGTTAATAGTCTGGGATTTACGTGCTCCGCGCACACTGATTGGCCTCATAGTTGGGATGGCCCTAGGAATTGCTGGAAGCTTGTTGCAGGGGCTGACGCGAAACCCGGTTGCTGATCCTGTGCTCTTAGGAATTGGTGCTGGTGCAGGACTTGGAATAACCGGGGCAACTTTTTTGCTGCACGTTTCCACCATCACATCAACCGTGTGGTTTGGACTACTCGGTTCCTTCGTTGCAGCAGTGACTCTGGTCGCTATTGGCCAAAGAATAGGAACGGGCATGTCCGGGCTGACCCTTATCTTGGGTGGAGTAGCAGTGCAAGCAGGGTTCATGGCTATTTCTAGTGCTCTGATTATTTACGATCAGCAGTCTTTGGGCACCTATCGCTTATGGACTGTAGGTTCATTGGCAGGACGTCCTACTGCAATATTCTTGCCATTGCTTTTGCTACTCGTATTAGGTTTAGCAATAGCGCTCTACACTGCGATTAAGCTGAACATACTGGCGCTGGGTGATGAAATCGCTGTCAGCATGGGCGAAAACGTACGAAGAATCCAGTTGTTTGGTTTTTTAGCTGTGGCCATATTGACAACCGTTGCGGTTGCTGCGGCAGGCCCCATTGCATTCGTAGGGCTGATGTGCGCCCATTTAGCTGCCTTGGCTGGGCAAGCAGATTGGCGGTGGAACGTGGCGCTGGCTGGTTTGTTGGGCATGTGCGTTGTGTTGTTCGGTGACATCGTGGGCCGCCTTATTGCTCAGCCGGCAGAAGTGCCAGCCGGCATAGTTTTGGCGCTTATTGGGGCCCCTTATTTCATTATGCAGATTAAGAGATCAGGGGTGAGGACGTGATTGCACTCCAAGCTCGCAAAGGTAATCTTCGGCCCTTTTGGTCAACGACTGGGTTAGCGGTGGCACTGCTTGCCGGAATAGTTGTTTCTATCGCGGTGGGAGAAGAATATTTTTCGTTGATGACAGTTATTCAAGCCCTTGGCGGAGGTGGGGATTCGCACACGAGTTTTGTAGTTCGTGAGCTCCGTTTCCCACGCGCAGCAGTAGCCGTTGTAGTCGGAGCTGCTCTCGGGCTGGCTGGGATGGTGCTGCAATCGATGTCGCGCAACCCGCTGGCAAGTCCTGATGTGCTGGGTATCGTCACTGGAGCTGGAACTGGGGCAGTTGCTTTAATCGTGCTCACTGGTGACTATGGTGGCATTTCCGGTAAGTGGGCAGAAGTCGGGTTGCCGGTGGCGGCCTTAGCCGGCTCTTTGCTGGCAACGATTCTATTGTGGATTTTAACGCGGAACGAATCTGTCATCCGGGTTTTGCTCATTGGAGTGGGTATGCAAGCTATGTTTGGCGCGCTAACATCCTGGCTCTTGCTCAAAGCTTCTATTGTGGATGCAGGGCGGGCTATCGTGTGGTTGACCGGTTCGTTGAATGCGGTCACGATGGCTAATGTCTATCCTTCCTTGGTGGCACTCGTGGTTTCTACAGTGGCTGTTCTCGCAACTTATCGTTCATTAATTGCGTTATCCCTAGGGAATGAGACTGCCATTGGTTTGGGCGTGTCTATCAACCGCACCCGATTGATATTGCTTCTGGTCTGCGTGATTCTTTCTGCAACAGCGACCGCCGCGGTAGGCCCCATAGCCTTTGTGGCCCTTGGTGCTCCGCAGTTAGCGCAGAGGCTTTATCGCAGCATTATTCCACCGTTATCTGGGTCAATATTATTTGGCGGGTGCTTGGTTGTCTGGGCCGATTGGATTGGGCGGGCTTTGTTTGAGCAGTCGCTGCCAGTGGGGGTAGTAACTGCTGCATTGGGGGCTCCATTATTAGTTTACCTCGTAATTTCTAGTACCAGAACAGGAGAATAGCATCGTGGGATCGCGTTTGGAGGTTAAAGAATTAAGCGCTGGATACGGCGACGATAAGGTATTGGACGGGGTGGATTTAGCTATCGTCGATAATGCTGTTACAGCAGTAATTGGGCCTAATGGCTGCGGAAAATCTACGTTGGTCAAGGCTTTGGGGAGAATCTTGGAGCCAAAAGAGGGCGGCGTATATTTGGATGGACGTTCTTTGCGATCGATAAATACCAAGGCCATTGCGCGTACGGTCAGTATTTTGCCGCAGAACCCGCAAGCCCCTGTCGGTATTACAGTGAAAAAATTAGTGAGCCGGGGCAGATTTCCGCATCAAAAATGGTGGGGTGCTAATACCGAACACGATGCACAGGTTATTCGAGAAGCATTGCGCACAATGCGGCTGGAAAAACTTGCTGATGAGCCGGTGACTAATTTGTCAGGTGGACAGCGGCAGCGCGTCTGGATTGCGATGTCGCTAGCGCAAGAAGCAGATATTTTGTTATTGGATGAACCCACAAACCACCTTGATCTCATACACCAATTGGAGATTATGGAGCTGTTGCGCAGCCTGCCAGCGGATCACCGAACGGTCGTAGTGGTGCTGCATGATTTAGCGTTGGCAGCGCGTTATTCAGATTACTTAGTGGCTATGCGGGATGGCGTGATCGTCTCGCATGGCCGAACGGAAGATACCTTCAATGAACAATTATTGTTGGATACCTTCAGTTTGGAATCAAAGATTTACAAGGATGAACCCACGGGGCTACCAGTGGTGTTGCCGTTGGCAGCAAAGCTCGAGTAATCATAAACTCGCGCTTAATCCGCCACCAATGGTTCCATGGTCAGCTCTGGGTGTTCTTTTTGTATGAACGCGAGCTTCCATTTATCGCCGAACAGTGCGATCAATTCGCCGTCAGTGCGAGTGAAAATTTCCACTCCGCGTTGGCGGCCTAATTCTTCGGCTGAGGCCGCGTCGGTGCGTCGTGCTACCGAATAGGGCACGGGTTCGACGACGGTTTCCACGTTGTATTCGACTTCCATGCGCGCTTGCATGACTTCGAACTGCATCGGGCCGACGGCTGCCATCACGGGGGCAGCATCGCCGCGCAGTTCGTTGCGCAGGATCTGCACGACGCCTTCGGCATCCAGTTGCTCCAGCCCTTTGCGGAATTGCTTGTATTTGCCCAGTGATTTTGCCCGCAGGGTTTGGAAGCTTTCCGGAGCGAACTGCGGCATTGGGCGGAACTGGATCTTTTTGCCCGAATAGATGGTATCGCCGGGAGCCAGCGATCCCGCGTTGACCAATCCGACGATATCGCCAGGGTAGGCGGCTTCGACGGTATCGCGGGTGCGGCCGAAAACGGTCAGCGCATATTTCGTCGAAAAGCTGCGCCCGGATTGCGCGTGCGTGACCTGCATGCCGCGTTCGAAGACGCCGGAGACCACGCGCATGAAGGCTAGGGTGTCGCGGTGGTTGCGGTCCATGCCGGCTTGCACTTTGAATACCACTCCGGCGAAATCGTCGGCCACCTCGCGGGTTTCGGCGATGGCCCCGGTGGCCTTTTCCACTACCTTGGGGTCGCACTCGCGGCTACTTGGTTCTGGGGCGATTGCGCACAACGTGTCCAGGATTTGGTGTACGCCAAAGTTCAACATCGCGGAGGCGAAAATCAACGGCGAGGTCACACACTGTTCGAATAAATCTTGATCGTGTAGCGCGCCATCGGCAGCCAAAAGCTCAGCTTCTTCCACTGCCGTTTCCCACGCCTCGGCTTCTTTTTCGCCAGCTTGCTCCGGTGAGTAGTGCTCCTCCGGTGCGATGGTGGAACCACCGGCGGTGCGGATGAAGTGGATGTAGTTATCAGCCTCACCGTCGTCGTTAATGTGGGCGAGCCCGCGGAAGTCACCGGCTTCACCAACCGGCCAGTACAGCGGTGTGGGTTGAAGCTGGATTTCGTTGACGATTTCGTCGACAAGCTCTAAAGGCTCGCGGCCAACCCGGTCCCACTTGTTGATCACTGTAATAATCGGCAAACCGCGAGCTTTACACACGCGGAATAGCTTCAGTGTTTGCGGCTCTAGGCCCTTGGCGGCGTCGATGAGCATGACTGCCGCGTCGACGGCAGTGAGAACGCGGTAGGTGTCCTCCGAGAAATCGGCGTGTCCGGGGGTATCGACCAGGTTGATCACATACGGTTCGCCGTCGTGGCCTTCCGGGGAATAGTTGAACTGCAGCGCGGAAGAGGCCACGGAAATGCCGCGGTCTTTTTCCATGTCCATCCAGTCAGACACGGTGGCTTTGCGGTTTCCTTTGCCGTGCACCGCGCCAGCTTCGGTGATGATGTGCGCGTGTAGTGCCAGAGCCTCGGTCAGTGTTGATTTACCCGCGTCGGGGTGGGCGATCACAGCAAAGGTGCGGCGGCGCGAGGCCTCGTGGGCAGGGGAGGAAACAGCAGTGGTCATGGTTGAACAGTCTAATGGTTTGGTGATGTGCGTGCCGAGGTGGATCGGGTTTTTAGGAATACCAAGAAGTTGTTTAGAAAGATGTTGTTGACAGGTCAACTAAAGTCGTTTTATTGTTGTTGTATCAACTTCGTTATTTCTAGGAGGTAATCGTGAATATTGGTGTCTTTATTGGTTCGATCCGTGCAGGCCGCGCTGGTGAAGCGATCGGCCACTGGGTGCACGAGCACGCAGCTAGCCGCAATGACGGCCACAACTACGAAATCATCGACCTGCAGGATCACGACCTGCCATTTTTGGCCGCAGATACCGTCCCTGCCATGGCCAATGGTGAGTACGGTGATCCGAAGACCCAGCAGTGGGCCAAAGTAATCGCGCAGTATGACGGCTTCGTTTTTGTGACTCCGGAATACAACGGCACTGTACCTGGCCCAATGAAGAATGCCTTCGACCAGCTTGGCCAAGAGTGGCAGGGCAAACCAATCGGTTTCGTCGGCTACGGTTACTCGCAGGCTGGTAAGGGCTCGACCGCGACCTGGCGTACCGTCGTCAGTGGCATGCTGGATATGCAGCTTGCCGACGAAGACGTCAACATCGACCTGAACACTGCATACCCAGAAGATGCCAACGGTGAATTCCGCGCAAACGACGCGGAAAAAGCTGGCTTGGACAAGATTTTGGATCAGGTCACCACGGCTGGCGCTAACAGCTAGTTAGCGAGAATGAATCTCGTTTTGCGCGGCGCCTAGCCCCCGAGCCACGATCAGTCGGGCAGCCTCGGCGCCGGTGGCAATAAACTCATCGAAACCAGCCCCTGCTGGTACTGGGCCCAGAACCCAGGCAATGATGTCATTTCCTTTCCCAGGGTGGCCCACCCCCATACGTACACGGGGATAGTCGCGGGTGCCCAGGTGCTCAGTCGTCGATTTTAGGCCGTTATGCCCGGCTTCATTTCCGCCTTGTTTGAGGCGGATTTTGTGCTCTTTCAGGTCTAATTCATCGTGAATAAGCAGCACGCGCTGCGCGGGGATGCCTAAACGTTGGGCAACTTCGGCAATCGCCGGGCCAGAATTATTCATAAAGCTCGCAGTCCGCAGCACCAAGGCGGTGTTCTCGCCTGCTTCGATGGTGGTGCCGAAAGCCTGCACATCTTTAATAGGTTGCAAGGTCTCGCCGTGTTCGGCCAGCAGATCGTCGACCACCATATAGCCCACGTTGTGGCGTGTGGCCGCATATTTTTGCCCCGGATTACCCAAGCCGACGATTAGCCACTCGGCGTTGAGGTCAGCAAGATTTAATACCGGTTGTTGGGTAGTTGCCCTCTGGTATCCACCGTCGGCAGGGTTAGCGGCTGGGTCACCTTCACCGTCGGCGTTGCGGCCGAATACTTTCGATAACAAGTCGCGCACAATATTCACCCGCCCAGTGTCTCATTATTGCCGGGGTTTTCTCTACTAGCCTGGGTGCTATGTCGAAAGTTTTGAGTCAGCTGGATACCCGAATTCTCATCGCGCCCATGGCCGGTGGGCCGTCGACCCCAGAGTTGGTCACTGCCGCAGATCAGGCAGGGTCCTTCGGCTTTCTGGGGTTGGGCACGTTGCCGGTGGCGCAGGCGCAGGAGCTCATCGACGGCATGGGCGATGGCGTGCGCTATGGAGTGAATTTGTTCGCCCCGCAGGATCCGCTGGAGATCACCGCCGAGGTGCGCGAATTTCATCAACTGTTGCAGCGCGAGTACGGGGTAGCGGAGGCACTGCCAGAACCCGATTACACCAACGGCTGGGAAGGCAAGCTCGAGGCCGTGTTGGGCGCGCAGAACCCACCTGCGGTGGTGAGCTCCACGTTTGGTTGTTTCAGTTCTGCAGAAATCCGTCGGCTCCACGATGCTGGGATCGAGGCCTGGGTGACAGTAACCACCGTTGAGGATGCGTTGAGCGCGCAAGATGCCGGTGCAGACGTGCTGGTCGTGCAGGGCCCAGCAGCCGGCGGGCACCGCGGCACGTGGTTGGTCGAGGAACAGCCATCTGGTCTGGGCTTGGGTGATCTCATCGAAACCATGTCGCTGGCTGGCGTGAACGCGCAGTTAGTGGCCTCTGGTGGCGTGCGCACCGCAGACGACGCTGCGACGTTGTTGCGTTTACCACGAGTAAAGGCGGTCAGCTGTGGTTCGGCATTTTTGCTTGCCGACGAAGCCGGCACGAGTGAGTTTAACCGTCGCCTGCTGCGCGCTGGTGGCGAAACCGTGGCTAGCCGGGCGTTTTCCGGGCGGGTAGCCCGCGGACTAGAAACAGAATTTTCCCGTGCGCATGGCGACGATGTGCCCGCGATGTACCCGTTGCTGAATCCGTTGTTGGCGCCGCTGCGTGAGAAGGAAGATGAACGTATGGCCTATTGCTTGGTCGGCGAAGACGTCGACAAGCTCGCTGCGGGCAGTGTGGCTGAGATCCTTGCCCAATTACGGGGGTAGTAACCAAAATCCGGGTAGGATGTGGGTTGTAATTTTGAACCCCGATACCCCCGCGTAAAGGAAGTTGACTGTGAATCAGCCCGCCGAGGTAGGACACCAAAACTGGAACGAACGCATCGCGCTGGCGCAGGAGATGATCCCACTGATCAGCTCGTTGCACCGCAACCACAACGTCGTCACCTCAATTTTTGGTCGTCTGCTGATTAGTGTCACAGACATTGACATCATCAAAGCGCACGAGCGTGCTCATCAGGTCATCGAAGAGGATTTACCGCTGGAGCAGACCCTTCCTGTCCTGCGGGAGCTGACCAAGATGGACTTGGGAACCGCTTCGGTTGACGTCGGACGACTGGCCGTCGGTTTTGCACAACCTGGTTCCGATGATCTTTCCGGATACCTACATCAAGAGCTGGAAGAAGTCATCGGCGGACGCACCAACGTCGAGCCCACCGACGTCGTTCTCTACGGCTTCGGCCGTATCGGTCGTCTGCTCGCGCGCATTCTCGTCGAACGTGAAGCCTCCTATGGCGGTGTGCGTCTGCGCGCTATCGTCGTCCGCTCCAAGGGCGAGGGTGACATCATCAAGCGTGCTTCGCTGCTGCGCCGCGATTCCGTGCACGGTGAGTTTAACGGCACCATCTCGGTGGACGAAGAAAACAGCATCATCTGGGCCAACGGCACCAAGATCCAGGTCATCTACGCCAACTCGCCGCAAGAGATCGACTACACCGCATACGGCATCAATGACGCCATCATCGTTGACAACACCGGCGCATGGCGTGACCGCAAGGGCCTGTCGCAGCACCTAGAGGCCAAAGGTGCCGACCGTGTCGTGCTGACCGCGCCGGGCAAAGGCGATATCCCGAACGTCGTCTTCGGAATCAACGAAGACAGCGTGACTGCCGACGATAAGGTGCTTTCCGCGGCATCGTGTACCACCAACGGCATTACCCCGGTGCTTAAGGCACTCGGCGACCGTTACGGCGTTGCGCACGGACACGTAGAAACTGCGCACTCGTTCACCAACGACCAGAACTTGATCGACAACTACCACAAGGGTGACCGTCGTGGACGCGCTGCTGGATTGAACATGGTGCTGACCGAAACCGGTGCAGCCAAGGCCGTGTCGAAGGCTCTGCCAGAATTCGAAGGCAAGCTCACCGGTAATGCCATCCGTGTTCCCACCCCGAACGTATCCATGGCTGTATTGAACCTCGAGCTGGAAACCGAGGTGACCAAAGACGAGGTCAACGACTACTTGCGTAAGGTAGCGCTGCTGTCGAACCTGCGCCAGCAGGTTGATTACGTCAACGACCCAGAATTGGTCTCCTCTGATTTCGTTGGTTCGGTCAAAGCCGGCGTCGTCGATGGCTTGGCGACGATCGCTAACGGCACCAAGCACCTGGTGGTATACGTCTGGTACGACAACGAAAACGGCTACTCCAACCAGGTAGTACGCTTCGTTGAGGACATTGCGGGCAAGCGGCCACGCGTGCTGCCGCACCGTACCCCAATCAGCGAGCTTTAAAACTGGAATAGGCCACGCTGGCTGGTTCGCCAGTTAGCGCGTGCAACCGGCGATGAAGAAAACCGCGGGTTCCGGATTGCCGGGCCCGCGGTTTCGCTGGTCGTGCCTGTGAAGATTTTGCTGAATTAGCTTTCGAGCTGAATGG
This sequence comes from Corynebacterium drakensteinense, assembly GCF_041224285.1. NCBI lineage: Bacteria > Bacillati > Actinomycetota > Actinomycetes > Mycobacteriales > Corynebacteriaceae > Corynebacterium > Corynebacterium drakensteinense. Next base: position 126,003 of record NZ_JAXOFP010000001.1, read on the forward strand.
ATTCAAAGCCCAATACGGGCTGTGTCTCGGTAGTTGATGTACCTTCATGCTATAAAGCTAAAGAACTAGGAAGCAAAGCAGAGACTGCGACCCAAAAAATTCGCCAAGCATACCCATAAAAATGGCAAGGGGGATGCTTTCCGTCACTGCTACTGGAGTGGATTGATGACTTTACATTTGAGGTTTGGGCAGGGTAAAGCGTTTCTTGCGTTGTCTTTGATGGCATTCTTGGTGGCTTGTTCAAGCGAAATTGAACAAGCGTTACCAGCTGCAAGTGAATCTGGGGGGCCGGTTACTATCTCGGTTCGCGATGCTTATGGTCAGCATTGGGTAGAATTTGGTGTCCAATGTCCATACACCAGTGCTGATGATATTTCCGAACATCTGGGTCTGGAGCCTGATGAGGCTTATGACTTAGGCAGCTACGACACTCGAGAGGTGGTGTACCTGAAAGATGCCGACGGTGACGTTGATTTTGACGTGCTCAATAGGCTAGATGTTACTTTGTGCTCCCATAGGGCCCCGGAATACTTTGGTTATCGTGGATGGTTACCGGCAGACCTGCCTCTGATTTTTGAGGTTAATTATGATGGCTGGGCCCTCACAGGGGTGGGTGATACAGCCACGGAATAGATCATTCTGTAGCCTAAGTAGCTATACACCATGCCTGCCATTTGTGGGCAGTGGGTAAGCTCACCGGTAATGCTATCCGCGTGCCAACCCCGAACGTATCCATGGCTGTATTGAACCTCGAGCTGGAAACCGAGGTGAGCAAAGACGAGGTCAACGACTACCTGCGTAACGAAAACGGCTACTTAACCCCCGGCTGGTGCGCCAGTTGGCGCGTGCAACCGGCGATGAAGAAAACCGCGGGTTCCGGATTGCCGGGCCCGCGGTTTCGCTTGTCGTGCCTGTGAAGATTTTTTGCTGGATTAGCTTTCTAGCTGGATGGATTCAAAGCCCAATACGTCGACAGACATGCCACGCTTTTCATCTTCGACATGGTTGCCTGCTGGCCGTGCATCAGCCCATTTTTGGTAGTTTTCCTGGCTGTCCCACCGGGTGATAACGAAGTAGCGATCCTCACCGGCGACGGGGCGCAGCAACTCAAAGCTTTCAAAGCCTTCCGCCTTGTCGACGCCTTTTGCGCGTTGCGCAAAGCGCTGCTCGATTTCCGGGCCAGCACCTTCAGGGAAGGTAAGGGCAGAGATGTTGACGTAGCTCATGGATCATCCTTTCTACGGTTGGATTCATCCACCATTTTAGCGATATTAATCTGGTGGGGAGTGTGAAATTCAGCAGAAATACTGTGATATTTTGCGGCGAACTGCTCGCCGTAACCTCGTCGTTTGGTTGGTTCTAGCTCGGTTTCCGGGCCACCAAAGCCACACCGCGCAAGACATCGCTGTGTTCGTTGAAAAGCTTGCGCATTGCCAACATGCGGCGCCTGGCATCCTTATCGCGCAAGGCATTTTTCATGATTCGCAATGTACCCAGCAGGCCTTCGTCGGCAAGATTGCGGCGCATCTTTAGCAGCGCCATTGGCGCGGTATCTGTCCATTCGACGACTAAGCCAGCGTTTTCGAGAAGCTCTGTCCACTCAACCACGGTGAGCGGGCGGGCATTAACCTTAATCACGCGCGCGAGGTTTTTGCGCAGCTCTGTCTTGAATTCATCGTCAAGGTCGTCGGGTTGCAGGCCGAGCTCATGAATCGCATAGCGTCCACCTGGTCGCAACACCCGCACGGCCTCGTCAACGATCTTTTGCTTGCCGGTGGGCGACTGCATCGTCAGCATTGCCTCACCCAGCACCACGTCAGCGTGAGCATCGGGCAAACCAGTATCCGCGGCATCAGCGTGCACCATGCGTCCGGTGTCTTTGACGATCTCACCGGTAATGCGTGCGGCATCTTCGTCTTTTTCCACGCCGACATAGCTGGCGGGTTGGAAACTTAATAGTTCGGTGGCGGTGCGCCCCAAGCCCGGTGCCAACTCGACGACATCAGCATCAGTAAGGTTGGCATTCTTGAGTAACTTGCGGGTGAGTTCCAAACCGCCTGGTCGTAGCACTCGTTTGCCCAGCCGCGCGAGCAGCCAGTGGCCGGGTGCATCTTCTGCACGACGCTGCGCATAGGGAAGTGGATTGTCCTGGTGTAAACCGTGAGTCATGGTGGATTCCTTTCTCGAAGGCCCACCTACAACGGACTAAGGCAGATGCTTGCAGATACTATAAGGCAGGCCTAATGTGCATCCATTTCCGAGTTTAATACCAGGCGAACCCAAAGAATAGGCTTGCCAAAATAATGTGATTTTTCTCGGAAATATTCGCCCCCTTTCTAGGTAGGGCGGCGGTAGCTCGGCGGACAAGAGAATAGAAAACCCCTCGCTCGCTGGTGAAGCTTTGGAACACCGGCTAGCGAGGGGGCAGTCTGCTATGAACTTAGCTGTGCATTAGCAGTCGTAGTACATTTCGAATTCCTGCGGAGTTGGGCGCAGACGAACCGGGGTGATTTCCTCGTCGTACTTGTACTTGATGTAGGTATCGATGAGGTCTTCGGTGAACACATCGCCTTCGGTCAAAAATTCGTTGTCTTCCTGCAAAGCCTTGAGGGATTCCTCCAACGACGTTGGTGCGGTAGGAATATCTTGTGCCTCTTCTGGTGGTAACTCGTAGAGGTCTTTGTCGACCGGAGCGTGCGGCTCGATCCGGTTCTTGATGCCGTCGATACCGGCCATCATCATTGCCGCGAAGCCCAAGTATGGGTTACCGGATGGGTCCGGTGCACGGAACTCCAGGCGTTTTGCCTTCGGGTTGTTGCCAGTGGTCGGAATTCGCACGGCAGCCGAGCGGTTACGCTGCGAGTACACCAAGTTGATTGGCGCTTCGAAGCCAGGAACCAGGCGGTGGTACGAGTTCAGCGTGGCGTTGGTGAAAGCCAAGACCGCTCCCGCGTGCTCCAGAATGCCGCCGATGTAGTAGCGAGCCATATCCGACAGGCCGGCGTAGCCGTCCTCGTCATGGAACAGTGGGGAACCGTCTTTCCACAGCGACTGGTGGGCGTGCATACCCGAGCCGTTGTCACCGGCCAATGGCTTCGGCATGAAGGTAGCCGTCTTGCCGTGCTGGAAAGCGGTGTTTTTGATGATGTATTTAAACAGCTGGATCTGATCCGCTGAGTGCAACAAGGTGGAGAAACGGTAGTTAATCTCCTGCTGGCCACCCGAACCGACCTCGTGGTGGAAACGCTCCAGCTCAAAGCCCACCTTTTCTAGGTTCAAAGCCATGGCATCGCGGATTTCCACGGACTGGTCATAAGGAGCGGTAGGGAAGTAGCCACCCTTCGGGCGCGTCTTGTAACCAGGGTTTGGAAGCCCATCGATGGTGGTTTCCTTATCGGTGTTCCACCAGCCCTCATCGGAATCGACTTCGTAAAAACCGGCGTTCGTTGAGGTATCGAAACGTACCTTGTCGAACAGATAAAATTCTGCCTCGGCACCGAAGAAGCAGGTATCGGCAATGCCGGTGGACTGCAAATATTCCTCGGCCTTGCGGGCGGTAGTGCGTGGGTCACGCGAGAATGGCTCGCGGGTAAACGGATCGTGCACAAAGCACTTAATGTTCAGCGTCTTTGTGCTGCGGAATGGATCTACCACTGCCGAGTGCGGATCCGGCAGCAACATCATGTCGGATTCATCAATAGTGGTAAACCCGCGGATCGAGGAGCCGTCGAAAGCCAGTCCTTCTTCTGCTGCCTCCTCAGTGAACTCCGAGGCGGGGATGCTGAAGTGGTGTTCAACACCAGGAAGGTCGGTAAATTGAATGTCGACGAATTTAATATCTTCGTCTTCGATATGTTGGACGACATCCGAAATGGATTCGAAACTCAAGGGAACTCCTCGTTTTGGGTGCAACTGTGCAGTCGTATTTCCCACTATACCGACTAATCCCGCTTCATATTCGGAATTTGTGGTTGCAAACTCAGAGAAGTTCTTGCCGAAGATAATCGGCAACATCTGGAATTATAAAATCGAGTTCTTGCTCTTGTGCTGCGGAAAATTTTCCAAGCACAAACGCAGAAGGGTCCATTTTCCCCGGTGGGCGGCCAATACCCACGCTCAGACGGGCATAATCTTTTGTGCCCAGAGCTTTCGTCACAGATTTCAGCCCATTGTGGCCCTTATCGCCACTGCCGAAGCGCACCGTATAAGAACCAAATTCGCGTTCCATATCGTCGTAAATCGCGACGATGCCCGCTGGCGCCACGTGAAAATAATTCGCCAAGGCATCGACTACGCCACCAGATGTGTTCATTGGGGTGGCGGTGCGCGCCAGAATTAGCTTCGGCGCGCCTGGTCGCAGAGCACCAGCGGGCATTTCAGCGACAAAAGCCCCGGTGCGCTTGTGCAGACTGAACGGCACGGGCTGGAACGACGTCGTTTCTGCTAATTCATTAACGACCCGGTATCCAATATTGTGCCGTGTCTGCGCATACTGCGCACCGGGGTTACCGAGCCCGACAACGAGCACACTGGATTGCTGGGATAAAGCAGGTGCAGCGGGCATGGTGTATTCGGGCTCGGCTTTCTTCGAGAAGATTCTTCGTCGGAAGGTTTATTCTTCGTCGGAGGACTCAGTGTCAGGGTCCAGACGGTCTGCTGGGGTCTCCTCGTCGGCTTCTTCTTCGCTGTCAGCACCAGCCTCAGCGCCACCTTCCTCGGCAGCGGCAGCAGCGGCCTCGAGTTCTTCGTCTTCCTGTGGCTCCATGACGGAGACGATGACGGTGTCTTCTTCGGCAACCAGGGTGGTGTTGCCTGGCATATCCAGGTCAGCAGCGGTGATGACGGTGCCGTCTTCGGCGCCTTCGATGGAAACCTCGATCTCTTCCGGAATGGACAATACGTCGGCCTCGACCAGCAGAACGTCGTTGTCCTGGATGAACATCATGCCAGCAGCAGGCTCGCCGGTGATGGTGACAGGAACCTCAACCTCAACCTTCTCGCCGCGCTTAATGGAGAGTAGGTCAACGTGGTCAACGTCCAGCGTGAGAACGTTCTGATCGACGTTTTTCACCATCGACAGGTGCTTTTCGCCATCAACTTCCAGTTCCAGAACGGCGTTCAGGCCGTTGTAGCGCAGCATGGTCTGCAGTTCCAGCAGTGGAACAGAGAAGTGGATTGGCTCGGTGTTGGAGCCGTAGAGAACACCAGGTACTCGCCACTCGCGACGCAGACGACGTGCGGCGCCCTTACCGAATTCGTTACGTGGTTGTGCTGCAAGAATTGGGGTCTTTTCAGCCATAATGGATAACTCCTCAGTGCGGTCAAAAATTTTAAAATGTGGACAAACGTGCACAGGCAAGGGCACATCCACGACCGGGGAGCAACCGGGTTAAGTGTAGATCGCGTCGATAACGGCCAAAAATGAATGGCCCTCGCCGAGACGAGAGCCATCATAGCAAAACAGTGGGTGCGCTAAGAAATCTGCTTAGACCGCGGTGTAGCCACCATCGACGGTTTGTGCGCTGCCGGTGATAAACGATGCGTTCGACGACAGCAGGAAGATCACCATCGCGGCAACCTCACGCACCGAGCCCAAACGGCCCAGCGGGTGGTCGTTGATCAGCTTGGTTAGCTCGTCCTCGTCCATGAAATTGGCCAGCAAGGCATTGCGGATATAGCCCGGGCACACTGCGTTGACACGAATTGCCTTGGAACCATATTCCACGGCCGCAGACCGGGTCAGGCCAATCACACCGTGCTTTGCGGCGGCATAGGCCGCTTTTCCCTTGGCTGCGACCAAACCGTGCACCGATGCGACGTTAACGATTGAGCATTCCGAGGTCTGATCCATGTCGAGGAACTGATCGATCTCATAGCGCATCGCATATGCGACACCATTGAGGTTGAGATCTACAAGTTCACGCCACTCGCGGCCGCTCATTTTGCCGGTGAGTTCACCCTCGCCGCCGTAGCCGGGGGAGTTCACCGCGTAATGCAGACCACCGAATTGCTCGACGGCGGTGTGCACCGCGGCCTTGTAATCAGACTCGGAGCTCATATCGATCTCGATGGCGTAAGCTGATCCGCCATTGTCACGGATTTTTTCTGCTACCGCGGTGGGGTTATGCTCTGCGGAATCGGCAACCACAATGTGGCTTCCGAGTCCACCTAGCTCATAACAAATTTCTTCGCCGATGCCGAAGCCGCCACCGGTAACGAGTGCAACTTTGTCGCGAAATTCCTCAAAGCTCTTCATTAAGCTGACCCCTCGAACAATGTGGTAACCGAACCGTTTTCGAAAATTTCGTTGATCGTGCGCGCCAGCAACGGAGCAATGGACAGCACGGTCAGGTTGTCCCAGCCTTCGGTGGATTGCGGCATGGTGTCGGTGGTGATGACCTCTTCGGCGCCACAGCTCGACAGCTTTTCCCGCGCTTGGCCGGAGAAAACGCCGTGCGTACAAGCAACGACGACGGATTTCGCGCCCTCGTCCTTCAAGATCTTCGCCGCTCCAGCGATAGTTCCACCGGTATCAATCATGTCGTCGACCAGAATGCAGTCTTTACCAGCGACGTCACCGACCACGCGGTTAGCGACCACCTCGTTGGCGACATCAATGCTGCGTGTTTTGTGCACGAAGGCCATTGGCGCGCCGCCGAGCACGTTGGCCCACTTTTCGGCAACTTTCACGCGACCAGCATCTGGAGAAACGATGCACATGTTCTCCGTTGGGTATTTGGACTTGATGTAGTCGGTCAGCACCGGCATGGCGTGCATGTGATCGACCGGGCCATCGAAAAATCCCTGGATTTGGTCGGTGTGCAGATCCACCGAGACCAGGCGGTCCGCACCAGCAGTTTGCAGCAGGTCAGAAATCAGGCGGGCGGAAATAGGCTCACGGCCGCGGTGCTTTTTATCCTGTCGTGCGTAAGGGTAGAACGGCAGGATGGCGGTGATGCGCTTGGCTGAGCCACGCTTGAGCGCATCAATCATGATGAGCTGTTCCATCAGCCACTTGTTGAGGTCCCCGCCTTCGACGGTGGCGTGAGATTGCATCACGAAACAGTCGGCACCACGCACAGATTCTTCGAAGCGGACAAAGATTTCTCCGTTAGCGAAGTCCTCAGCGCGCATTGGGGTGATCTTGGTGTCCAGTTCCTTGGCGACGGCCTCGCCGAGAGCTGGGTGCGAGCGGCCGTTGAAGACCATCATATTCTTTTGGTTGATAGCGATCTTGCCAGTCATAGGATTAACCCTTCTGCGTCGGAGTCTGCGCTTGTTCTACGTTGTGGTCACCAGCGGTCTGCTGGGCAGCTTCGGCGGCCTGCGCTGAAGAGCTGTTCGGACGCTTTTTTGCGACCCAACCCTCGATGTTGCGCTGCCGACCACCCGAGACGGCGAGTGCTCCTGGTGGAACATCGTCTTTAATCACTGTACCCGCCCCGGAATAGGCGCCATCACCCACGGTCACTGGTGCGATAAACATCGTGTCCGAGCCAGTGCGTACGTGGTCACCGACGACGGTGTGGTTCTTGTTTACCCCGTCGTAGTTCACGAAGACTGAGGAGGCTCCAATATTGGAATGCTTGCCGATGGTGGCGTCGCCGACGTAGGTCAGGTGTGGCACCTTGGAACCTTCGCCGATCGTGGCTTTCTTCGTTTCTACGAAACCGCCCAGTTTCGCCTCATCGCCCAGGTCAGTTCCTGGGCGCAGGTAGGTAAACGGGCCGACATTGGCGCGTGCACCGATGTGTGAGCTTTCACCGTGGGCGCGGATCACACGGGCATCCTGGCCGACGGTGACATCTCGCAGCGTGGTATCTGGGCCGATTTCCGCGCCGTCGGCGATTGACGTCGTGCCCCACAGCTGGGTTCCGGGGTGGATGGTCACATCCTGGCCGATGGTGACATCGGCGCCGATCCAGGTGGAATCCGGATCAACGATTGTCGCCCCACCCAGCATCGCGTCTTCGACGGTGCGCCGGTTGAACTCTTTGGCCGCCGCTGCCAATTGCACTCGGTTGTTAACTCCAGCTAATTCGCCTTCGTCAGCGGCAACGAAAGCTCCGACACCGTGGCCAGCTTCGCGTGCGATGGCCAGTACGTCGGTGATATAGAGCTCGCCTTGCGCGTTGTCGGTGTTGAGTCGGGTCAACGCGGATCGCAGAACTGCAGCATCGAAAGCGAAAACGCCGGAGTTGATCTCGGTGATTTTGCGGATTTCTTCCGAGGCATCTTTATGTTCCACGATCGCGGTGACCTGGTCTTTTTCATCACGCACGATACGCCCGTAACCGGTGGCGTCGGCGAGCTCTACCGAGAGCACCGTCACACCTGCCTGGGTCTTTTCATGATGGGCGCGTAACTGATCCAAAGTCTCTGGACGGAGCAGCGGGACATCTGCATTGGTGACAATGATTGTGCCCTGGAAATCCGCCAGAGCATCCATGGCGCACTGCACCGCGTGGCCGGTACCGTTTTGCTCTTCTTGTACCGCGGCAGTCAACGTGCGGCCGAGTTCGTCGGCAAGCTTGTCGACGGCTGGGGCTACCTGCTCGCGCTGGTGGCCGACAACGACGACGATTTGTGCCGGGTCAAGGCCTGCTGCGGCATGCACGCTGTGGGACAGCAGCGAACGACCGCCGATTTCATGCAGCGTTTTCTGGGTGGCGGATTTCATCCGCGTGCCGGCGCCGGCCGCCAAGATGATGACCGAGCAGGAAGATTGATGAGCCACGGCGAAAATTCACTCCTGAACAAATGGGGATTAACTAATGGCATCAATCATAACGATCTGTCTACGGCTGCGCGCTGACATCCATGGCGAGTGAACTAGCGCCGGTGCGGCTCGGAGACTTCCGGAAGGCTTCGAGCTGCCCAAACGCCGCCCAGCCCGATGACTGCCAAAAAGACTAACGCCCACAGTGGCCCCTGAATGGCGATCACTGATGACAACGCACCGACTAGCAACAAGATCACACCCATGATGGTGTTTGCTGCGCCGGTATAGCGGGTGCGTTGATCATCTTCGGCCATATCCACCAAGTACGTTGATCGCGCGACCCGGACCGCGGCGTGGGCAAGGGAGACCAAGAAAAACCCCAGCGGAAACGCGACCGTATTCCACCAGTGTGGCGCCGTGAGCGCACTCAAAACCAGTATCAACAGCACGACCGACGATGCTCCGGCGGCAGCAGCCATCACGTTTTTGGATGAGCGGTCCGACCAGATCCCCGAAACCCTGCCTGCCAGCAGCGCAGATAAACCAGAAACGAGCACAAATGGAGCAAGATCGGCGAAACCAGAATTTGCGGTGGCGGCTGTGGCACCCTCTGCCTGCGCACTGGTGGCTTGCGCGCTGGCGGCGACGATAAACGCAGTGGAAAGTGCAGAGACCAACAGCAATGAGCGCACGAGGACGAAGCGGCGGAATAGTTCGTCATCGCGCAGTAAGTTCCAGGTATCGGTGTACCACGCAGAGTTCGGCGTATGAGGAGGCTGTGCACTAGAGCTTTGTGCGTTGGCATTCGGGACACTGTTGGTGCGCTTCGGGGCTGCGTGGAGATGCTCATCCACGCGTGCAAAGACCACCGCCGCCAGGGCCCAAGCTAACGCACCAGTGGCGAGGAGAATCGCTCCGACCCAGATCGGCATGGGGGCAGGCAGGAACAACAACACGATGCCGACGATGATGGTGACACTGCCAGCGAGTGTCGTCGCCAAGCCTGTGACAGCTCCGCGCCGCCCCTTCGAGATTGCCCGGCCCATGACGTCTTTGCCGGATAACGACGACAGCGAGCGGAAGGTTGCGAGCAGCGCCAGCAGTACGACGACGGCGATGCCGAGCGCGCTTCCGCTAAGCGTTAGGGCAGCGAGAGCCATCAGTCCTGCACAGACGGCTTGTCCCGCCGACCCGATAATCCAGACTCGTTTGCGCGAACGACGGTGTGCTGTCACCCAACGGCGCAGTGGAGCTTGCGGGAGCATCGCTAAAGATTCACGAACCGGCACCAACAAACCGAAAAAGAACGCTGGCACCCCGGCGGCGGTAAGCAGCCAGGGCAGTACGGTTTTGGCCGAGGCGGTTTGATCACCGACATTTTGCAGGCCATTGGCGGTGGCGATGAGCCGTCCGTTGGTGCGCTCAACGCGTGCTGCCGAGGTTGCAGAATCATCTGCATCGATAGCGTTGCCTGCGGACTCTTGCGGCGCGGAATCTGGGGAGTCTGGACTCATGCTTTCAGGCTAATGGAAGAGCACACTGCGGTTTGTGTATTCGTGGCACTATTGTGTAAAGTTGCAAGCCGTTGGCAATCCGCACAGCGGTGAAGCTAACGTTTCCCCATGGTGTAATCGGCAACACTACGGTTTTTGGTACCGTCATTCTAGGTTCGAGTCCTGGTGGGGAAGCTTTTTTCATATGGGGGTAAATCACCAGCCGTCGTAGTCAGGAGAATGATCCCGAAGTGAATATGCTCGCCGGCCTATTAAAAGTTGCTGCCAGCGATCCAAAACTCAAAGGGCTCATTAATCACGTTGCTGAACCGAGTCTGCACGTCACCGGAATCACCCAAGCTCGGCCCTGGGCCATTGGAACCCTCGCACACCACGCACCAGTAGTGGTGCTCACCGCGACTGGCAGGGAAGCCGAAGACATTACTGCAGAACTTGCGGCGATGCTGGGCGATAAAGTCGCGATGTTTCCGGCTTGGGAAACTCTTCCGCACGAGCGGCTTTCACCGGGAGCTGACATCGTCGGCAAGCGCGCGGCTGTGCTGCACCGTTTAGACGAGTTGCAAGTTATCGTCACCCCCGCCCGCGGATTGGCGCAGCCGGTGCTGGAGACGGTGGCTGGACGTGAGCCGATCCGCCTGGCTGAAGAACAAGAATATGACTTTGACCAGTTGGTTTCAGAGCTAGAGTTCCGTGCTTATTCGCACGTCGATATGGTCTCAAAGAAAGGCCAATTTGCTAAGCGCGGCGGCATCGTCGATGTCTATCCCACGACGCTGGACTATCCCGTGCGCATCGAATTCTGGGGCGATGAGATCACTGATATTCGCCAGTTTTCGGTCGCAGACCAGCGCACGATCTCCGAAATCGAAGTTGGCAAAGTCGATATTTTCCCAGCCCGCGAACTACCAATCACTGATGCAGTGGCGGCGCGCGCAGAATCCCTCGCCCGTGAATACGCCTCGAACGCGACGCTCGCGGAACTGCTGACCAAAATCTCAGAGAAGATCCCGTCGGAAGGTATGGAAGCGTTGCTTCCGGTGCTGACGGATGCGCCGATGGTGTCGTTGGTGGACCTGGTGCCGGATAACACACATGTTCTGGTCATGGACCCAGAAAAAGTTCGCCGCCGGGTAGAAGATCTGCACGAGACCGACGCAGAATTTTTAGCAGCCAGCTGGGAAGCCGCAGCGATGGGGGCGGATGGTCCCGTTGCCCACAACAAGCTTGATCTATCTGCGGCGAATTACCTCTCCTTAGAGGCACTCGAAGATATCGCGCGGGAGCGTGGCAACTCCTGGTGGACGTTCGCGCCTCCGGGAATGTTCGCGGCGGATGAGTCAGCGACGTTGCCTCTCGAATTCGAAGCTGGGCCGCAGCCGAAGGGCGAGCCGAAAGAAATCGAAGCCATGATGTCGCAATTGCGTGCGCACTGTCAGGCAGGGGGACGCGCCGCCTATATCGCCCCTGCTGCGGGTGCTATCAAACGCATGGCGGAACGCTTCCGTGAAAACGGAATTTCGGCCCATGTCGCTGAACCAGGCTGGCAACCAAATTCTGGTGAAATTACTCTTTACCAGGCTCTCAGTCATGCCGGATTGGTCTTTCCGAAGGTACGCAACCAGCACGACGGCGCGACGCTGCCGCTGGTGGTAGTGACCGAAACCGACCTTACGGGTAACCGGGTTGGCGATATCGCCGGGGCGAAGCGTCGACCAGCAAAACGCCGCAACCGGGTGGATCCACTGGCGCTGAAAAAAGGCGACTTCGTCGTGCATGAAACCCACGGCATCGGCAAATTCATCAAGATGGCCGAGCGCACCATCAATGCCGGTGGAGAAAGCTCACGCCGCGAATATATCGTGCTGGAATATGCTGCCTCGAAGCGCGGACAACCCGCCGACCAGTTGTGGGTGCCGATGGAATCGCTCGATTTACTGAGCAAATACACCGGCGGGCAAGCTCCGACGCTGTCGAAAATGGGCGGTTCGGACTGGAAAAACACCAAGAAAAAGGCCCGCGCTGCCGTGCGCGAAATCGCGGGCGAGCTGGTGCAACTCTACGCTAAACGCCAAGCCGCGCCGGGCTATCAGTTCGCCCCGGATTCGCCGTGGCAAGCAGAGATGGAAGATAACTTCCCGTTCGTAGAAACCGAAGACCAGATGCTGGCCATCGAAGCGGTGAAAGCGGATATGGAATCATCCGTGCCGATGGACCGCGTGATTGTCGGCGACGTGGGCTATGGCAAAACCGAGGTTGCCGTGCGTGCAGCCTTCAAAGCTGTACAAGACGGCAAACAGGTCGCGGTGCTGGTGCCGACCACGCTGTTGGCGCAGCAACACTACGACACCTTCGCTGAGCGCATGGCTGGTTTCCCCGTCGAAATGCGCGTGCTGTCACGTTTTAGCACGACCGCAGAAGCCAAGCAGACGATCAAAGATTTGGCCAGCGGTACCGTCGACATCGTCGTCGGCACGCACCGCTTATTGCAAACTGGTGTGCAGTGGAAGAATCTGGGGCTCATCGTGGTGGATGAGGAACAGCGCTTTGGTGTGGAGCACAAAGAACACATCAAGGCGTTACGTTCATCTGTAGATGTGCTCACGATGTCTGCGACTCCAATCCCACGCACCCTGGAGATGTCGATGGCGGGCATCCGGGAAATGTCGACGATCCTTACTCCACCGGAAGACCGGCACCCGATCCTGACGTATGTCGGTGCCTACGAAGACAAACAGGTTGCGGCTGCGATCCGCCGCGAGCTCTTGCGTGATGGCCAAACCTTCGTGATCCATAACAAAGTCGCCGATATCGAGAAAAAGGCCCGCGAGATCCGTGAGTTGGTTCCCGAAGCCCGCGTCGTCGTGGCCCACGGCCAAATGAACGAGGACCTGCTGGAACGCACCGTGCAAGGTTTCTGGGATCGTGAATACGACGTGTTGGTGTGCACGACGATCGTGGAAACCGGCCTGGACATCGCCAATGCGAATACCTTGATCGTAGAGAATGCGCACCAAATGGGTTTGTCGCAGTTGCACCAGTTGCGTGGGCGCGTGGGCCGTTCCCGCGAACGCGGCTACGCCTATTTCTTGTACCCGCAAGGCGCCACGCTGTCAGAAACCAGCTATGACCGCTTGGCGACGATCGCGCAAAACAACGACCTCGGTGCCGGCATGGCAGTCGCGATGAAAGACCTGGAGATGCGCGGTGCCGGTAATGTGCTGGGCGCCCAGCAATCTGGCCATATCGCCGGCGTAGGTTTTGACATGTACGTTCGCCTGGTGGGAGAGGCCGTCGAAACCTTCAAAGCTCTTTCCCGCGGTGAAGCCCTCGACGCCACTGATCAATCGCCGAAAGAAATTCGCATTGACCTACCCGTTGATGCGCATATTCCAGAAAAATACATTGCGTCTGAGCGCCTACGCTTAGAGGTCTACCGGAAGTTGGCGTCGTCGCAGGACAACAAAGACCTGCGGTTGGTCGTCGAAGAAATGGAAGACCGCTACGGGCCGATCCCCGAAGAAGTCGAGCGTTTGTTGGCTGTTGCCCGTTTGCGGCACCAAGCGCGCCGGGCTGGAGTCACCGACATTATGGTGCAAGGCACCCGCATCAAGGTGGGGCCGGTCGAGTTGCCGGATTCCAAGCAAGTTCGGTTGAAACGCACCCACCCCGGCGCGAATTACCGCGCTGCCGCCAAGGCAATCCAGTTGCCATTCCCGAAGGCTGGACGCGGCAACGTCACTGATCCGAAGCTGCGTGATGTGGAATTGCTGCAGTGGCTGGCAGATTTTCTCTCTGAGATGTTTGATGTGGAGGCAGTTGATGTCTCGGGCGCGCGTAGCAGGCAAACGCCGCAGAGCAACGAAAAGTCTGCGGCACCTGGGGCGGAAAAATCTCGCTCAAAAAAGCGCCCAGGGCAGAAACCGGCAGGGAAGACTACTGGCTCGGTATTTTCACTGAGCGAATAAGCTGAATGAACGCTCTGAGTGAATAAGCTGAGTGAGCACGTTGAGTGAACATGCTGGGTGAATAGCTGGAAATGCAAAAGGTGAAGTGACTAGCTAATGCCAGTGATTAATTTTCACAACGATGCGGATGTTGTAGCACCGCAGCTGCTGGGGGCGACCCTGGCTTTTGGCCCGGTGGCGATACAAATTACCGAGGTCGAGGCATACCTGCACGGAGTGGACGAAGCAGCCCATAGCTTTCGTGGGAAAACCGCCAGCAACGCTGCGTTATGGGGCCCGGGCGGGCACATGTATGTCTATATCTCGTATGGCATTCACCGGTGTTGCAACCTGGTGTGTGGTCCGGATGGTACCGGACAGGGATGTTTGCTTCGTGCCGGGCGCGTGATTGCGGGCGAGAGCCAGGCGCGCAGCCGCCGCGGCGATGTCGGATTCCCGCGTTTGGCCTCTGGGCCGGGAAATATTGGCAAGGCCTTCGGGTTTAATACCGAGCACAATCATCTCCCGGTAGACCAGGTTGCACAGAACTGGGAGGATAGCCAACTTGCTGCCACCAACGCCGCTGCAGACAATGGTGCAGAACCGATGGTTGCAGACCCGACGGTTGCAGAGGCCGGGTCAGGGGCAATACCGCGCCCGCGACTGTATATCCGTTCAGAAGAACCAGAGTGGGTCGCTGGTCCGCGCATCGGCATTTCGAAAAACGTCGACGCGCCACTGCGGTTTTGGATTCCGCACGATAAGACAGTTACTAGCCCGAAGCGCCCGCCGAGTTAATTGGCGCTGCGCATCCGTGCCTGGTTGCGCAGTCCTGCGGTGATAATCAGCGCCACACCAACCACGATCTAGGTGATGAGCATGCCGATGGTATGCCCGGGGCGGCGAAATTAGCACTAAATAGAGTTTTTTGTTCCAGTAATGGGGCAGTGTAGTCTTGCATTAAAGAAAAATCCAACTACGCGCCCAGAAAGCCAAATACTGTGCAGCTGCATTGACGCAGTGACATCGACTCAGCCACGTTGACTCAGCCACGCTGACGCAGTGAGATTGACGCAGTGACCTGCTAATTCGAGCACACGGAAAGGAGCATGACACGTGCGCGCTGATGCACAAGCCAACCGCGAGGCGATCATCAATGCCTGCCACCGGTTGTTCCAAAAAGACGGCATCGATGTGACATTTCGTGCTATTGCCGAAGCTGCCGGCGTCGGAGTGGCGACAGTCCACCGCAATTTCCCCGACCGCTGGTCGCTGATTTTGGCTGTTGGGCAATACAGCTATGACCGGCACTGCGCGATCATTGCGAAATACGACGAACGCTGGGAAGCCGACCCATGGGAAACCTGGACAGACTTGGTGGTGGAATTAGTCGAGCAGGGCATCGGGCCTTTAAGCGAGCAAATATCGATGTATGCCGAGCGTGAAGAACTCGTCGATCAATTCGCCGAGGTAGTGCGCAACCGCGATATGGCACCTATCGAAAAACTTTTACAGCGCGCTACCCACTATGGCTTTGTCGCAGAAGGGCTGCATCCGCGACGATTCGTCATGACCATCGGCGTACTTTCCCGGCACCTCACCAGCCTGGCTCAGGACATCATGCCGGATCATCAACGGTGGATGACCCATCTCGTGCTCAAAGGCCTGGCACAGTCTGCGAATTCTGAATAATCGCGAACAAACTGCGCGCCGTTTTATCGGTTTCTTGCAGCATGATCGGGTCGGTCCCGGGCATAGGCGAAATCGTGGTATCCGGCATTTGTGCATGCGTCGGGATGCCAATGATGTGCAGACGTGCATCCTCGCTGCCATCCGGGTGCACCGTACGACGATTCTCCATAGTGGTTTCTGGCGATGGTCCCGCAACCCCATCGACGGAAAACGGGCGGATCCGGCCAGAGGCAAACAACGACTGGCTCAACAGATCAGCAGGGAAGCGGATATCAGGCTTTGGCAACCAAGCATCGACCAGAGTGGCAGCGCTTGCCCTTCGCGCGGACACACCGCTACCGCAGGTCAGAGTGAATTCCTCTGCGCCGATTTCTAACTGCGGGTTCGCTCCTAAAAATTCCACCAGTCCGGCGTCGACAAGCGCTAACAGTTGCTGCGAACGAAACAGCGGCGGCCCAGAACCGACCATCTGGCCCAAGGCCATGACTTCGCGCAGCGTTGGCGACTGTGAGTCCGGGACAAACTTGCCTTGTGCTCCTGCAATGCCGACGAATTTGCGGCAGGAAGCAAAAACCCACAGCGCGGCTTTGATCGGAGAATCCGCACCCGCCAACGCAGCAGTGATGTCTTCAGCCATGGATTCAGCAACCTGTGCCGTCGAATTCGGCTGCGGATGGAGATACCGTTGCAGATCACAGACTTGATTGGTGTGCCGGTGCAGTGCGCCCGCCAAACCCTGCGGGTTTAGCAGCACAGAGACCGGGGTGGCATCGATGACGGCGATGATCTCCTCGACGCTCGTGGCGATAGCATCCGGGTGAACCCGAGCCAGCGTGGAATAAAACGCCTGCAGTGCATCGCGGGCAATCGCGGGGAAGAAATCCACCGAAAAATCAATGCGCTGCCAGTTCTCGGCAGCCTGCAATTGCTCCTGCAGCCGTGGCATCGCAGCTTTCGGGGGCAGACCACCATAGTCCGATTTCGGCAAAAATGGATAGCCGCGCCGGGAAGTGACGACAAAATGCGGCTCTGCGCCGCTCGCACGGTAGCGCAAACCGGAACGGGAAGTGGGGTCGACCTCGAAAAATCCGCCGCGATCGATGGTGCACAAAGCCATCACATCGAAAAATCCCATACCCAAACCGCGCACCAAAACCGGGGCGTTTGCTGCGATCTTGTCGAGGGGTTGTTCGACCGGGTTGTCTGGGCTGATCCACGTGAGCCCTGGCGACTGCGCGGCGGCACGCAATTGGTATTGCTCGTCGTTGTCTGCATTGAGCAGCCAACCGGTTGCCAGCACGGTGGCGTGTGCAGTGATGGAGGCGCCGTCGGCAAGCGAAATGACATCATGGTCCGGCTGCGTCTGCAGGGCAATCGCACGTGTATTGTGCTCGACAACCTGCACCGATTCCGGCAACAAATCGATGCTCACCTGATATACCCAGCGCAAATATTCGCCGTACAGTGCTCGTGAAGGATTAGATTCTGCAACGGTTCCGGTGAGTTCTTCGCGGTAGCTAGCAGCCAGGTCAGCACGCGGTGGGTGAGCACGAAACAGGTCCTGTTTGGCAGCATCTGCCTGGTCGAGTTCGTCGCCGCGTAGGAGTCGAATCCATTCGAACAAGGTGGGGCCTTCCACCACCGGGGAGTTGACGCTAGCTCCGGGTTCGGTGAAAAGTGTCACGGCATCGGCCAGGGTATTCATGCATAGCGTGCGGGTTTGGGTGGTATCCCACACACGGCCGGCACCGATTTGAGAATCATCGATGAGGTGGATGGTCACTGGCTGCGGAGAAGTTGCTGCGCGAAGATACGACCCCACACGCTCAATGACTGAGATTCCGCGCGGTCCTGCCCCAACGATGGCGATGTGCATGCGCTGCATTAAAAATCCAATCCGATGTCGAATACGCGCACCGAATGCGTCAGTGCTCCGACCGCAATATAGTCCACCCCAGAGGTGCCGTAAGCGCCAGCGCGCTCCAGGGTTAGCCCGCCGGATGCCTCCAGCGCGGTATCCGGGCTGAGTGCTTGTCGACGCTGCACGGCGGCGTGGACATCCGCAAGCGCAAAGTTGTCCAGCAACACCATATCTGGTTGCAAGGGGAGCACCTCGGTGAGTTGATCGAGGGTATCAACTTCCACTTCGCAGGCAATTGCGGGGTTGTGAGCACGCACCCGGCGCAAAGCTTCGGCCACACTGCCCCCGGCAGCAAGCACGTGGTTGTCTTTGATCATCGCGGCATCGCCCAAGCCCATGCGGTGGTTGACTCCGCCACCGGCGCGCACGGCGTATTTTTGCAGCGCGCGCATGCCAGGCAGGGTCTTGCGGGTATCACGTACCCCGGCCTGCACGCGGCTGCGGGCAGATTCTCTCGTGGCTTCGGTAGCGATCGCAGCTACCCAGCGATGGGTTTCTGTGGCGATAGCACTGGTATGCGAAAGCAGATTGAGCATGGTGCGCTCGGCAGCTAAAACCACGCGAGTATTCGCGTCAATTGTCGCCAGGGTTTGTCCGGCGCTGACCTGCTGGCCGTCGGCACTGTGGAATGTGATCTCACAGTTGTCGTCGGCGATCTCGACATCTAGGCGGCGCAGACGCTGCGCGGTGGCATTGAGCACCGCCTCGAGCAATCCCAGCCCGGCGATGGTGCCGTCCTCACGCGCATTAAGATCGGCGCTGCAGCGAGCAGCGGCGGGCACCGTAGCGATTGAGGTGTGATCGGGGCCGTAAGCGAAATCCTCGTCGAGGGCGGTGGCGATCAGCGCAGAACAATCGGGCAGCTGCAATTGAGTCATTTATTCGGCACCACCGGGGTTGCCGATCGAGATCATTGCTTCGAGCGATTTACGCGCGGCATCCGCAATGTTTTTCGGGACGGTAACCTCATCGGTTTCGGTTTCCAGGCAGCGTTCGAGCGCTTCTGGGGTGATCATTTTCATGAATCTGCACTCGGCGCGATCGTTGACGGCCTGGAAATTAATGTCTGGAGCAGCCTGGTTGAGCTGGTGCAGCATGCCGGTTTCGGTGGCAACCAGCACTGTGTTCTTTTCTTGTTTTTGTGCCTGGGTAATCATCTGCCCGGTGGAGAGCATGTGCACGCGCTCTTCTGGCACCAGACCTTCGTTGGCCAGGTAGAGCGCGGAGTTCGCGCAACCACATTCTGGGTGGATGTACAGATCCGCTGTAGGGTTATCCTGCGTTTGCTGAGTTAATTGCTCGGCGCTGATGCCGGCGTGCACGTGGCATTCACCAGCCCAAATCCGGATGTTCTCGCGGCCGGTCTCACGCTTGACATACGCTCCGAGGAACTGGTCGGGGCAAAATAGGATTTCTTGGTCCGCGGGCAGTGAATTGACCACATCAACCGCGTTTGAAGAGGTGCAGCACACGTCGGTCAGCGCTTTGACCTCAGCGGTGGTGTTGACGTAGCTGACCACCAGCGCGTCAGGGTGCTCGGCCTTCCATTCGCGCAATTGCTCGGCGGTAATCGAATCTGCCAGCGAGCATCCGGCGCGGGCATCGGGGATGAGAACTTTTTTGTCTGGCGAGAGGATCTTCGCGGATTCGGCCATGAAATGCACACCGCAAAAGACGATGATATCGGCGTCGGTTTCGGCAGCTTGGCGTGATAGTGCCAGGGAATCGCCGGTGTGGTGGGCAATATCTTGAATTTCGGGGATCTGGTAGTTGTGGGCCAAAATCACTGCGTTGCGTTGCTCTGCTAGCGCGCGTACCCGCTCGGCCCAGCGAGCGGAATCAGCGTTCGACGTGGTGGTTGAAGTGGT
This sequence comes from Corynebacterium drakensteinense, assembly GCF_041224285.1. NCBI lineage: Bacteria > Bacillati > Actinomycetota > Actinomycetes > Mycobacteriales > Corynebacteriaceae > Corynebacterium > Corynebacterium drakensteinense. Next base: position 145,664 of record NZ_JAXOFP010000001.1, read on the forward strand.
GGTCGCAGCGTCGGCAGTAGAACGCGTGAGATCCGCGTTGGTAAGAGTCACAAAAGCTCCCAAGAATTGGTGATAGTCACAGGAATCGACGGTGTCATTACCGTACTAAAAATCTGCAGTGAACTACCAGCTAAGGCCAAGCTACAGCTGGCGAATGTTAGCAAGCTATAGCTGGCGAATATTAGGCAGCAGACTAGAGCTGCAGTGAGCCTTGGGCCAAACCAACAGCCGCGAAGGCCGCAGCTACCAGCACGAGTACGACAATTGACCACTCAAAACCGTTGAAAAGCTTCTCTCGTCGCGAGATACGCGTTAAGACGTACGGGATGATTCCTGGAACCACAGCGAGGGCACCGAAGAGAATATAAACCGGATCCGCGGCATAAATTAGCCAGATGGAATAGACAAAAGCTACCACCGCCACGGCCAAGTGCCGTCGATTTTCGCGCGGGGAAATTTTTGGCCCGGACAGGTCAAACCGTGTCCCCGCGTGCGGGTGCGTGATGCCTTTGCCGCGTAGAGCCAGCAGCAACAGGTAGAGCGAGGAGAAGATATACGGCAGCAGGTACATCACGGTGGCCAGCTGCACCATGGAGATATACGCGGTTTCGTTCAGGAAGAACACGATGACTGCGAATTGAATCACCGAGGTAGAAATCAGCTGGGCCATCCACGGGGCGCCGGCCTTATTGATTGCGCCCGTGCGCTTCGGCAGCAGGCCGTCGAGAGCCATCATCGTCAACGGTTCGGCACACAACATCTGCCAGGAAACATAGGCACCCAGCACAGAGATGCACAGACCGATCGAGATCAACAATCCGCCGACCGGGCCAATCGCGGCTTCCAGCACCGCGGCCATGGAGTTATCTGGCAGCGCGGCGAGTTCTTCTTTGCTCAACACACCGAAAGACAACGTCGCCACGGAGACCAACAGCACCAACACAGAAACAAAACCCAGCACGGTGGCGCGTCCGACGTCGGTACGCTGCCGGGCTTGTTTCGAATAGACCGACGCGCCTTCTACGCCGATGAAAACCCACACGGTAAACAGCATGATGCCTTGGACTTGTTCAAAAACCGAGCCCTCGCTGGATTCACGGCCCCAAAAATCCAGGGTGAAGGTATCCCAGCTGAAGCCGAAGAACAACAGCAACACAATAAACGCCAGAATCGGCACCAGCTTGGCGACGGTGACCACCGTGTTCATGATCGCGGCCTGCTTTACTCCGCGGCTGAGTAACGCGAAAATCACCCACGTCAGCAAGCTCACCGAGATAAACGACGCCCAGCGGTTCGATTCGTGGAACAGCGGAATGTAGTGGCCGACGGTATTGAAAAACAGCGTCGCATAACCGACCTGCGCGATCACAGAACCTAGCCAATAGCCCCAGCCCGAGGCGAAACCAATAAAATCGCCCAGCCCGGCGCGCACGTAGGAATACACGCCGGAATCTAGATGCGGCTTACGCTGGGCCAGAATTTGGAAGACAAAGGCGACCGAGAGCATTCCCACCCCGGCGATCGCCCAACCGATCAGCATCGCGCCGGGGGCGGCGACCGAGGCGATATTTTGCGGGAGCGAGAAGATCCCAGCACCGACGCAGGAGCCAATGATCAACGCCACCAGCGACCACATGGTCACGGTGTGCTTGGATTTTTCGCCTGCCTGTGGGCCAGCAGAATCTACAGCCGCAGCGTGGGCTGTTGCGCCGGCCGGGGTGCTGGTGCCACCGGCGGCAGGGGAGGAGGCATGAGGCTCGCTGTGCATGTTGGTAAAACTACCGTGGAAAAGCCTGAGTGGGAAAGGCGGGTGGGGATTACAGCTGCTGTTGCTTATAGGATTGTGCCCATGACTGTTCTGCTTCTTGATCCTCGTTGGCCCGAGCAAATCCCGTTAGAAGTCCTCAGCGGCGTGTTTGGGCCAGTGAGTTATACCGAGGAAGTTCCGGTGTCGGTGCGCTGGAATTTTGCTGACATCATTAGCGGAACTGACCCGTCTGGCCAGGGACTTTTGGTGAGCACGAATGAGGCCGACAAGCGCGTACTCGAGCGTCTAGATGCTGGTGAGCGCATCATCAGTGCGCGCTCGAGAGATGATCAGATGCATATCGCCCGGCAGGTGATGCGCCGTGCCCGCGATATCGGTGAGTTTGAATTGTTGCAGACGCATAAAACTCTTCTGCCGTATCTGCGCGAAGAAGTAGCCGAGCTTTCCGAGGTCATCGAAGCGGCCGAAACCACCGCGGGGATTGACGAAGGCAAGTTAGTGCGTGAGCTTGGCGACGTTTTGCTGCAGTTGCTGTTTCATGCGGAGCTGGGACGACGTCGTCAAGCATTTTCGCTGGATGATATCGCAGCGAGTTTTATCGCGAAGATGCGTTCGCGTGCGCCCTATCTTTTCGACGGCACCACCGGGGTGGTAGCGCAAGAAGAACAAGATCGTTTGTGGGCTGCGGGTAAACGCACGGAAAAGGCGGCCCGCGATGCCGCTGCCAGTCGTGACAACGATGCTGGAAACGAAAACGCCGGGAACGAAAACACCGGGTCGGCGTTCTAGATGAGTTATTCATCACGCCGCAGCCCTGCGGGTTGCGTGAAAGTCGGCTGCGCGTCTGTGCTCGGGATCATTCTGATTATCTCTGCGGTGCTGTGGTTGCTCTCGTTTGTCGACGGGCCGTCAGTGACTCGGCAGCTACAACCGGTGCCGGACAATGTACCGCCAGCAGCCGGACGCGAGGTGCCATCGATCGACGTGCACGCAGAAGGCCGCACCGCAGACAAGCTGACGTACTGGTCTGATGGGCTTGCCGACGACACCGGTATCCCAGGCCAAGCGCTGCGTGCGTATGGGAATGCCGAGCTGATTGCCCGTGACTCGTGGCCGGAATGCAACCTGGACTGGACGACGCTCGCGGGCATCGGGTGGGTAGAAACCCGGCATGGCAGCTATGCCGGAAACTGGTTTGATCGCCCCTCGATTGGCGACGATGGCAGGGTAGAACCGCCGATCATCGGCATCCCCCTGGATGGCACGAACAACACCGTGCATATTCCGGATACCGACGGCGGTGAATTCGACAATGACGACGTCTACGACCGTGCGGTCGGCCCGATGCAGTTCATCCCGCAATCGTGGCACCGCTACGGCTCGGACGCGTCCGGGGATGGCTACCCGGATCCGCAAAATATCGACGATGCCGCCCTGGCGTCGGCGAAACTGCTGTGCGATGGTGGCCGAAATTTGCATGATCCGCAAGCCTGGACCGAAGCGATATTGTCGTATAACCATTCCAACGATTACGTGCGCAAGGTCCGCGATGCCGCGAATTCCTACGCCATTGACCAGCCCGCCTCCCGCTAATCCGGGGTGCGTGTTACAGCGCAAGATAAAATCTGGAACAATTAGCAGTGTTGACTGCACCTGACATGGCGCAAGAATGCGCATAATTCTCTGAGGAGGCCCAGCCAGTGGCTGATATCATGCACGTTTTCGCTCGCGAGATCTTGGATTCGCGAGGCAACCCAACGGTGGAAGCCGAAGTCGTTTTGGACGATGGTGCGCACGGCCGCGCCGGGGTCCCATCCGGTGCTTCCACTGGTGAGCACGAAGCCCACGAGCTGCGTGATGGTGGAAAGCGTTATTTGGGCAAAGGCGTGTTGCAAGCCGTCGACAACGTCAATGAGGTCATTGCCGACGAATTGGCGGGCCTGGTGGCTGATGATCAGCGCCTGATCGATGCCGAAATGCTGGCACTTGATGGCACCGAAAACAAATCTAAACTCGGCGCGAACGCGATTCTTGGCGTGTCTATGGCGGTAGCGAAAGCCGCAGCGGATTCTGCTGCGTTGCCGCTGTACCGCTACATCGGCGGACCGAACGCCCACGTACTGCCGGTGCCGATGATGAACATTCTTAACGGCGGTGCACACGCTGATTCCGGTGTGGACGTGCAGGAATTCATGATCGCCCCATTGTCGGCCACCAGCTTCGCTGAGGCTCTGCAGCAAGGCGCTGAGGTCTATCACGCGCTCAAGGCTGTGCTGAAAGAGCGTGGCTTGTCGACGGGATTGGGTGATGAAGGTGGCTTCGCGCCGTCGGTGGAATCCACCCGCGCTGCACTGGATGTCATCGTCGAAGCCATCAAGAAAGCCGGTTATGAGCCGGGTAAAGACATCGCCTTGGCACTTGACGTGGCGTCGTCGGAATTCTATGAGTCTGGTTCCTATAAATTCGAAGGCTCCGAGCTCAGCGGCGAAGAAATGGCGCAGGTTTATGCTGAGCTGATCAACGAGTACCCAATCGTGTCCATCGAAGACCCATTGGATGAAAACGACTGGGACGGCTACGTTAACTTGACTCGCGAAATTGGCGATAAAGTCCAGATCGTCGGCGATGATTTTTTCGTCACCAACCCGCAGCGTCTGCGTGAAGGAATCGAGAAAGGTGCCGCCAACGCCCTGTTGGTCAAGGTGAACCAGATCGGTACTCTGACCGAGACTTTCGATGCTGTCGAACTGGCACACCGCAACGGTTACCGCACGATGATGTCGCACCGTTCCGGTGAAACCGAAGACACCACCATCGCTGATTTGGCAGTGGCATTGTCCTGCGGCCAGATCAAGACCGGTGCACCAGCACGTTCGGAGCGCGTTGCAAAATACAACCGCCTGTTGCGCATCGAAGAAGAACTCGATGCTGCCGCACGCTACGCCGGCCGTGATGCGTTTCCACGTTTTCAGGGCTAAGGGCTAATCTATGGTGCACGAGCAGTGAGTGCGCCATCGGTTGTAGCGCGCACTAGGTTGTAGTTGTAGTGTGCCAGCTGCAGGTTAACTGCGGCAGTGCGGCCACAGGCACAAAAGACGCTGGTTAGACGAGGAGATTATGACAGAGCGTAAAAAATCTACGCTGCGGACACGGACTACCGTGCCCGTATCTTCTCGTACCGCACAACGAAATGCCGACCGCGCACCGCGACCGCGCGCCAGGCTGCACCAGAGGTTCGATCTGATCAGCATTGGCGTGATGGTTTCTGTGGTACTGGTGATTCTCGTGTCGGTGGCCGTACCCTTGCGCAATTACTACGAAGGCCGTGCGGAAATCGCTCGTCTGGAAGATTCCATTGCGGCCAAGCAAGCCGAAAAACAGCAGCTTTCCGAGGAAATCGAGCGCTATCACGACGAAGATTTTGTGCGTGAACAAGCTCGCCGCCGATTTGGTTTGGTTGCACCTGGCGAGACTGCCTACCGGATTCTTGATCCGCGCATAACCAATAATGACTCGGTGACAACTTCGCGCCAAGATTACGAAGAAGCCCGTTCATGGTATGAGGTGCTCTGGGACGCGATAACCGAGCCGCCTGAACCACCTGTACCGGCAACTCCTGCCCAGCCGGCTGAGCCGGTGGAAGAGCCAGCGGGAGAACACCCCGATGGTGAGCCTGCGCCCGAAGTGCCGGATGCACCGGCGGCTCCATAAAGTTAAGACTTAGTTACCCGCAGGCATGGCACGCGTGCCAGAATAGGGCGCATGAGTCTATCTTCTTCTGAGCTTGCTTCTCGAGGGCTTGATTCTCGAGAACTCGAATCACGAGAGCTTGCTTCAACTGAGCCCGATTCAACTGAGCCCGATTCAACTGAGCTTGACATCGTCGAAAAGCAATTGGGGCGCCGCCCACGCGGTGTCGTCGAGATTTCATACCGCACACCAGACGGTCAGCCAGCGGTGATTAAAACCATGCCGAAGCTTCCCGATGGCACCCCGTTTCCGACGCTGTTTTATCTCACTGATCCACGCCTGACCGCGGAGGCTTCTCGGTTGGAAGTCGCGCATGTGATGAAGTGGATGGAATCACGCCTGGCAGAAGATGCAGAGCTTGCCGCCGATTATCGCAATGCACACGAATCTTTTCTGGCAGAACGCAACGAGCTGGCGGACCTCGGCACTGATTTTTCCGGCGGCGGCATGCCCGAGCGCGTGAAATGTCTGCACGTGTTGATCGCTTATGCCCTGGCCAAAGGTCCAGATCATTTCCGGTTGGGCACTGAAGCAGTCGCTATGGCCGCAGAACACGGCAACTTGCGCGGTATTGCTATTCCTGTGGACTGGCCGTCGTGTGAAGCGCTGGGTATTGACCTCGATGAGTTCGATTTCAGTAACGCTTAATAACGAAGCCTAGTAATAGTGCCGAGCAATAGTGCCGAGCACACAACCGAAACCGAGGACGAAGGGGATCCTATGACCCGCATCGCAGCCGTTGACTGTGGTACCAACTCAATCCGATTGCTTATCAGCGATGTCACACGCACCAGCAACAATTCTGCAGGCTTTAGCACCAATGAAGTCACCCGCCGTATGGAAATCGTGCGTTTAGGTCAAAGCGTCGATGCCACCGGGGAATTGGCGCCCGAGGCGATCGAGCGGACACGTGCGGCGTTGAGCAATTACGTCGCCATCATGAAGTTTGAAAACGTCGAAAAGGTGCGCATGGTGGCGACTGCGGCGGTGCGAGATGCGAACAACAGCGAGGAATTCTTCGCGATGACCGCAGAACTGCTAGGCGAAGTCGAAGACGGCGTTCAGGCTGAAGTTATTTCTGGCGTCGAAGAAGCCGAACTATCTTTTTTGGGCGCGGTGCAAGATCTCAGCCCTGACGCCGGCCCATTTTGTGTGATCGATCTTGGCGGTGGATCGACAGAGTTCATCGTTGCGAACAAAGGCGAAGAAATCCTTGGCGCACACTCGGCAGCCATGGGGTGCGTGCGTATTACCGAACGCATGATGCCCAGCGACCCACCGAGTGAAACCGAGGTCGAAATTGCCGATGACTTCGTGGCCGAACGCATGGGCGAAGTAGAAAAACTCGTGCCCATTGAGCAGGCGCGCACCGTCGTCGGCTGTGCCGGAACCTTTACGACGCTGTCTGCCCTGGCACAAGGGCTAGAGCAATACGATCCTGAACAGATCCATGGCTCCGTTTTGCGCTTTGCTGCCCTGCGGGTGCTGTTGCAGCAAGTGATTGCGGCTTCTGCGGCCACGCGGGCACAAAACCCAGTGATTCATGCTGGGCGTGCCGATGTCCTTGGCGGTGGTGCCGTCGCGGTCCGCGGAATCATGGACATGCTCGAACGACGCAGTGGTGCACGAGAATTTGTCATTAGCGAAAAAGATATCCTTGATGGTGTGATCTGGAAGCTCGCGGGGACGCTGCCGGCCTAAAAAGTGAGTGGCGTCTGCATAGCAATTGCGCAGCCGTTGTTGCTGGGATAGTGGTAACTGAGGTGCTGATATGCGTACTCGACGGTATGAAGTGCTAAGATAGTTTTCCGTGCCAGAAGCAATGGATAATTGCTGGTGGCGCGGTTATGCCCCCATAGCCCAATTGGCAGAGGCGGTGGACTTAAAATCCATACAGTGTCGGTTCGAGCCCGACTGGGGGCACAATGACCAGCGGAAACGCTGGATGTAGGGTCTGCAGGCCTAAAGAATGCCACATCCCATATCCCGCAGTTGCCTCGATATTATTCGGGAAGACTGCCTTAAAAATATAAACGGGAAAAAATAAAAGGGTTCGAAATAATTTGCTTACTTGGGAACTATTTTGCCGTGCCCGTCGTTAAACTTGGTGAGAGATGTACAAGAACAACGTACAACCCATGACACGAAAGGCACAGGATTTCTACAGTGCGTAATAGCAATCCAGTAATGAGCAACGTGTCTGCTGGCGCTACTGGCAACGGCAACAATGCCGGTTTCCAACAGCAGATGGATTACAACGCTTACGACAATTATGGCGGCCAGGGTGGCTACGCCCCGATGAGTGAGCAGCAAGCGGCTGACCGTCCGATGACCGTCGACGATGTTGTCACTAAAACTGGTATTACCCTTGGTGTCATCATCGTCTTCGCCGTCATCAACTTTGGCATCGGCATGGTGAACCCACAGCTTGCGATGATGGCTACTCTCGGCGGTGCCATCGCAGGGTTTATCACCGTTTTGGTTGCATCGTTCGGCAAGAAGTGGGGATCACCAGTTGTGACCCTGCTGTACGCCGTATTCGAGGGCTTCTTCGTCGGCGGCATTTCGATGATCTTTTCCGGCATGTACGTCGGTGAAGCAAATGCAGCCAGCCTCATCGGCCAAGCCGTATTGGGCACCGTAGGCGTCTTTTTGGGCATGCTTGTCGTCTACAAAACTGGTGCGGTTAAAGTAACCCCGCGCTTTAACAAGATTCTGACTTCCTGCATCATCGGCGTTGTCGTTTTGATGTTGGGTAACTTCGTTCTGGCTATGATCACCGGAAACAACCCGCTGCGTGACGGTGGCATTCTGGCGATCATCTTCTCACTGGTGTGCATCGGGCTGGCTGCTGCGTCATTCTTGACTGACTTCGATGCCGCAGACCGTATGATCCGCGCTGGTGCACCATCGAAGATGGCGTGGGGCGTTGCATTAGGCCTGGCAGTCACCTTGGTCTGGCTCTACACTGAGATCCTGCGTCTGCTGTCGTATTTCCAGCAGCGCTAAATAACGCAGAAACAACACAGCGCGAAACAGCACAGCACTGAGTAGCTAGGCGTTATAGATTGTTGTTACCCCGCTAGAGCAGCTAAGAAAGCTGCAGTGGGGTAGCAGAAAGTACAGAAAACTCCGGTGCGCGTGTCAACATCGATATGATGCTGATGACAAGCTCACCGGAGTTTTTCGTGCTGGTAAATCGACTAGCTCTAGCGGCCGAAAGCTACGGCGTGATCAATTGATTATCAACCCAGATCTCAGAAAAAACCACACCTTGTGCGGATTCTACTGGCGATCTCAAGGTCACAGTGACGGTGCCTTGTGGTGAGGAGTCTTGTGAATTCTTCGAGCCTGTGGTGCTTTGAGGAACACGCTGTGCGGTTGCTTTCGCGGAATCGGTACCCCAAGATTCCCACTCTAATTTTTCCAGTCGCAGCGTGGGATCACCGCAGTCGAGCACGATAAAGCTGGGCTTGCGCTCAGGAGCGCCTAGGCAATTGATAAAACCGACGCGTTTCGCGCTCTGCGCCCTGTTGGCTCTGGTGCTAGCGGAGGAGGTTTTCACGGCCCCTGAAGAACCCGTCGCAGAATCTCCAGAGGCCGTGGCTAATTCAGCGTCTTCGTCGTCGTCCAGCTCGGAATCCGAGCCACCGATGACGGTTTCCGTGGTTTGTACAGATTGGCCGGTGCTATCGGTCCCGGTGCCGTCAGTTGCGGTGGTGCCAGCAACGCCGGTTTCGGTGGTTTCGGTGCTGTTCGATTCGCTCGTGCGAGGTGCCTCGAACGTAGAGCCGGTTTCGACTTTCTGATCCGATGGGTTCTCGTTGGGCGGGGTGCACGCAGCCAAAGCCAAAGCAGCAGCGGAAACTCCGGTCACGGCGAATTTACGGTAGTTAGTCATAGGAAAATCCTTCTTAGTTTTCTTCGCGTGGGGTGGCATACAGCGCGGAATCATAAGGCGTAGCCGAATCGATGGTCACCTTGATGACATTGCCGTTAGGAGCGGAATACTGGCGGGTTTCGCCTTCTTCTGCACCCAAGATTGCCGCACCCAAAGGAGATTGCTCCGAGTAGGTCTCCAAGTTTTCGTTGTCTGTGGCAGCAGCACGAGTACCGATCAGGAAGGTTTCTTTATTCTCTGGGTCTTCGTTGTAATGCACGTGGACAACCGAACCGACGTTGGCGACGCCTTCTTTCACGCCGGTGCGCTCAGTGGTGGAGTTGGCCAGAATCTCCGAAATGTGCTTGATGCGGGCCTCTTCTTGGTCCTGCATCTCACGCGCAGCGTCGTAGCCGGCGTTTTCTTTCAAGTCGCCTTCTTCACGGCGCTCATTAATTTCGGCGGCAACGACAGGGCGGTGGTCGATCAACGCCTGCAGTTCTTTTTCCAGTTTCGCCTTGGTTTCTGGCGTAATGTATTGCTTCTGGTTTTCAGCCATGGTGGTGTGAAACCTTTCTTCGTTGATCATCGAGGTAAATGCTCGCTGCTTTGCGACGATGCTGCCTAGATCTTAACGCATTTGCTCGCAGGGTTTTGCCGTGGTGGCACAACAGGCTGTGTGAGTCTTAGCTTTCGAGGTCGAGATGCGCTGGAATTGTTCCAGAACAACCGTAGACGCCGCCGGCGACGGCTTTTTCACCTGCACGCACTGGTACATCGACACTGATGCGCTCTGTGCGTTTTTCTCCAGGAGCCATGGGGATTTCTACGCGCCCGACCTCAGCTTTGTCGTAGTTGAACGCTTGCACGATGCAGTATGCCGGAACCGCCGGATCCTCGCGGGTGATGTCCACCCACACTCGCAACGTGTCGTCGTCGGGATACTCTTGGCTTAGCAGCGTGATTTCTGCGGCTGGGGAGTCTGCGTTGAACAGGCGGAATAGCCCCCACGAGCCAAGAGCGAGCATTGCGATCAATGCAGCAACCAAGATTTTTCCGGTGAGGTTGCTGGCGGGCTTTTTCGGCCTGCTGGAGCCATAACGTGCGCGCGTGGGAGTGCTCATTCTTCGCATCTTAAGGCAGGCGTATCAGCCAGTACAATTAGGTAATATAATCAGTTCGACTAATAACTCGTCTAATAATTCGCCTGTGAATTCAATCGTGAATTCAAACGCGAGTTTAGCGGCGAACTAGACCACGAACTCGAACCCGAGAAAGGACCGATGTGAATTACCGGTTGCTGTCTATCCATGCCCACCCGGATGATGAGGCATCAAAAGGCGCAGCTACCACCGCGATGTATGCGCACAACGGTCACGATGTCATGATCGTCACCTGTACTGGTGGTGAACGCGGCGACATTATTAACCCGGCTATGGATAAACCGGGAATCAAAGAAAACATGCAGGCTGTGCGCCATGAAGAAATGGCGGAGTCCGTGCGCGCTCTCGGCGTCCAGCACCGGTGGATGGGCTATATCGATTCCGGTCTGCCGCAAGGCGACCCGCTACCGCCGCTGCCTGAAGGCTGCTTCGCCCGGGAAGATTCCATGAAGGTGGCACGCGAGTTGGTAGAAATCATTCGGGAGTTTCGCCCGCACGTGATCATGACGTACGACGAAAACGGCGGCTACCCGCACCCGGATCATTTGAAAGTGCATGAAATCAGCATGATCGCCTGGGAGCGGGCGGGCGATTCTGAGTTCATGCCCGAGATCCCGGCCTGGGAGCCGTTGAAGCTGTATTACAGCCATGGTTTTGTCTACCGACGCATGGAGCTGTTCCACAACCGCCTGTTGGAGAAAGGAAAGCCGTCACCGTATGGCCCGATGATGCAGCGCTGGGAGCCGCACTTGGCGGATATCATGTCGCGCATTACCACGACGGTTGAATGTAGCGATTATTTTTCCCACCGAGAGGCTGCCCTGCGTGCACATGCCACGCAGATTGACCCGGCCGGAGCATTCATGGCGACGGATGTTGCCACGCAACAGGAATTGTGGCCGACCGAAGAATACGAACTTGCTCGCAGCCGGGTAGAAACGAAACTTCCGGAAACTGATTTGTTTGCCGGACTGGAGGGAGCCAACTGATGCAAGCGACATATCTGTCGACCGCGCTGCAAGAATCGTTAACGCATACCGCTGCCCGAGCTAGCCAGGGAGCAGGCGAGGCGCTGGTGTGGGCGCAAAATCAGGTTAATGACGGCCCGATGGGACCAGAATTTGGTAAAGCTTCGCCGATTGGTTTGTTGGTGATTGTTGCGCTGGTGGTGGCGATTATGGTTTTAGGCTGGTCGTTTCACCGTCGTCAATCGAAGTTTCGACGTCGTCGTGCTTTTGCTGAAGACCATGGTCTCGACCCTTTTGATCAGCAAGCTGTAGATGCAGCTATGCGCGAAGCTGGCGTGCACGACAGGCGGTAGCGATGAAGTTTCGCGAGTTGGTATACCCATTTTACGAGGCGCGTATCCGGCGCAGCCTGCGTGGGCGCCCGCAGCCACAGCATGTCGCGATCATGGCCGATGGAAACCGTCGGTGGGCACGCGAGGCTGGGTTTACTGATATCAGCCAAGGCCACCGCCGCGGAGCGAATAAGATCGCGGAATTGGTGTCGTGGTGCGCGGAGACTGAAGTCAAGGTCGTAACCTGCTACTTGCTGTCAACGGAGAATTTGCGCCGCGCACCGGAAGAGCTTGAGCTGCTGTTTGACATCATCACTGATGTCGTCGTCCAGCTTTCCCAGGGTGATATGGATTGCCAGGTGCGCTTGGTCGGCCACCTCGATCTGTTGCCGGTGGAGGTTGCCCGGCGCATGGAGGAAGCCGCTGCGACCACGAGATCCAATAGCGGTGTCATCGTCAACGTTGCGGTTGGCTATGGGGGGCGGCAAGAAATCGTGGATGCGGTGCAAAAACTCATCCGCGCAGAAGCTGCAAAGGGGCTGAGCGCAGCCGAGATCGCCGAGGCGGTCACTGCAGATTCAATTTCGCATCATTTGTATACCAAGGGCTTGCCAGACCCAGATTTGGTGATTCGTACCTCTGGCGAGCAGCGGCTATCCGGGTTTTTGCTGTGGCAGGCTGCGTATTCGGAAATTTGGTTTACCGATACGTATTGGCCGGCTTTCCGCAAGATTGACTTCTTCCGGGCGCTGCGGGAGTTTTCGCAGCGTTCCCGGCGTTTTGGGAAGTAGCCGGCAGCCCCCGGGGCAATTGGTGTGCCCGGAAGCATGCTGGGTGATTCGTAGTGGGTTGGGTGCTTAGTAGCGGGGTCAGGTGCGAGTGAGCCGCGATAGTTTAGGCTCTAAAGCTTGCGCAGCCGGATCTTTTCGACGAGATGGTCGTGGTTTTTCCGCAGCACTAGAGAGGCGCGCACCCGCGTGGGCAAGATATTTTCCACGAGGTTGGGCAAGTTGATGGACTGCCAGATTTCGCGAGCTTCGGCGCGTGCCGTGGTTTCTTCGAGGTCGGCGAAATGCGCGAAGTGTGCGCCAGGCTCGCGGAAGGCGGTGCGACGTAGTTTCAAAAAGCGTTCGATATACCAGTTTTCGATATCGTCGACATGCGCATCGACGTAGACCGAAAAATCCACGAGATCTGACACCATGAGCGTCCGGCCCGTTTGTAAGACGTTGAGACCTTCGATAATCAAGATATCGGGCTGCCGAATGCGCTGCACTTCACCGGGCAAAATATCGTATGCGGTGTGGGAATACACTGGCGCGTGCGCTTCGGGTGCGCCCGATTTTACCTCGGTGACAAAACGCAGCAACGCGCGTTGATCGTAGGATTCCGGAAACCCTTTGCGCTTCATCAGCCCACGCTTTTTCAGTTCTGCGGTGGGCAACAAGAACCCGTCGGTCGGCACCAGGTCGACCCGTTGGTGTTTATCCCATTTCTGCAACAGCACCTGGAGTAGACGGGCAGTGGTGGACTTGCCGACGGCTACCGAACCCGCCACCGCGATGATGAAAGGGACTTTCTGCGGTGGGTGCCCCAAGAATTGCTGCGTGGCATCGTTGACCCTCCGGTGGGCTTCGATCTGAAAATGCAGCAAACGAGCCAGCGGGAGGTAGATTTCTGCTACCTCGTCGAGGTCAATGTTTTCCCCGATGCCGGCGAGTTCGGTGACCTCTGCCTCCGTGAGCAATTGTGGCACTGATTTACGCAGGTTACGCCAATGTTCACGGGAAAAATCCAGGTAGGGGCTGGTAGTCATAGTAGGTATTGTCTCATTAGTGCTGGGTGTTATGGTTATAAGCATCATTATCACCACCTGCGTGCAGAAAGGCCCGCTTTGATGTTTGAATCCCCGCTGTCTGAGTTTGACCCAGAGGTAGCTGCTGCGATCGACGGAGAGATCTCCCGTCAACGTGGAACCTTGGAAATGATTGCCTCGGAAAACTTCGTGCCACGTGCGGTGTTGCAGGCACAAGGTTCGGTGCTGACCAACAAGTACGCCGAGGGCTACCCGGGCCGCCGTTACTACGGTGGTTGTGAGCACGTTGACATCATTGAAGATCTGGCACGCCAGCGCGCCAAAGATCTGTTTGGTGCAGAATTCGCCAACGTGCAGCCGCACTCTGGTGCGCAGGCCAATGCTGCCGTATTGGCTTCGCTGATCAAGCCAGGCGATAAGATCATGGGCCTTTCTTTGGCACACGGTGGTCACCTGACTCACGGCATGAAGTTGAACTTCTCCGGCAAACTGTACGAGGTTGCCGCGTATGAGGTTGACCCAACCACCCACCGTATTGACATGGATAAGGTGCGTGAGCAGGCGCTGGCGGAAAAACCACAGGTCATTATCGCTGGCTGGTCCGCATACTCGCGTCGTTTGGACTTCGAAGCCTTCCGCTCAATTGCTGATGAGGTTGGTGCCTACTTGTGGACTGACATGGCGCATTTCGCTGGTCTGGTAGCCGCAGATCTGTACCCATCACCAGTTCCACACTCTGATATTGTTTCGTCGACCGTGCACAAGACCCTGGGTGGGCCACGTTCCGGCATCATCTTGGCTAAGCAGGATTACGCCAAGCAGATCAACTCCGCGGTCTTCCCAGGCCAGCAGGGTGGTCCATTGATGCATGCTGTTGCTGCCAAGGCCGTGTCATTCAAGGTGGCTGCTACGGAGGAATTCCGCGAACGCCAGCAGCGCACGATCGACGGTGCACGCATTCTGGCTGAACGCCTGACCGCGCAGGATTGCCAAGATTCCGGCATTTCTGTGTTGACCGGTGGCACTGACACCCACTTGGTTTTGGCTGATCTGCGCAATTCGGAGCTGGATGGCCAGCAGGCAGAAGATCGTCTGCACGAGGTTGGTATCACCGTCAACCGCAACGCGGTGCCGAATGATCCGCGTCCGCCGATGGTGACCTCTGGTCTACGTATCGGTGCTTCGGCCCTTGCTACCCGTGGTTTCGATCAGCAGGCATTTGAAGAAACCGCTGACATCATTGCGCAGGCATTGCTGGGTAACGACGTTGCACAGCTGCGTTCCCGCGTCGAGAAGTTGACCCAGGATTTCCCACTGTATGAGGGCCTGGAAGACTGGAAGATGGTCTAATTGCGCGTTGTCCTGGTTGATAACCACGACTCGTTTACCAATAACCTGGCCAGCTATGTACGCATTGCTGGCCATGAGGTCGAAGTTATCGCCAATGATGCTGACCTTGACGGGTTGGATTTTGCCGCGTTCGTAGCACGGCGCGGATTTGGTGCGGTGATTATCTCCCCGGGCCCGGGCACGCCGGAAAACCCGCAAGACCTGGGACATTCTGCAGCTGCGCTGGAAACAGGGCTTCCGGTGCTAGGGGTCTGTCTCGGCCAACAAGCGATGGCCTGGGCCGAAGGCGGGGCGATTGTGCGTGCGCCGGAGCCGTTCCACGGACGACGTAGCCGGATTAGCCATGACGGTACCGGGCTATTTTCCGGCATTGACCTGGATTATCAGGTGGTGCGCTATCACTCGTTGGTAGTAGCGGATGATGAAGATAGACCCGTTCCGGAATGCTTTCGAGTCACCGCCCGTACCGCCGATGCGGATGACTTGGTCATGGGGCTGGAGCATAAGCACAAGCCGTGGTGGGGCGTGCAGTTTCACCCAGAATCCATTGCCGATGAGCACGGCATGGCTCTTGTACGTAATTTCTTGCAGCTTGCCGTCGCGGCCGCTGGCACAGCTGAACTGACCACCGCCAGCGGTAGGGGAGAACCTGGTGGCAGCACGCACCAGCACGCGGAGATGAATACCGCCCCGTGGTTGCTTGTTCGCTCGATTCCGGCGCCTGGATTATGCGCCGAGCCAATGCGTGCGTACGAGCTTTTGCGCGGGCAGCGCTGGTGGATCGAGGATGGTTCCGGTGCTATCTGCATCGGCGATGATTCTGGCCCATTGGCCAGGCACATCAAAGCATCGGTGACACGCGGGACAGTCGAGGTATTCCGCTCTGCTGGAGGCGGGAACGCAGCGCAGTCGTCGACAGATCACCAGGCTGCGAGGCCTACTGAGCACGTCAAACACCAAGAGTCAGTGTTCACCACGCTTGAGCGTATGCTGCAGCGTTATTCTGGTCTGCAACCGCCGGTGGCCAGCTGCGAATTTAGCCTGGGCCTTGTGGGTTATCTGGGCTATGAGTTGAAGGCAGACTGTGGGTATTCCGCACCCCACGCCCGGGACGATTTCTCGGATGCACAATTGCTGCTGGCGGATCGGGCAATCATCCTTGCCGACGACGAGTGCCACGTGGTCGTGCTCTGCGAGGATGCTCACTCAGCAGCGCTGCAGCAGGAGTGGGTGGGTTGCGTGCTCGCAGCCGTGCAGAAAACGCACGATCACATGTCTGCACAGGCTAGCACCGCTCCTGCTGCATCGCAGCAGTCCGAGGTTGACGTGGAGACGGTCTCGGATACCCGGCAGGCAGTTTCCCCGCAGCAACTACATTCGCGCGCGGAATACCTGCAGCTGATCGAGGAATCACAAGAGCTCATTGCTGCTGGTGAGTCTTATGAAATTTGTCTGACCAACCGTTTGACGTTGCCGATTTCCGGGCACAAGGCGAAGGATGCATTCACGTATCTGCGGAAAAATCATGCTTCCCGGCGCGCAGGATTGCTGGAGTTTGCTGATTTCGGATTAGCGTCGACAAGCCCGGAATGCTTCGTGCGTATTGCCAACGGGGAAGTGACAAGCAAACCTATCAAAGGTACTCGCCCGCGGGGCGCGAGTGCCACAGAAGATGTGGCCTTGCGTGAGGATCTCCGAACGGCAGAAAAAGATCGCGCGGAAAATCTCATGATCGTGGATTTGGTGCGCCACGATATGAATGCGGTCGCGGTGCCGGGCTCAGTGGAGGTCTCGAAATTATGGGACGTGGAATCGTTCCCGAGTGTGCACCAGCTGGTCAGCACCGTGTCTGCGCGGTTGGCTAAGGTGAGTCCGGTTGCTGCGGTGCGGTCGCTATTTCCTGCTGGTTCGATGACGGGTGCTCCGAAAAAACGCACGTTGGAGATCATTGATCGTCTCGAGGGGGGCCATCGCGGGGCGTATTCCGGTGCCTTTGGTTATTTTTCATTCAATGGGGCGGTGGATTTGTCGATGACGATACGCACGATGATCTTTGAAGCAGACCAGGTGACCTATGGCGTGGGCGGGGCGATCGTCTCTTTGTCGGATCCGGCAGACGAATATACCGAGACGCAGGTGAAGGCCAGACCATTGCATGGTTGGTTGGATACCCTTGCCTAACTTGTGTTGTGCGGTTAGTATAAACGAGTTTTGTTAGTACCGGGCCTGGCCGCACAAGACTTATCCGCAGCCAGTGCTGGCTGATGCTATCGACGACGGTGTCGGCAACGTTGATCCAGGATGGTCTGGCAGAACACCTTGCTAAGGGTGCGAAGTTGCCAAAGCGGACGCAATAAACAGCGTTGTTGTAATCAGGCAGGATGCGCGCCGGAACCGCGACTGCACAATCTATAATCACGTTTATGATGCGCTGGTTCTTGGCGTTTTTACAACCCTGGCATAATTGGGCAAACAATGAAGATCCTGGATTCTTACCTCATTAAAGACGGTCGCGTGATTGGCCGTGAAGCCCACGAATACCGCTTTAGCCTTGGTGCTCGCGAAGCGGGTTTCGACCAATGGGATATCGAAGCTTTTTTGCTGCGCGTGCGTGATGAGCTACCGGACGAGGGAACGTATTTCCCGAAAATCGAGGCAGGCGCCGAAGGGCGGCTTCGTTGGCAGCTGCGCCACCCGCCAGCACTGCGGAGCACCACCGAGTTGTATATCCCATCCGAACAAGATGGACGTGTGCAGCCGCGGGTGAAAGGTCCTGATTATGATTACCTGCAGCAGCTGCGTGAGCGTGCCCGAGCTGCGGGGGCTGATGATGCGGTACTCCACCGCAACGGGAAGGTGCTTGAGGCAGCGAATGCCTCGATCATGTTTTTCCCGGGCTGGGTAGCAAAATCTGCTGCCGCCGGTGCGGACACCGCGGCAGGCGAAAACGCAGGTGGTGCGACAGATACAGCCGGTGAAGCTGACCATGTAGCAGCGGAAGACAAAATTGCGCTGCTGCCGCCGGAACAAGCTCAGGTTTTAGCATCGGTGACGGCAAACAGCAGTGTGAGCATCCTCCACGATGCTGGGTGGCAGGTCCATCGCGGGGTGTTGAGCCTGGCAGAAGCCTTGCAGACCCCGGCGTGGGTGGGAAGCTCACTGCACGGCTGGACACGCTTGACCGCGTGGCGCACCGATGCTGGGCGTCGGCCTGCGGCTCCCGCCCCCGATCCCGCACCAATCAATCAGGCTTTGTGGGAGGCTGCTAGCTAGCCACCATGCGCGTGGGGGAGCTAGCCACCACGTGCATGCGGCAGTTAGTCAGCAGCGTTATCGCCGTCGGCTCGTGCGCCTTCCTTGCGGGATTCGGCAAGCTGGGTGCGAGCTTTAGATAACCACTCCGGCTGGTTTTGCAACAGCTCTTTGATCTCCGCGGTGGTCAACGCCTTGTCCAGGTGAGTCTTGACAGCATTGACGGAAATTCCTAACTTGCGGGCAACTTCAGCGCGCGGATGAGGGCCTTCCAGGCGCAACTGTTGCAACCACTGTGGTGGCTCGTGCTGCAGCGAACGCAGCTGGGCATGGCTGATACCACCATTCTGGAACTCGGGTGGGCATGCCGGCAGATGGATGCCGAGCTTCTTGGCCGCTGTTTGCGGCTTCATTGCAGTGCTGGAAGGGGCAGCGGCGTCGGCACCACGGACAGTGGCATCACTCTGGTCAGCGTTGTTCTGATCAGCTTGTGCGGCAGAATTATTGCTTTGATTCACACCTGCACCCTACAACACGAGACGCATTTACAGCACACAGTCGCCGATGAGTTTGTCGATCGCACGCACATCCAGCTTGCGTCCGATTTTGATTTTGATATGCCCAGCGCGCGTCCACAATTCGATTTCAGCATTGAAGTCCAGCGTGCCGGCGTTTTCCGTGGACCACATATTGATGGCAGAATACGGCAGCGAGTACATCTCGATCTTCTTGCCGCGTAATCCTTGTGAATCACGGACGATCAACCGCTTGTTGGTGAAAATCGCGCTGTCCCGGAACGTTTTAAAAGCGACGTGTGCATGTTCGCCGTTGGTCAGCAGTGGATAGACATCGTCCGGGATGGGGGTTTCTTCGAATAACGTCCACTCGGCAATCGCTTTAAATTCCATGGGGTTTCCTTCCGCTCAGAGTATTGGGGTTCTCTTCTAATATGCCAGGCGCGGTAGCATGGCCTGCATGTTGCACCTCGCATTCGCTACTGGCACTGAACCGGGAAAATGGTTCCAGCGATTCCAACGTGACACGCCACATGGGTTGGACGCGGTGGCGGTCGATGATCCTTTTACAGCGCTTGACGACGGCTCCGGTCCCGACGGCCCCGACGGTGCTGATCATGAGACCGATCACGAGGCTGGAGTCGGTGAGGATGGGGTTAGTGGGGCTACTGCGGATCTCGCGCTGATGCGGCTGCCGGATAAACGAGTTGATGAAGCTGCAATCGGCAGGCAGTTCCACGTCGTCAAGCTATACACCGAACAATGCGGGATCGCGGTGCCGAAAGATAGTGTGTACGCCGAGGTTGGCGAAGCCGTGGAAGCAGCAGATATCGAGGGCGAGATCATTAACTTCGTGGCAGCACACGATGGCCCGATTGACGTCGACAAGCTCCGCGAGGCATTGCAGGTGGTTGCGGCCAATGTTGGGGTTGCTATTGGGCCGCTGCCGTTGTTGAAGTTGCTGTCGAAAAAGCAGATCAGCGTAGTGCCCTATGTTGGTGGTGAAGTTGTCGATCGTGACGGTGGTGTGTTCACTGCCCCGGAAACCGAGATCGCGCTGGTATGGAAGGTTTCTGACGACGGGGATGCAATTCAGGATTTCGTTGGGATCGCCAAGGGGCGCAAGTCGGGATCAACGCGGCACCGCGCGGTGAAAGACACGCGCGGCAATGCTGGCAGCAAAACTGGAGGAGCGAAAGCGCCGGTTGGAAAAACTGGAGGTGGTGCGCGCGGCAAAGGAACCGGAACGCACGGGAAAGGCAGCGGGGCACGTGGTAAAGCTGGCGGCGGACCACGGAAGAAGAAGCGTCGCCGTTAGCGCAAACGTCGTTAAGCGCAACAGCCTTCACCGTATGAAGTGCGAGCTTTGGCGGCACGTTAACTTTTATTGTTGTGACACACATTGCTGAGCAGTGTGATGTGGGTTATATTATAGGGAATATAACCTCGGTTTGGGGCCGCGTTTATTGTGTAATTTGCAACGACGTGGCCTCTACCGTCAAAACCACGGTGAAACGGTGATGCCGCATGACAACAAGCTCTGATATATCTGAGCACGAGGCAACTGACGGCACTTCCGCAGCTGCACACGAAGAACAGCGTTCGGCGGGGCACCCATTCGCGTGGGTCATCACGCTCTTCGGTACCGCCGTCGGCGCTGGCATTTTGTTTTTGCCGATGGATGCCGGAAGTTTCGGCTTTTGGCCGCTATTGGCCGGTACTATCGTGATCGCTCCGCTGGTGTTTTATGCTCACCGGATGTTTTCGCGCGTTATCAGCGCATCGCCGGTGCCCGGTAAAGACGTACTGGAAATCGTCTCGCAATTCATGGGTAAAACCCCAGGCACCGTGGTGGCCATTGCGTATTGGATGGCGATTTATCCCGTTGTGCTCATTTACGCGATCTCGGTGACTAATACCGTAGATAGCTTCGTCGTCAACCAACTGAATGGCCCAGATCTCAACCGCTGGCTGCTATCGATCATCTGCGTTGGTGTATTGACGGGTGCTTTCGCCTTGGGGCGCCGTCCCATGTTGTGGCTGTCGAATGCGCTGGTGTACCCGCTGATTATCGCATTGGCTGCGACCTCGATTTATCTCATCCCGTTGTGGGATTTCAATTCTTTTTATAGTTCGACAGAATTTTCCGTCTGGCCGTTCATCAAAGGCTTGTTCTTAATCATGCCGGTGCTCATATTTTCCTTTGCGCATGAGGCGGCAATTTCTCAGTTCTCACTCGATATGCAGAAACGCCATGGGGTGGCAGCAGAAAAATACGTCTCAAGGGTCGGACGGATCACCGCGGCCATGCTGGTCTTTTTCACGATGTTTTTTGTGTGGTCGTGTGTGCTGGCGATGGGCAAAGACGGCATCACTGATGCAGCTGAGCAAAATATTCCGGTGCTGTCTTATTTCGCGAATATCACCGGCACGCAGTTTATGGCTTATATTTCGCCACTGGTGGTGATGTGCGCGATTATCTCGTCCTATTTCGGCCACATGCTCGGAACAGAGGAAGGTACCAAATACCTTTTCCGTCGCATCGCCCCGGAAACCGCAAAGAAATTCAATGACCGGCAGATTAACGTGATGACTTACCTCTTCGTGTTCATCACCGCGGTTATTGTCTCCGTCGTCAACCCATCAGTGCTGGAGTTAATTTCCATTGTCGGCGGAATTTTTGTGGCGCTGACCGTCTACATCATGCCGCTGTTGCTGTTCCGCAAGCACGAGCGCTACGAACAATTCCGCGGGATCTGGTCGAACTACTTCGTCTTTGGTGCTGGCATCCTCATCATCATCACCACCGTGCTGGATTTGTTCTCGCTAGCTTAGACGGCTAGCTGTGCGGTGCGCATACGGTGGCAATTGTTCCATTGCGCTGCGGTTGCATGAAAATACGGCGGCAATAAGCACCAGGGGTGTAAATTGGGGCCTTGTCAGACAAGAAAACCAGGCGAAATTCGGCTCCGCTGGAGCGAAAGAACCTGGTGATAATAATGAATGTACTTCACGCATTGCTGCGAGTCGTACCAGTTACCTCGAACCCGTTACGAGAGGATCAACAGCAATGTCCGATGATTTCAACCTGCGCCCAATCCGGCCTGATGACTACCCACAGGTCAGGGATATCTATGAACTGGGCCTAGAAACCGGCCACGCGACCTACGAAACTGAAGCACCGACGTGGGAGCAATTTACCCGTTTGAAAGTCATGGAAACGGTGTTCGTCGCTGTCGAAAAAGATAATGATTCCAAGATTTTGGGATGGGTCTCGGGTGCACCTGCCAGCCACCGCCCGGCATTTCAT
The DNA here is from genome assembly GCF_041224285.1 of Corynebacterium drakensteinense. Lineage (NCBI taxonomy): Bacteria > Bacillati > Actinomycetota > Actinomycetes > Mycobacteriales > Corynebacteriaceae > Corynebacterium > Corynebacterium drakensteinense. The sequence continues at coordinate 167,768 of NZ_JAXOFP010000001.1, forward strand.
GGTGTGTTGGAAGATTCCATTTACCTGCATCCGGATGCGCAAGGACGCGGCATTTCTGGTGCGCTGCTCGACAAATTGATTGAGGTTGCAGAGCAGCTGCACAAGTGGGCGCTCCACGCGTGGATCTTTCCGGAAAACGAAGGCTCAGCGAAGCTGCATGAATCTCGCGGCTATGAAAAAGTCGGAACATTCAGCCACATGGCAAAGATGACGTACGGTGAGCGCGCCGGGGAATGGCGCGATACCGATGTGTGGGAGAAGCTACTGGCGAAACCAGACGAAAAATAGGCGCACTTAGTGCTTGTCGACGCCCCGGAACGTCACAATCGTTCCGGGGCTTAGTTGTGCCATCTTGTCGACGGACTCGGTGGTCAAAACCCCAATAACGGGATATCCGCCGGTGATGGGATGGTCCGCACCGAAAGCTACTGGGTGCCCGCTCGGCGGAACCTGCAGTGCTCCGCGTAATGCCCCTTCGGAGGCGAGCTCGCCATCAGCGGCACGCCGCAGTGGGCGTGCCGCTTGCAGGTTCACCCCGACGCGATCAGATTCTGCTGAGACCTCGAATTGCTGGTTGAACAGCTCGGAAACATCTTCGAACCAATCTTCTCGTGGTCCGACAACGACGTCGAGGACTTCGCGCTGTTGTGGCACAAACGGCGCGGGTAGATGTTTGGCGTGCGGCGGCTGGCTGGGGGAGTGGACGTCGCTCTGGTCCTGGTGGGCTTTCGTCGGCAAGCAATCGTTGGCAGCGATAGGGGCAGGCCCGATGCCCGACAGCGTATCGGTGGCGACCGAACCCAATACCGGCGAGATGTCGAAACCGCCCGCAACAGCGAGGTAGGCGCGCAATCCGGTGCCTACCTCCAAGCGCACCGTCTGGCCAGCGCGAACATCAAGCACCGTGTGGGTGCGCATCCGACGCTTGTCGACGAAAACGTCGGCATCAGTGCCGGTAAAGACCAAGCGCAGCGCAGTTTCGGCCTGCACCTGGAACCCGCCGAACAGGATCTCGACAACAGGTGCGTTGTCATCATTACCCACCATGCGATTAGCACGCCGGGCTGAGCCGCGATCGAACGCGCCGGAGGGGCCGACGCCTAAACCTGAATACCCGTTGCGGCCGAGATCTTGAAACAGAGCGTGTGGGCCGGTCTCGAGAACTTTTAGCATGTCTTCTCCTGGAATCGCACGGTATCGCCGGGGTGTAGCAGTGCAGGCTGGTCTCGGTCGAGATCCCACATCTGCTCGTCAGTTTTGCCGATCAGCTGCCATCCACCTGGGGAACTTTGTGGGTAGACTGCGGAGAAGCCACCGGCTAAACCAACAGAGCCTGCTGGAATTGAGGTGCGTGGTTGGCTGCGCCGGGGAATCTCGGCGAAGATCCGCGCATGTGGGCTGTCTTGGTCTGGGCGCAGGTACAAAAATCCCGGGGCAAAACCAGCGAACGCAGCGGTCCAGGTGGTTTCGGTGTGGGCGGTGATTAACTCGTGGGTGCTGATCTGCAAATCGTCGGCAAGCTCGGCTAAATCCGCGCCGTCGTAGGTGACCGCGATGGTGTGTGATTGACCGTTTGTGTTTGTTGCATCCGCGGCGTTGAACTCGGGCAAGATGGTCTCGCTGGGATCGCGGTCGAAAACGACCAACAATGTTTGCGCTGCGGGGATGAGGTCGACGACAGCATTGAGATTTTCCTGCTGGAGCTGAGCCTGGTAGGCAAGCACCTGACCGAGCGGGTCGGAGTGCTTGCTGAAATCGACGAGTAACCCACGGTCACCATAGGGGATTAGCATATAGCGATGCCCTCCTTTTGCAGTGCAGCGATGATTGCTTCGACCATTTCTAGTGCTTTGCGGCTATCGCCGTGAACACAAATCGATTGGCCAGCGACCTGCACCGGGTTGCCGTTGATCGAAGTAAAAGAATTTCCGGTAGCAATCGCGACAGCCTGTGCGACGGCGGTATCGATGTCTTCGTGGACAGCGCCAGGTTCGCGTCGAGAGACCAAACGTCCTTCGTCGGTATACGCACGGTCAGCGAAGGTTTCTTCGATGACCTCCAACCCGGCAGCTCGGGCTTCTCCGACGACCGGGGTACCCGACATCGCCATGAGCTTGAGTTGCGGATCTACAGCCAGGATTCCGCCAATGACGGCCTCGGCCTGATAATTATCCGTCGCCATGCGGTTGTAAAGGGCACCATGTGGCTTGACGTAACTGACTTCTGCACCGACGACTGCTGCGGCGGCTTTGATAGCGCCAAGTTGGTAGACGGTTTCGGCGAGGAGTTCATCGGCGTCGTAGTTGATAAAGCGTCGCCCGAATCCTGGAAGGTCGCGGTAGCCGATGTGTGCACCTATGCGCACGTCACGCTCATATGCTGCCTTGACCGTGTCGAGAAGGACTTTCGGATCGCCAGCGTGAAATCCGCACGCGATATTTGCGGAACTGACCAGATCGAGCACGGCGTTGTCGTTGCCCATGGTCCAGTTGCCGAAGCTTTCACCGAGATCGCTGTTGAGGTCGATGTGCAGTGCAGGTGTATCAGGCGCGGTGCTCATCGTTGTCATCTCCTGACTAGGTTGAAGGTTGTGCGGCGTTGTGCTGTGAAGGTGTGTGGGGCAGGGGTGTGGCGTCAAGAATTAGAATACGAAATCCCAAACGCCGCCAAAGGAACGTATGGCCAAGAACCAGGCGATTGCGACACCGATAGAGCCCAAAGCGATCAGCCAGCGCGGGTAGTTGTAACCGAACAGCAGGTCTTTTTGGCGGAAAATGGCGACGTAGATGATCATCGTAAAGCCAACCGGCAGAACCAGACCGTTGAAGGCGCCAGCGAAAACCAACAGGGCAGCCGGGGCCGAGCCGACGAATCCGAAGGTGGTTGCCGAAGCCACGATGAAGATGATCGTGACGATGTTTTGTGTTTTCCGCAGGTGGTCTTTCTTCGGGATGATAAACGTCGCCGAGGTATAGGAGGCACCGATGACCGAGGACAATGCAGCAGCGAACAGGACTGCACCGAACGCACGCATTCCGAAATCACCGGCGGCGGCTTGGAATGCTTCAGCAGCAGGGTTGTCGTCGATGTTGAGAACGACACCACCTGCGACCACACCCAGAATTGCAAGGAATAGCACGAAGCGCATGACACCGGTGAGGACGATGGCTGTTACAGACGCGCGGGTCACAGCCTTGACGTTTTCTGGGCCGGTGGTGCCGGAATCTAGCATGCGGTGCGCGCCAGCGTAAGTGATGTAGCCGCCGACGGTGCCGCCAACCAGCGTGGTGACGATTACCCAGTCGATGGTGTCTGGCCACACTGTTTGCGTCAGTGCTTCACCGACGGGCGGTTGGGAGACGAAGGCAACGTAGATCGTCAATGCGAACATGAGGATGCCAAGTCCGACGAGGATTTTGTCGAGTGCGGCACCGAGGCGTTGGAACAAGAAAATGATGATGGCGATACCAGCGGTGATCAGTCCACCAATTTTTGCGTCGATGCCGAGCAAGGCGTTAAGGCCTAAACCGCCACCGGCGATATTTCCGATGTTGAACACGAACCCACCGATGGCGATCAGTGCGGTCAGTAAATAGCCCAGACCGGGAAAGACGGTGTTACCGAGCTCTTGAGCGCGCAGACCGGAAATACCGATTACGCGCCAGACGTTCATCTGTACGGCGATATCAATAATGATCGAGACCAGGATGGCAAAGCCAAATGCGGCAGCAAGTTGGTTGGTGAACACCGCCGTTTGGGTGAGGAAGCCCGGGCCGATGGCTGAGGTTGCCATCAAAAAGATAGCGCCCATCAAAATGCTGCGGGTCGAAGCAGTGGCCGCGGCTTGCTTCAGGCTTGGCTGTGGCGCTTTATTGCCCTGGTGAGAACCAGCGGCTGCAGCGTTGGAGGATGATGACATGTGTGCGTCCTTGTCGTGAGATGCGGCTTTGCGCTGTGCATTGCCAACGAAGGTGGGGAAGAACGGATAATTATGTGATTGTTGAACAACGATAACATAAATGTGCGTTAACTCACGAAAAGATGATTTCTGGGTGGTGTGGTGTGTGAACAAAGTATCGAGTTGCCTGGGATAATTCCGTAGATAGAATTAGTACGTATGATTGCTGATTCCTTGGCGCGCGAGATCACACAGCGCATAACGCGAGGCGAACTGCGCCCCGGCCAACGTTTGCCCGAAACCCGCCTCGCCCAGCAATTAGAGTGCTCGCGAAACTCTTTACGCGAGGCATTTCGTTTCCTCGCCAACGACGGCCTAGTCATTCACATTCCGAACCGGGGAGTGTTTGTTCGAAAGTTGAATGCCGATGCCATCAACGAAATCTACACGTATCGCCGTATCGTCGAATGTGCCGCAGTAGCAGAAGCTGATCTCGATGCGATTGATTTGTCGAGCTTGTACACAATCATCACTGAAGCGCGTCGTGCAGCCGAGCATGACGATTGGCACGTGGTAGGTAGCTTGAATGCCCAGGTGCACTTGGAATTGGTGGCCTTGGCGGGCGTCGATCGTTTGGTGGAAGATATTCGGCCCGTCATCGCCCAAGCGCGCATCGCCTTCTTATCGCTCGCACAGCGCGATATTCACGAACCGTTTATCTCCCGAAACGAAGAAATCATCGAGCTGTTGCGCAACAAACAACGTGACGACGCCGTGTGTGCACTGCGAAAATTGCTGGATACCGCGCAACAACACGTGCTGGAACGCCTGGAATCCTAGTTGCCGTTACACTAGGTGCATGATGTTCCGACGCTATCGCCAAAACCGCCTGTTGCGGCAGCCGGACCCGTCGTTTCCTAGCTTGAGCCGCAAAGATGCTGACCAATTGCGTTCGTCTCTGCGGCGCCAGCTGGCAGCCGAGGGGGCATCGGTTCGCTTCGATGGAATGGTAGCTACGATCGAGCATCCGCGCCGGGGCCGGATGTCGGTGCGATTGGATGATTTGGTGCACCAAGTAGCGAGCTCGCAGCACCCGAAAGCAATCCCTAATTTAACGGCTAATTTTATGTCGGGTCTGGACAACGATACGTACGTTGACCAGCTGGATACTGCCGCGTTTTACTCGCGACTACGTTTACGTTTGGTCTCGACGCGTGATTTGAGCGCTGAAGAGCAACGAGTAGTAGACGCTGCGACGTTGTTCGGGTTCACCAACGACACTTCAGCGACGATCGCCGTCGATACCGCGTCGTCGATTCAGACCATAGCTTTAGAAAAACTCTCTGAGATCGACGACATTGATGCGCTAGAGCGTGCTGCACGGACGAACTTGCGCGAAGAGCTGCGCACCAGTGACGTCGACGTGCAGTTTCACAATGGGCCTGATGAATCCCCGGGTGCATCAGCATGGACGTTTGAATCGAGTTCGCATTATCTCGGCTCAGCGCCGTTGCTGCTAGAAGAATTCGTTGACATGTGGGCCCCGGAAATTGATACCACTAATGGACTGCTATTTTCCATGCCGACCCGGCACTTGTTGTTGGTGCGCGAAATAACGGAGGGCACGGATTTGTTGGAAGGGATCTCGCGAATGGCCCCGGTGGCTGCACAAATCGCGGATAGCGCAGAATCCACAGTCTCGCCGCTCGTGCATGTTTACGACGACGGCGAAATCACCACAATTTCCAATTGGACACCGGGTAGCCATCAGATTGAAATTGCACCCAATGCCCACATCATGAACCAGCTGATCAAAGGTGGGTTTGACCCGCAGGCTGCCATTGAAGCTGGTGGTGGGGTGTGGGAATCGGGCGAATTGCCACCATTGCCGGAAGATTTTGAATTGCCTGATACTCCGGCAGCGATTGATGATGTCGATGATGACGACAGCGATGCCTCCGGACGTGGTGCAGATGGCGACTATGGTGGCGGCAGCACTGGCGATGATCGACGCCGAGATACTTAGTTTCGATGTACCGGCGGTAGATCATGTGGCCGAAAAGGAGAAATCCGCAACTGAAAAATCTGCCCGCTCGCGGGCGTAAGAACTGGGGATTGCCCGCGGGCGAAGCCAAGGCGTTGGAAGCCGAACTCTTTACGACGTTCAGCGCTGCGGGGATTAGTATGCGTGCGACTGGGCAGAAGATTCATCTGCGATGGCGCGAAGGACATGAAACCAGTAGAGAGATCTCACCGCTGCTGGAAAAGATTGCTGCTGGTGAGCCGCGTGCTGCAAGTGTTGATGAGTTCGTCGCAAAGATTATTCGCAGCGAGACTGACACCGTAGCGCGTGGCCTTAGCTTGGCCGAGCTCTACCGCGGTGCATTTTTGCACTTGGATGCTAAACGCGGGGGTGAATGGGGGAGTTACAGCTTTGATTTGGCACGCTACCTGGTGGTTGGCAGTGCTGGGAGTTATTTGCGTCTTCCTGCTTTTAAGGTTCGGGAGATTGACGATGATATCCAAACGATTTTGGGGATTGCCCGGCGCAATTTATTCGAAGCTCTAGATACCGCTGAGGTAGATGTGCAACGCCGTCGTAGTGGCCCGGGCGGAGAATATGCCTATGTGCTACGTAGTTCGAACCCGCATTGGAGTTCTGCGCCGTTGTTCGTAGATTGGTGCGTGCAACGGTTCATCCCTGGTGAGGATTTCAGCGCGGGAATATTATTTGCTGTTCCACAGCCGGATATGTTGCTCTTTCGGCCTGTAACCTACGGCAATGATCTTGCCGACGGCATGGCGACGATGGCGGGCGCGGCGCTCACGTTGTTTTCCACCGATGCGCGGGGAATCTCGCCACGCCTGCACGTCGCTGTGGATGGCTCCGTGCACACGATCTCGGATGTTACGGAGAACAGTTATATGCTGTACCCGACGGATTACCTGCTCGCCCGGATTAAAGGAACCTAACCGGATTGACGCAACCTAACCGGACGATTGCAGGAACCCTGCTGTGTGGGGTTTGGTTCCAGGTGCAGTCGTTTAGTCGTTTCTGTTCCCAAGGACCGTAACAATCGTGGACTCGAGTTATTCGCGAACCCACGCACCGATGACGCCGGGAACGACTGGGCGGCGCTGGCCGAGTAGCGCTTTTTGATTACCTTCACGCTCGACTGCGGTCGTTACTGCTTTAGTCCGAGTCTTCTTGCTGCCTGCTTGCATGCCTTGCCCCGTTTGTCCAGCTCCCCCCATCATTGGTATCATGCCTCGTCCTGTGTGAGCAGAGTGAGCACGCGATGAATTCCCTGCGGAATTGCCAGATCCGTGACCTGATGTCTGCTGATTACTGTGTGATCCTTGTGAACCGTGTTGCCCGGCATTGTTGTGACCGCCGTTGCTTGTCCCGGGTCCAGATCCGCCGGGGTTTCCAGAGTTGCCGGCACTGGGCGCTGGGCCACCAGTTCCGATCGGACGGGTAGTGAGATTTTCACCATGGCTCGAACCCAGGGGCCCAGCGGAAGGCAGACCAGCTGATCCAATGGCGCGGATGCCTGTTCCCAGTGGTGCAGAGTTGTTGATTGCACCGCGTGCTGTGCTGTTAGCCCCCGGCGAAGAATTGTTGCTCGCTCCAAGATTGCCAGCACCTGGTGAAAGACCATGTGGCTGGCCACCAAATACGCCTGGTGCCGTGGAATTACCAGGGGCAGGCGCATGTGCACGCTGAGAAGCAGCCGTGTTGATCGCATTGATCGAGTTGCCTGCGCCGAGGACGCGTGAGGCTCCTGTGTTCGGTGAAATATTTGGCGATACGGAAGCCGGCGCCCCGTTTAATCCAGATGGTAGTTGAGATGGAGAGTTTATGGTTCCCGGTGCTGCATGGTTGATTCCAGGTTGTGGGGAATTCAGCGCTGACGCAGTCGTTGGTTGTGAGCCGAGCGTGGCGGAGGTTCTGTCGAGAGCCGCATTGTGGCTCGCAGCTGCGGTGTGACCTTCTGCATTTCCGACATTTGCTAACGACGCGGTGCCCTCGTCTGCAGCAGCAAACGATGCTTGGTTGGTTCCATAGTCACCGATTACTTGTTGCACATCGCGTGGAAGTTGGAATTGAGCACGCGCTTGGTCAGCGCCAGATGCGGAATGCGCACTACCAACAGCTTGATTAGCGCCACCACTAGCCTCAGGTTGAGGGATAGTGAGCCCGGATAGCCGTGGTACGGCAGCTTGCAGTGCGGCACTAAAATGAGCTGGGAAGGCAGCTAAATAATTGGCTTCGACAGTTTCGCTCGCTCCCGGGGTCAGATTCATGGTCACTGACGCTTGCACAACTTTTGTCGCTTTGCGGGTGCTTTCGACGGCACTGATCAAGTTGTTGATGGTGCCGTGCATGACTTGGGAATTCGCATGCAGTACTCGTCCGCTTTCTGCGAAACTCCGTAACTTGTGAGCCCCACCCGAGATTGCTGCGCCGTAGTTATTAGTTTCAAGTTCCGAGGCGATGTCCTCGAGTGCATTTGAGATATCTGTTGCGGTATTCCCGATCTGCTGCCACAGCTCGGCGTCGTGATGAGCTGCAGAATCTAGTGTCCCATCGAAATAGCTGGCTAGCAGATTAATACTAGGAACATAGCCAATCACAGGATTGTTGATAACGACTGGCGCAGCTTTATCGTTCGGCTCGGCTGCAGTAAAGAATTGAGTATTGCTGCCTGCATGGCCTGCCTGCATGTTGTCGAGGCTGCGAGCCAATTCTCCATCTTGCTCATAGACTGCCTCGGCAAGTGTGTGCAGATTGTTAGCGGCCCAATGGATTTTGCTGGATAACGCCGCAAACTCCTCTGCCGCTGAGCCAGGGTTTCCTGCAAGCGTACGGCCATGTTCTGCAGCAAGGAACCCAAGTCCAGGTATTTGCGAAAAGGCCTGATTTAAATGATTTAATCTGCTGCGCCGCTCGATTCTGTCTGCTGTGTCAGCTAGCCGGTTGAGATGATTACGCGAAGATTCTAGTGAATCAATGGAAATTTCCAAGCTCATAATTACCCCCTGTTTATTTTGTTAGCAATTGTGAAAAGAAGTGATATGCGATCTCGCAGTTCGTGTCGAAGGACTTGCTTCGAATTTCGTCGTACCCTATGTTTATCCGGCCTTCTCTAGTTTCGATGCCGACAGTGCATTCGAAGCTATTAGGAACACCATGGAAATGAATATCAGGAATGCGTGCGTGGTCTATTGGTTTTGTTAGCAGGCCACTTTCTTCAAAGTTTTCTCTTGTACTGGCGTCGGCTGAGATACGAATGCTTCCTTCTAACGGATGCTGCTCTACTATATTTTGGCTTGCGGGAGCTATTGCGTAATAACAATCCGTATAGCGGCTTCCAAGAAAAGTTCCAACCGATGCGTCGGAATCATACAAACCGGCTTCGGTTACCAGCGACTCGGGTATGGTTCCGCAGATGTCGAATACTTGAAAATCCGGATCAAAAATATCTGCAGGTCCGATTTCCGGGACCCAGTCTTCGAATTCGACGTCCGAAATTGGTTCATGACTTGAATTTTCTTTATTTCTGTTGCCAGCTTTTTCTTGTGAAGTTCCCGTACCTGCGCTTGTACCCCCGATTGGTTCTAAGGGTTCGTCAGAAGTTGCGGTACCTGCTGTGGAGGTTTGCTCTGGCGTACTACAGCTGATTAGCAAAATGCTCGATAGTGCCAGTGCAGAGCTAGCCCTAAACCAGCGCATCTGTTTTCCTTTCCGCTTAGAATTTGTTGTTGGCAGCTACAGCCCAGCCGGTGGGGCAGCGGCACCATGAACTCTTTAGACTGAAACCAGTTCAATGAGGTTCCCACGAACACGATATTCAGTGGTTTTCGCACTGTGAGGTAAACGAAAGCGCCCCAGATGAGCGTAATGTTGAGATCTGGGGCGCTCTCGCGAACCAAACGCTATGGAATTTTCTAAATCAGCCGGATTCCGGCCCGAGCAATCGATTAATAGAACCGATTGCTTTTTATGCCCCCTGGACCGGAATCCTGTCGCCTTTTGGAAACCGCTTTGCCGCAAGCGCTTTCCGAGAGCACGCTGGCGATACACGAAATAGCCCCCAACGTGTATCCGCTGAATAGGTGGTCCTGGCCGCAACCACTTCTCGGGCCTCCCTTGTCTTCGCAGGCTGTGCCCGAGCAATTGACGCAGTCCTTGACCCCGAGACGTGCCAATCAGTGAATAAGCCTTGGCCATTGCGGTTAGTAGTGTTCCCCCGATACACGCTAGCCGCGCCAGAGCTCAAGACTGAATCGGTCGCCTGCATGAGGCCGTTCCGAAGTAACTGCATCAATGATCCCCCGCTTATTGCCGGTGATTACAAACGTGCTCTCAGCGAATGATCAAGCGATCCTGATCTGTTCGCCAGGATTCATTGTGCATGAAACTTCGTGATTTGTCCCACCTCGGTAAGAAAAAATAAATCCGTGATATATCAACTTTTGTGATGTTCGACTGTGTTTCCATCGCGGCCTCGATAGCTTGTTCGGGAAATATTTTGGGGAATTATAGTTTAGGGTGAAAATTGAATTTCCTGCCAGGTTACTGACAGGAAGTTGCGGCTTCTCGTGCTGACTTTTCCAAGCTCACGGCAGTTAAAACGGTTGGTCTATAGATTTAAAGGCGTGTGAATTGTGTTAATCGAGATGTGATGGCTAAACGCTGCCTTGCTGCTGGTTGGGGATCACCCGAACGCGAAACTGTTCGAATTGTATTATTTTGTACTCTGGGGTGTGAACGCGCGCTTGAAAAAGCGGGAACGAAAAAATTACCCCCTTTTCGGGGTGGAGAATCATCTACAGGTCGACTGAGATTCTTATGTCGCGCAAATCTTAGTACGCGAATTTACCCGTGCGACGACTTATCGATGGGGTTGTTCCATCGTGGGCGAAACCCAATGGAACAACTTTCAAGTAGAAACCTTCCGACGAGAACGCTGGTGGGTGCGCAGTCGTCGGTAGCTATTATCTAGGATTTTTTGACTACAGCAGGTTTAAGCGTCATCGCACCGAAACCATCGATTTTGCAGTCAATGTTGTGGTCTTCCAGACCGGTTCCAGCGTCAAAATTTAACCGAATATTGCGAACCTTGGTGCCGGACTTAAGAGGTTGTTGCGCGCCTTTGACCTTGACCGTTTGTGTGATGGTGATGGAATCACCGTCGGCAAGCTCATTTCCTACGCTGTCTTTGATGACTGTGGATGCTGCAGCCGTGGAATCGTCGTCAGAATCGGTGTTGGGGTTCCATTCATGTGCGCATTCTGGACACACAAGCACCGGTGGTAGTTCATAGGTGTATTCGCTGGTGCACTCCGGGCAAGCTGGCAAAGTCATTGAACAATAATAACCGGAATCGAATGGAGAAAGTGAAATGCTTGGACACTGGTGGTGTAAAGCAGCACATATGAAACTGTGCGGTCTGTGACGGCTGTGATGGGTCGGTAGCAGATTTAGGCCATCCGGGCGCTCGTGGGCAAATATCGCAGAGGCCTCGTATGCCCTTTGAATAGCGATCCAGGTGTAAATCTCATCGTTTCATTCTCGCTCCTTGGGAGAACCAGTAAAAATCGAAGTTGGCTGAATTATAAGACTTGCGCTGGGATTATAAAATGATTTATGTCATGGCACGCACAACGCCCCGGGCGAAAACCCGGGGCGTTGCAGGAGTGAGACAGCTATGCGAACGGCTTTCATCACTAGCTGTGGCAGACTTTTGCTAGAAAAGCCTTAGAAGCGGTCGCGATCCGTATTTGCCATCGCCAGAACATCCAGACGCTTGTCCAGCTCTTCTTCAGACAAGTCGTCGCCAACGAAGCCCAGGTCAATGACGGCCTCGCGGATGGTGATTTCCTTCGCCAGCGCGTGCTTGGCCACCTTAGCGGCATTCTCATAGCCGATAGCCGAGTTCAGTGGGGTCACGATCGATGGAGACGACTGTGCAGAAGTCTTCATCATTTCGCGGTTTGGCTCAATGTCGTCAATCAGACGCTCTGCGCACACGCGGGAGGTGTTCGCCAGCAGGCGAGCGGACTCTAGTACGTTGCGAGCCATCATCGGGATGAAGACGTTCAGTTCGAACTGTCCCTGGGTGCCGCCGAAGGATACCGCGGCGTCGTTGCCGATGACCTGCGCAGAAACCTGGGTAGCGGTCTCGCACAGAACCGGGTTGACCTTACCTGGCATGATCGATGAACCCGGCTGCAGGTCAGCCAGACGGATCTCGCCCAGACCAGTCAGCGGTCCCGAACCCATCAGGCGGATGTCGTTGGTGATCTTGTACAGGGAACCAGCGATAACTTTCATCGCGCCAGAGAATTCCACCAACGCGTCGCGGTTAGCCTGGGCCTCAAAGTGGTCCACAGCTTCACGCAGCTCTTCCAACCCGGTTAACTTCTTGAGTTCCTCGGTTACCTGCGCACCGAAATCTGCGGAAGTGTTCAAACCGGTGCCGGTAGCAGTACCACCGATTGGTAGTTCGCCCAGGCGTGGCAACGTCGCCTTGACTCGTTCAATGCCCAGTTCGATCTGGCGAGCATAGCCGCCGAATTCCTGACCCAGGGTGACTGGCACAGCATCCATCAGGTGGGTGCGTCCAGACTTGACGACGTCTTTCCATTCTTTGGCCTTGTTCAGCAAAGAATCGTGCAACTGCTGCAAGCCGGGGATGAGGTCTTTCACGGCAGCTTCGGTGGCAGCAACGTGGGTGGCGGTAGGGAAGGTATCGTTCGAGGACTGGCCCATGTTGACGTCGTCGTTAGGGTGCACCTCGGTGCCAGCCTGCTTGGCCAACGAAGCGATAACTTCGTTGGTGTTCATGTTCGACGAGGTGCCGGAACCGGTCTGGAAAACGTCGATAGGGAACTCATCGTCGTATTTACCTGAGGCAATGTCTTTTGCTGCCGCGATGATGGCATCCGCCTTGGCACCGTCGAGTGTGCCGTTATCCTTGTTCACCTGCGCACAGGCGGCTTTGAGCAGACCCATGGCACGGATCTGGGCGGATTCCAGACCACGACCGGAAATAGGGAAGTTCTGCACGGCACGCTGGGTTTGTGCGCGCCACAATGCGTTCTTAGGGACCTTCACTTCGCCCATCGTGTCGTGTTCGATGCGGTATTCTTGCTCGCTCATTATCTCACCTTCAAAGTAATGTTTGTCTTTGGTTAACGTGCATCTGTGTAGTTGTGCGCCGAGCCTAGCTAGCCGACGCTTACTACCAGTATTCCAGCGTCGCGGGATTATTTCCCGTCTAATTTGCTGCCGTAATCAATGACGGAATATTCCTGCAGCTTAGCCAGTTGGTGAATCGACTCGACATAGCGAGTAGTACCCGATTTCGAACGCATGACCAGACTGCGGGTCACCGCACCGGCCGGGCGGTAGGAAACTCCGCGCACCATGTCTCCGTCGGTAACGCCGGTGGCCGCGAAGTAGCAGTTGTCGGACGAGACCAAATCATCGGTGGTCAATACTTTATCCAGGTCGTGTCCGGCAGCGCGGGCCTTTTCAGCCTCTTCTTCGCTTTGTGGCCACAACTTGCCTTGGATCTCGCCGCCCATGCACTTCATGGCACATGCGGTGATGATGCCTTCTGGGGTGCCACCGATTCCCATCATCATGTCAACGCTGTTGGAATCGTGAGATTGAGCAGCGGCAATCGCGCCCGCAACATCGCCGTCCATGATTAAACGGACTTTCGCGCCGGCTTCCCGGATTTCTGCGATGAGCTTTTCGTGGCGTGGGCGATCCAGAACGACGACGTTCATTTCGGCAACCTTAATGCCTTTGGCCTTGGCGACAGCGGCAATATTTTCGGCAACCGAGGCGTTGATATCAATCGCACCGCGGGCTTCTGGGCCGACGGCAATCTTGTTCATATAAAAGACCGCCGATGGATCGAACATGGTCCCGCGCTCTGCTGCGGCGATGACAGAAATCGCGTTGGGGCGACCTTCTGCCATCAGTCGGGTGCCATCAACGGGGTCGACCGCGATATCGACCTGTGGGCCTTCTCCCGTGCCCACATTTTCTCCGTTGTAGAGCATCGGAGCTTCGTCTTTTTCGCCCTCGCCAATAACGACGACGCCATCCATGTGCACTGAGTTGATCAGGCTGCGCATGGCATCGACCGCGGCGCCGTCTCCCTCATTTTTCTGGCCACGACCTACCCAACGGCCCGAGGCCAAAGCGGCAGCTTCGGTCACACGGACTAATTCCATGGCGAGGTTGCGGTCAGGGATATACGAGGTGGGAGCGGACATGAATCCTCCTGAATCTAGCTTGGGCATAAACGTTGTTCCCATTGTTCCACTAAATTGCTGGGTTGGCCGACGGGCGCACCCATTTTACGACGAACCCGCAGTCTTTAGCTGCTGATTACCACCCGAATGTGGGAAACATGCCATACTAATGAGCGTGGCTGGCGAATCTAAAAAACCCGCAATTTTTCAGGGCGGCCGGGATATGGTTATCTCCGTCGCCGTCATTGTTATCGCCATGATCGTTGTGGTTGCACCGACTGGCTTGTGGTCGTACGGGCCCGGTGAGCCCGAATTTGAACCGGTGCATGAGGTTGACCCGCAGGCATTTATAGATAATGAAGCCCGCGCGAATGCATACGAAATTTATTTCCCAGAGACCCCAGAACAATGGGTGCCGAACTCCGCGCGACGCAAGCTCATCGACGGTGAGTCTGCGACCGTCGTGGGGTGGGTTACTGCAGAACGCGGTTTTATCCAGATTGCGCAATCCGATGTGCCACTAGAAAAAGCCTTGCAGTCCTTTGATAGCAAGTATCGCCCGCATGAGACCATCCAGCAGATTGCTGGCCGGGATGTCATCGTGAAATCTTCTGACGACGACAGTGTTAGCCGACTATGGGGCGTCGACAAAAACGGCACCACCGTGCTTTTCGACGGCGTTGCCTCGGATGACGAATTCACCACGATTATCGAGGCTACGCTGCAAGCCGAGGCTTACCGTCCGCAGTAGAGTCGGAGCTTTGACTCGGCTTGCCAAGCTGGCGCATAGATCTGCCGCTGAGAGCTGCACAGCTGAGCGTTGTGCTTACACGTTGTAATACAACTCGAATTCTTTCGGGGTGGGGCCTTTGCGCAGCGGGATGATCTCTTTGTCATATTTCAGTTGAATATGTGCATCGATCAGCTCGTCGCTAAAGACACCGGTACGCGTGAGAAAGTCCCGGTCGCTGTCTAAAGCTTCCAACGAGCGTTCGAGAGAATACGGCACCTGCTTGACCGAGCGCGCAGCACTGCCCTTATCACTATTCGCGCCCACTGACAAGTCAAAATCAGCTGGCTCACCAGGATCAATCTGATTTTGGATGCCATCCAATCCAGCCAACAGCTGGGCGGCAAAGCCGAGGTAGGGGTTGCCGGAAGGATCGGGTGCACGGAATTCCAGGCGCTTGGCAGCTGGGCTGTCACCGGAGGCAGGAATCCGGATCGCTGCGGAACGGTTGGACGCTGAATACGCTAGATTTACCGGAGCTTCAAAACCCGAGTACAACCGGCGATAGGAATTTGCCGTGGGGTTAGTGAAAGCCAACACTGCACCCGCGTGCTTGAGCAATCCGCCGATATACCACAGAGCCATATCCGACAGTCCGGCGTAACGGCTACCGGCAAACAGCGGCTCGCCGTCCTTCCACAACGATTGGTGGGCGTGCATGCCGCAGCCGCCATCGTTTTCGAGTGGCTTCGGCATAAACGTTGCGGTTTGTCCCATGGCTTCGGCCGTGTTTTTCACGATGTATTTGAATGTTTGCAGATCATCGCCGGCACCCAACAATGTATTGAACTTGTAATTGATTTCCTGCACACCACCAGTGGCGATTTCATGGTGGAAGCGTTCAACCTCAAAGCCGCAACCGTGTAAATGGTGCGCGATTTCATCGCGGACAGCAATCGTTTTGTCATAGGGGGCGACCGGGAAATATCCGTCACTCAGATTGATCTGATTACCGCGGTTGGGGGAGCCATCCATCATTGTCTTTTCCCCAGAGCGCCACCAACCTTCATCGGAATCTACATGGTGAAACGCAGAGTTGACCGCGGTGGAATACCGTACAGAATCAAAGACGAAAAACTCCGCCTCACAACCGATATAGCAAGTATCGGCAATTCTGGTTTCTCGCAGGTATTCTTCGGCTTGCCGGGCGATACTGCGCGGATCTCGCGCGTAGGGAGTTTCTTCGGAATCGGGCTTATGTACGAAGAACTTCATATTGACCGTTTTACGGGCACGAAACGGATCAATATACGCCGTCGAAATATCCGGACGCAGCAACATATCTGATTCATCGACCGTCGCGAAGCCATCGATCGACGAACCATCAAAAGCAAAACCTTCTGCGGCTGATTCCTCGGTGAAAGCACCAGCGGGAATGGTTAAGGCATGTTCGATGCCTCGCAAATCAGTAAACCGCATGTCCAAATATTCGATGGAATGTGCTTTGAAAAAATCCAGTAGTTCGGTCACGGTCGTGATTGCCATGTCTGCTCCTTGCAGAAGAATCTTGTTTCGCTGGGGCTTGTTGCTCTGGGGCTTGTTGCTCTGGGGCTTGTTGCTCTGGGGCTTGTTGCTCTGGGGCGGGGGAACTAATGCGGTGACATCACTGCAGCAGCACGATTACAACGACATGCTTGCAGCAGCGTTATTTCAGCGTCGGAATATCCCACAGATTGAGCGAGGTACCAATACCTTTATCTAGCGCGTTCTGGTACACATCAGTCGCCCACGCGACATCTTCCACCGGCATGCCGCCGACGGAATAACAGATGATTTGTTCATCGTTTTTTCGTCCTGTGACCTTGCCCGAAGCAATATCACCCATGTTAGAAATCTGCTCGGCATCCAAGCGAGATTCTTCGATCATGTCGTACCAATGGCTGCCGATAATTCCCAAGGACTTATAGGTTTGGCCTGGGCCGTTTTCGTGGAACCACTCGGAGTACAAACCTTCGTAATCCCAGACCAGCGTGCATTCATCCGAGCGTAGGAAGTCTTCATCCATGCGTGCGGCAGCCGGACACAGCAAAAGCGCGCCGGGTTTGATCCACTCTTTTTTGAAGTATGGATACGCTTGTGGTCCCTCGGCAGACGTCGTCGTAGCACCGATGCAGATATCGGAACCCTCGATGGCTTCTTGCTCAGTCTCGACGATGGTGACCTCGACGTCGAAATTATCGCGAATCCACTCGGCTGCTTTTTCCGTGGAACCGGCACTGCGTCCTTTCAGCTTCACCTTGTTGATCGTTGGACGCTGCGAAATAGCTGAACCCAAAATCGTACGTGCCATTACCCCAGGTCCAATGATGCCGACGGTCTCGGCGTTTTCGACTGCCAAATGCTTCACACCAACGCCTGGTACCGCGCCAGTGCGATACGCGGATAACAAGTTTGCTGACATGATTGCCAGGGGAGCGCCGGTGTCGGCGTCGTTAAGCACAAAGACGTGAATCGAACGCGGTAGTTCGTGCTGGCGATTTTCCGCGTTGGATCCGTACCACTTCACGCCCGTTTTACGGAACCGTCCACCGAGATAGGCGGGCATAGCCATGAAACGACGGTCTGGGCCATCGGCAGGCATCGATTCATGTTGTGGTGCGGCCGGGAAACTGATTTGCGCACCGTGAGAGTTCGCAGAAGCCCCGGCCATGCGGTAATCGCCGTCGGCAAGCAAAATGAGTGCTTCTTCCATCGCCTCGACGCACTGTGCGTAGTTGGTGACACCGGCCTCGATCATGTCCGGTTCAGACAGGTAGAGAAAATCAATGCGGGGGTTGTTGTCGGTGCTGTTGTGGGACTTACCGCGCGGGGTGTTGTCTGCGCTCATGGGGGTCCTTTTCGTGTCGTGGGTCAGGTGCGGAAAAACCAGTGGCATTGGGCTTAAACAGCGGGGCTGCCCTGGAATCATCGCTGTGGATGGGAAGCCTAGTGTGCAGAGCCAGAATCGCTTGCCGTGTTTGATTCGGCGCCGGAGCCGTCGTCATTAGCCGAGTTAGCCGAGTTATCGGAGCGGGCAGAACGCGCGTTCATCGCATCATCGACCCGCTTGCTGGCACGGTCCAAGTGCTCCTCACACCGTTTGGCCAAAGCCTCGCCGCGTTCCCAATATTTCAGGGACTCGTCGAGACCCATTTGGCCCAGCTCTAAGATCTTGACGGTTTCGATGAGCTCATCGCGTGCTTGTTCATAGCTGAGCTTGTCGACGGATACCGCTTCGCTGGGGTTACCGGTACCGAAAGAGTCATTCATGGTGCAGCCTTTCTGTGGAGTAGATGTGATGCGGAGGCTTGAGGACGTCGGCGCGGAGGCTTGAGGGCGTCGGTTTCGTATGTCTGCGGGAATAACTGGTGCTGATGACAATGGACTGTTAATCCGCGTGTTGGGTTCCCATACCCGCGGCTGTGATCGAGCCGTCGGTGACACGAATACGCAGTTGTGAACCGGGGGGAGTTTGCGCAATATTGGTGACTACCTCCGGCTCGCCATCGCGCGGCAAGACTTGGACGATGGAATAGCCGCGCTCGAGGGTCGACGCTGGACCTAGTGCCGATACTTGGCCGCGCAATGCAGAAACTCGTGATACCTCTTGCCCCACTAGGTGCCGGATTTCGCGGCGAATTGCACCGAGAGCATTAGTGAGTTCGTCGTGCCTGGCTTTGATTGGGGTGCGTGGGTCTGCCAGCACAGGGCGTGAGCGCAAAGACTGCAGATTGTGGCGCTCGCGAGCTACCCATTGGCCAACCGCTTGTGCCATGCGGTGGCGGGCTTCGTCGAGAAGCGCGCGCTCTTCAGCAACATCCGGAACCACCCGCTTAGCGGCATCTGTTGGCGTTGCAGCGCGCAGATCGGCGACGTTGTCTAGAATTGGTGAGTCGGGCTCATGACCGATGGCAGAAACAACCGGAGTCGAAGCCGCAGACACCGCACGTTGGAGGGCTTCTTCCGAAAACGGCAACAAATCTTCCACGCTGCCGCCGCCCCGGGCGATGATGATGACATCGACCTCATCGTCCGCATCCAGCGTCTGCAAGGCATCGATGACTTGGCTCACCGCTTGGGAACCTTGCACGGCGGTATTGAGCACGCGAAAATTCACCGCGGGCCAGCGATCGCGGGCCACAGACAACACATCTCGCTCGGCGGCCGAACCCCGGCCGGTAATCAGCCCGATGGTGCGGGGCAGGTAGGGGAGCGGAAGCTTCTTCGAAGCGTCGAATAGCCCCTCGGCCGCAAGAACTCGCCGCAAGTTCTCGATGCGCGCCAGCAGCTCACCGATACCGACGTGGCGAATATCTGTTACCCACAGCGAAAAAGAACCGCGGCCGGCGTAAAAAGCGGGCTTACCGTAGACGACGATACGGTCGCCGTCTTTGATCGGGGTGGGCAGGTTTTGCAGCAATTGTGTTGGTGCCGTCAGCCCAACCGACATCTCTTGGTTGACATCGCGCAGCGTGAGATAAGACAGCTTCCACGACGGCTTCATATTGATTTGGGTCAGTTGGCCTTCGACCCAGAGATAGCCGAGGCGTTCAATCCAGCCCTTGATCTCGGTATTAACCGTGCTGACTGACCATGGATTCTCGAATGTTGCAGGTGGTCTACTCAACAACTATCCCTTCGCGTCGCGATGATCTTCTGCTGGCCTATTGTACTGCCTGTTGACGTATTGGATACCCTGGAAGGCATGACTGATCAGGCTGTGCAAGAACCGAACGTTCTCCTCGCGGCACCTCGTGGCTACTGTGCCGGGGTCGACCGTGCCGTCGAGACGGTGGAAAAGGCCTTAGAAAAATATGGAGCACCAATTTATGTGCGCAAAGAAATTGTGCACAACAAGTACGTGGTGCAGTCCTTCGAAAAACGCGGCGTCATTTTTGTCAACGAGGCCGAAGAGGCACCCGAAGGTGCCCACTTGGTGTTTTCTGCCCACGGGATCTCACCAGCAGTGCGCGCGGAGGCTTCTGAGCGCAAACAGTTGACCTTGGATGCGACATGCCCGCTGGTGACAAAGGTGCATCGGGAGGCGGAACGTTTCGCCCGCGATGGTTACCATATCCTGTTGGTAGGCCATGAAGGCCACGAAGAGGTGGAAGGTACCGCCGGTCACGCCCCAGAAGTGACCTATCTTGTCGACGGAGTTGGCGGCGTCGATAAACTTCCAGACTCGCTTGCCGACAAAAAAATTGTCTGGCTTTCGCAGACCACGTTGTCGGTGACTGAAACCATGGAAATCGTCAACAAACTACGCGAGCGCTTCCCACACCTGGAAAATCCGCCGAGCGATGATATTTGCTATGCGACGCAGAACCGGCAGGAATCCGTGCGTGCGATTGCTCCACAGTGTGAGCTCGTAATCGTGGTTGGTTCGACGAACTCGTCGAATTCCAAACGCCTGGTAGAAGTTGCCCTTGATGCTGGTTCCAAGGCTTCATACCTGGTGGACTTTGCCGACGAGATCAAGGAAGAATGGCTCGATGGTGTAGAAACTGTCGGAGTGACCTGTGGCGCTTCGGTACCGGAATTGTTGGTGCGCGAAGTCGTCGAATGGCTTGATGAACGCGGATATTCACGGGTCAAGGAAATTACCACGACGACAGAGACGATACAGTTCTCGCTGCCGCGTGATTTGCGCCCTGCCCGCAATAAGAAAAACCGGTCCGCAGCGAAGGCCTAGAGGCCTAGCACTCCTAGCGTAGGGGGCGTCGTCGGCGGAGTGGTTAATTGCGTCGATTGTGCTGCGAATAGCGTGCAGCATCCGCACTTGCAGGATCAACGGCGGCACGACGACGTGCAGTCCGAGTGGGCTCTGCCGGCCGCTGGCGGAATTCATCACGGCGATACTGCGGCTGCTGTGGCGACTGGCCACGCCCGCTTGTGGTACCCGCAGGTTGGGTGTAGTCAGCGTGCGTACGCGGCAACCGTGAAGAGCGCACGGGCGAGCGGGTAGCGCCGTCGGCACGATTGCGTGCCATGAGTTCTTCCACGGTAACGCGGTTGGACTGTTCCCGTGCACGCGTCGTCGAACGCAAATTGCGTCGATTAGCGGCGCGGTTGTGGCTGCGCTGCTGCCGACGGTTCCGGTCGTGCACGCGCACTCGTCCACGAAGCATGACCACGCGGAGAATCGCAATTCCTATCGCCACAAACGTGATCAGCGCCAGTGCTGGGAAAAATTCGATCACCGGGTAGACCGAGGTCCAAACCATCGCCCGCGAAGCCCAGTTTGTACCATCTGGTGCGTTGGCAATATTGCTGCCCCAGGAAGTGAAAAAGGCGAAAACTGCAAAAAATAACGGCAGGGGAGCCACCGTCATAAACAATGATTCTGGCTCGACGAAAAGCGTCACGAAGATGACAGCGACAAAAAAGCACAGCAAAAATGGCAACCCGATGCCATTGAACAAGATGCTAAGCAGTAGTCCTGTCACGCTGGCGGCGAGCACGAGCACGAGTGCAAGCGGCAGCGACAGGCCGGTAAAGCCTGGCGCGGGGGACCTTCGAGACTGGGTAGACACAATCGGTAATCTTAGCGGAAGTTGGGATCGTGATAGTCTGCGACATCGTGGTTGGCAGGCTGCGCGGTGCCGTCAGCAAGAAAATCACCAGGATCAGCGATCTCCTTGCGAGCGGAGGGATCGTCCACACTATGCCGCGCCCGATGTGCTGCGTGGTATGGCTTGGTTGGTTGCTGGGAGCTAATGCCCATCTCTGCGAGCCGACGGGCACTGACCATGACACGCGAATCCAGCGATGACAGCGTTGCGTTATAGGCGTCGACGGCTTTATCGAGGCTGCGCCCGACGCGGTTATAGTGCTCACTGACGGTATTCAGGCGCGCGTACAACTGCCGACCCAGATCATGGATTTCTTTGGCTTTGTCGGAAAAATCTTCCTGTCGCCAGCCGAGGGCCACGGTGCGCAACAGACCAAACAAGCTGGTCGGGGTAGCGATGACAATATTGCGTGCGAAGGCAAATTCCAGCAGGTCCGGGTCGGTGTTCAACGCGGAGTCCAAGAAGGGATCTGCCGGAACAAACATGACGACGAATTCTGGGCTGGGTTGGAACGCGTCAAGATATGGCTTGGCCGACAGGTTCGCCACGTGCGTGCGTAATAAATGCGCATGCCTGCGTAAATATGCGGCGTGTTCTTCGGGATCATTCGTATCCAACGCATCGAGATAGGAAGAAAACGGCACTTTGGCATCGACGACAATCTGTCTACGGCCAGCCAAATGAATGACCATATCGGGGCGGACGAGTTTATCGCCGAGTCTGGCGGTGGCTTGCACGCTGAAATCGCAATGTTCCACCATGCCGCCGAGCTCGACGACGCGCTCGAGTTGCATTTCCCCCCACCGGCCGCGGACATTCGGGCTGCGCAAAGCGTTGACAAGCTGATCGGTGCGTTCATTCAACCGGGTCGAGGTACGGGAGAGCGCTTGCACCTGACTGGCTATCGATGCTGCACTATGGCTACGCTCGGTTTCCATCGCGCGCAACTGGCCATCAATGTTTTCTAAGGATCGTTCGACGACGGCGAGTGACTCCAATGCCGGAGTCAGCCCTCGATCGGGGGAGCCGGCGCCTGGTTGGTGCGGGTGCGGCGAGCCGTCGCGTTCGGTACCGCTAGTGGTATCGAGTGCAGTGCGTGCGCCGGTGTTGGCCGAAAACGTATGTCTGGCCTCTAGGCTGCCGTGGGCGAACCAGCCGAGTGCGATACCCAACACCAGGGCGATGACGACGGAGATAACGGCGGCTACAGAAAGTGTCATGTGTGTGCTTTAGTGTTCGTCGCGTTCTGAAGTTTCGCGCTGGGAAGCTTCTTCACAGTGTGACTTCTCTTCCGATGATCCTTCGGCTGCTGATTGCTCGTCGTGTGATGGCGTACTCACCGAGAATTGAGAAAACCATCGTGCGAAACGCTCGGTTGCTAATCGATGCTCATGGCGCGTGGTTTTATTATCTGGTCGTGCATCGAGATCAATGCGTTTTTCCAGCTGATCTTCCAGATCTTCATCGAGATGAATCGTGGCTTCTTTGGTGTATTTTGCGGCATCTTCGTGTGCTTGAGGTTGTGAACTGCCGTCTTGGCGCCACGTACGGCGAAGTCCGCGCCCATTATCTTCAGTGAATTGGGCGGCGAGTTCTCCGGCGATGGTTACAGAAGTAATATCCCGTGCGCGGCGTTCGCCGGATTCTAGCGTCAAAATGTCTTGTGCGTAGCGATAGCACACCGCGACCATCGCGGCGACAGGAACTGCCAAGAAAGCACCGATGAGGTTGAACAACGCCGCACCGGTGATCACGGAGATCAGCACGACGACCGGGTGCAAGTTCATCGCGCGTGCCTGGAACCACGGCGAGAGGATATTGCTCTCAATTTGCTGGACCGCAACGACGACGATCAACACCATGATGGCTTCCGTGAACCCGAGGCTGACCAAGGCGATGAGCGTCGACAAGGCACCGGCGGTGATAGCACCAGCGAACGGGATGAAACCAGCCATGAACGTGATGATCGCCAGTGCGAGCGCGAGTGGCACGCCGATGATCACGAGCCCCAGCCCGATGAACACCGCATCGATCAAGGACACCAGTGCTTGGGCACGAATGAACCCGCCGAGGGTGAGCCATGCCCGGGTGAACAGCTCGGTCATGTGCCAGCCGCTCCGCCGTCCGGTAGCTCGCCGCAACCAGGGGAGGAATTTGTGTCCGTCTTTGAGGAAGAAAAAGGTCAGCACCAAAACCACAAACAGCGTAATGATCATCGAGGTGGCTGTCTCAATGCCGGCGAATACGCCGCCGACGATGGTGTCGGCTTGGTCTTGCATCCAGGTGAAAACCTCGTCGATGAAATTCGACAGGTCTTCACTGTTCAGGTGTAGCGGTGGGCCTTGCAGCCAGACCTGGACACGCTGAATGCCTTCTACCGTCTGTAAGTAAAGCCCCTGTGATTGACGCGCGAAGTCGGGAGCGATGAAGAAAATTGTGGCGCCAACGAGTCCGACGAATCCGCTGAGCGTTAAGAGGGCCGCTAAGGAGCTGGGAAGCCCAGATTTACGCAAGCGAGTTGATATTGGTGCCAGAACGGTGCAGATGATCAGCGCAAACGTAATCGGCAATACGCCTGCCCAAAAGCGGCCCAGGATACGGCCGAGCAAGTATATGAAAACGCCGAGAATGATCAGCCGCAACGCCCAGGTTGCGGCCTGTTTAATGCCGTGGCCGAGCACAACCGAACGATCGACTTGGTCACCAGGCGGGTGCGGGGTGATATCAGACCATTCGATGTCCTGGGCGTCCGTATGCGGTGATCCAGGACCGGATGATCGGTTCGACTTCGTACTCACCCTTATCATCATGCCTTATTACAGCCTGCGAGGCGAAGGTGCGTTGGCAATGCGTTAGGATACAGCGTGTGAGTCTTACACTAGGAATCGTCGGATTGCCCAACGTCGGCAAGTCCACTCTGTTCAATGCCCTGACCCGTAGCGAAATTCTGGCAGCGAATTATCCATTCGCCACCATCGAGCCCAACGTCGGCCAGGTGGAGTTGCCGGATCCACGATTGCGCCGTTTGGCGGAGATCTTCTCTTCCGAGCGGATCTTGCCTGCCATCGTTTCCTTCGTGGATATCGCGGGCATCGTTAAAGGCGCCTCCGAAGGCGAAGGCATGGGTAACGCTTTCTTGTCGAATATTCGTGAAGCCGATGCGATTTGCCAGGTGGTGCGCGCCTTCGACGACGACAACGTGATTCACGTCGACGGCAAAGTCGATCCCACCAGCGATATTTCGATTATCAACACCGAGCTGATCCTCGCCGATCTGCAGACCATTGAAAAAGCTCTGCCACGGTTGGAAAAAGAGGCAAAGAAAAACAAAGACCTTGCTGAGGTAGTCGAGACGGCGAAAGCCGCGCGCGATATTTTGGAAGATGACCGCACGCTGTTTTCTGCAGCGAAAAATGGCGAGATCGAAATTGCACCGCTGCGTGAGCTGCATCTGATGACCACCAAGCCGTTTTTGTATGTCTTCAACTCCGACGAAGGCGTGCTCACAGACGAGGCAAAGCGCGCCGAATTAGCGCAGTTGGTAGCGCCCGCAGACTGCGTGTTCCTGGATGCCAAGACCGAGACCGAATTGCTGGAGCTGGAAGAAGACGAGGCCGCGGAACTTCTGGAATCCGTCGGCCAGCACGAACCAGGCTTGAACACCTTGGCACGAGCTGGTTTCGAGACCCTCGGATTGCAGACCTACCTGACGGCCGGCCCCAAAGAAGCTCGCGCGTGGACCATCAAAAAAGGTGCCACCGCTCCACAGGCTGCCGGTGTGATCCACTCTGATTTTGAAAAGACCTTCATCAAGGGTGAGATCGTGTCTTTTGCTGATCTTGACGACGCCGGTTCGATGGTCGCTGCCCGCAACGCCGGCAAGGTTCGCCTAGAGGGTAAGGATTACATCATGCAAGATGGCGACGTCTGTGATTGGAAGACGGGCGCTTAATCCGTCGACTGGCGCGGCAAGCATGCCGATACGCAATGCAATCAGCGCCATATCTGCTGAAAAGACAAGGCTGTAGGAAAACGAGATGACCGCAAAGAAGAGCACTTCCAGCAACAACCAGACAAAAGCGCGCTATATACCGGTGCGCGCCGGGCTTTATCCCATTTTTGTAGCCGTGTTCGTCGTGGTTTTTGTCATCTCGAATATTACCGCAAGCAAAGGCGTGACCATCGGCCCGTTGGTGACAGATGGCGCATTCTTCTTATTTCCGATCGCTTATGTCATAGGTGACGTACTAGCAGAATGCTATGGCTTCAAAGCCACGCGCGTTGCGATTTGGATCGGATTTGCCTCAGCATTGGGCGCGGTTATCGCGTTCTATATTGCGATTTGGCTTCCTGCAGCCGATTTCTACGAAAACCAAGAGGCCTTTTCCACCGTGCTGGGGCTGGTTCCACAAATTGTTGCCGCTTCCTTGGCTGGTTATGCCGTCGGCCAGCTGCTCAACGCGTGGGTGCTGACCAAGATGAAAAACCGCAACGCATCTGCTCCGCTGTGGCAGCGGTTGATGGGCTCGACGGTGGTCGGTGAATTCGGCGATACCCTGGTGTTCTGCCTGATTGCAGCGACAGCGATTGGCATCAGCACACTGCCGGATCTTGTGAACTACGTCGTGGTTGGGTTCGTCTGGAAGACGTCGATGGAAGCCATCTTGCTGCCAGTGACGTACCGCGTTGTCGCCTGGGTGAAAAAGCGGGAAATGCCTGCCGCGCCAGCTGCGTCCACAGCATAAAAGTATCGCGGCATAATGGTGTCTATGGGATCTGCGAAATCGGAACAAGCTAGCGAACAAGCTAGCGAACAAGCCAGCGAACCAGACACTACTGCATTGACACACCTTGATGTTTCGGGAATCAAGAAAATCTTGGTGGTTGTAGCGCACCCGGATGATCCCGAATACGGACTTTCAGCGGCTACGCACGCGTGGATTGAAAACGAAGACATCGAGGTTGGATATTTGTTGCTGACCTCAGGCGAAGCGGGCATAGCTGCGATGCCGCCGGAAGAATGCGGACCGCTGCGCGCCGACGAGCAACGCAAAGCCTGTGATGCCATAGGCGTTACATCTCTGGAAATTCTTGATTTCCCAGACGGGCACTTGGTGTACAACCTAGAGTTGCGCGAAGCGATCGCGCGCA
Source organism: Corynebacterium drakensteinense (assembly GCF_041224285.1). Classification (NCBI taxonomy): domain Bacteria; kingdom Bacillati; phylum Actinomycetota; class Actinomycetes; order Mycobacteriales; family Corynebacteriaceae; genus Corynebacterium; species Corynebacterium drakensteinense. Next base: position 194,439 of record NZ_JAXOFP010000001.1, read on the forward strand.
CAATTCGTCAATTTCAACCGGATGCCATCGTGACGTTGCCGATGAGTCTCGAACTACCGATGGGGCTCAACCAGGCTGATCACCGTGTGGTGGGTGTGGCAGCGCTTGATGCTGCACGAGACGCGGCGAACCCGTGGGTGTTCCGTGAATTGAGCGAACCAGCGTGGTCTGCCCGGCAATTGTGGATCGTAAACGACATCGCCGCTGATCACGTCTACCGTGTCAGTGACGATGATGAACAGGCGGCGATTGCTTCTTTAGCATCGCATGAACAATATCTCGCTGCGCTGGATGACCACCCGGCAGCGAAAGAATTTATTCCCATGGTGCTGCGCGGTGACAACCCTAGTGCGCCACCGGTGGTCAAATTTAAGGTTTACGAACTCTGATTGTGCGAGCTATTTCCCGCAGCATCTGCCGCGATATCAGGAGGTGCAGTGACCGTGCGGTGCCCGTCGGGTAGCGGCTGCACGACGGCAGCTGCTGGGTAGATGTCCAACGGCTGCGCAAGGCTTGGCAGCTGTACAAACTGGGCCTTGCCATGAGGCAAAGCGATTACCATGCGGCCGGCAGAACAATAGGCGCGGACAGTTAATGGTGGGGAGATCGGGGCAGCGACATCAATGGTGCCCAGTTTATTACCGTCGATGAACACGCTGTTTCCTGTGACAACGACATACATATGCGATAGACCGTAATTGTTCATGTCATACGCAGAGTGCACCGGGAGATAGCGGGATCCCGTAGCCACGGGGCCTTCTGGATTATTGACGGGAACGATCCACGGTGCAATCGGTGCCAGGATATCGACGTCGATTCGCCCCGACCTTAGGGTGATGCGCGCAGTGGCTGCGATGCGCAGGGCGCGTAATGTGCGCAGTGCTTCGACGTCGGCAAGCAGGGCGATGATTCCAGTTTGGGCACGTACCCGCCAATTGCCCTGAAACGTCAAGGTTACTGGTAGTTCGAAGTACCTTGGCGCGCCGCCAGCATTACGGGCATGGCGTCCTTGCGGCTGCTCGACGACAATGGTCGGTAAACCGAGTATCGCGGCGCTGAACACGCGTTCGGCGGGAAGCGGATCGCTCACGTGTACGGCGCTGGCTGGCAGCGAAAAGGTCTGCACTTCGATCATCCTGACTCGGGTGGCTTGGTACCGGTACTGGCTTAGTTCGTTGCGCTGCATGTGCTGGCGGCACAGCATGGCACGTCATTGCTTGTGTCGTGCGTGTTCAGTCAGCTTTTTGTTGCAACACCATCTAGTGTAATGAGTCGATGTACGAGACTTCCACGATCCTGTTCGCTTTCGCGCTCACACTTGCCGCAGGCATTTCCACTGGCATCGGTGGCGCGATAGCGGTAGCGAAAAGACGTCCAGGTCCGGCATTCATGGCAGCCGCACTGGGGTTGTCTGCGGGGGTGATGCTCTATGTCTCGTTTATGGAGATCCTGCCACAAGCCATGGAATCGATTGGCGGGTGGGCAGTCGCTGGGTTTTTCGCTGGTATCGCGCTGATCCTCGTGATTGACCGTTTGGTGCCAGAAGATGTCAACCCCCATGAGCCTCTCAGAATTCAGGCTGATGCGCGCAGCCGGTTCCTCAAAACTGGGGTGTTTACTGCCGTGGCAATCGCCATCCACAATTTCCCCGAAGGGCTAGCGACGTTTATCGCTGGGCTGGAAGACCCCGGCATCGCCGTGGGGATAGCTGCAGCGATCGCGATCCACAATATTCCTGAAGGCGTTGCGGTCGCGATTCCTTTGCGCGAAGCTACTGGTTCGCGGTGGAAGGCCTGGCTTGCAGCGACTGCCTCGGGATTAGCCGAACCCATTGGTGCACTCGTCGGTTTTGCGTTGCTGATGCCTGTCATGGGGCCGACAGCGCTGGGGTTGGTGTTCTCTGCAGTCGCCGGCGTCATGGTCTTTATTAGCTTGGACAAGCTCTTGCCGACGGCTGAAGTTACCGGCCGTCACCACGCTGCTGTGTATGGCTTGATTGCGGGCATGGCAATCATGGCGGTCTCGCTCTTGCTGGGTGCCTAGTGCTTCATCGGCGGGGTGAGCGTAATCGAATCTGGGTGAGCCCAGTCAATGGGCATATCCAGCGAACGTAGCCACGCGGGTACATCATCGTCATGTCGCGTGATGCCTTCGACGGCGCGCAGAGTGGCTTCGATGGCATGCTCTGCTTCCTCAGCAGAAATAAGCCCTTGCGCGGTGGCCTCTGCAAGCTCGTCGATATCGAGAACGTCTACCTGGTGGCCGGTCAAAGACACGATATCGATGTACAAATCGCGGGTGCGCCAGGTTTGTGCAGTGTTGCTGGTGCCGGAAGCGGTAGTGGGCCTGGCCTCGTCGGTCGCGGAGCTGACGTCGATATCAACGATGTCGATGTAATAATCCTGCGGTTTTTCGCAGCCCTTACGGAAGTGGAAGATGCTCACACGTAACGACAGCTCTGGCAATAACCACGACTCGAGGTAGCCGAATTGTGGGTGATCAGCACCGCGCGCCATGTACAGGCCAAACTCGGTGGTGCGGTAAGAATCAACCTCGCGATGAAAGCCTTTGGGGTCAATGTTTATTTTGTCCGCTGTAGCGAAAATTTCGTTTTTGACTGGATGCATGGTTTAGCTGGTGATAATCGCGGCGGTCGGGAAATAATTGCAGATGCTGTTTTCTGTATGCACGCTACCTTCCAACAAGGCCACGATGACGCCACGGCCGGTATCGGCAACTCCAGAAATAGTGGCTGGCCCCTCTGGATTAATCCCGTGGTTGCCTAATGCAGTGGTGCCGCGCTTGCCGTTGGATAGGTTGAACCAGTGTGCTCGCATGTCTTGGTGTTGCGTTGCCGGTGCGGTGCCCAGTGCAGTGAACAAAAATGCCGTTTCGTGGGCTGCTGCTCCAGGGGCTGGAATTTCTGCTGGCCCAGGCACAGCAAGCGCGGTGCCCACGCTCTGGTGTGTGCCGTCGATGCAAGATCCAGCTACCGTAGGCCAGCCAAACTGCGTGAAGTGGGGAGCTTGCTGGGGCAGGTCTGGTCCGTCGGTTTCGCCGGCGCCAACAGCGAAGTCCAGGGCTTGCAAAATGGATTCCCGTGCCTGTGACGGAATCCAGGGTTGGTGTGCGAACTGGCGGATTTGCGCTTCTGTTTGTGGGGTCGGCCGACCGAGGTGGTCAACCGGGGAAAAACGTGCGATAAATTCGTCGATTTCGCTGCTCAACTGTTGGTTGCTGGCCGGTGCCGGTAGTGCGCTGGAAACTTGCGCGGGGGAAAGATTCTGCGCGTGTGCTGCGGGTGCTGTCGTTGCCAACAGGGCGCAGCTGGTGGCGATGGTGACCGCAATGCTGGGCACAATGGTGCGTGGGCGGATGGCTGCAACCATGGGTCCTCCGTGAACCGAGTTTAAACTGGGCGTGAGCTATTCGGGATATAGCGGTGTGTTCAATACAACGTCGTTAAGCACTGCATCGTTACATATTTATTATTGTAAGTCTAATAATTATAATTGTGCTTTTTAGTCACTCTAGAAACTTTAGCCACAATTGTCACAACGATAGCCGTCTTGTTGGCCGAGCGCAATGGAGCGCGACTAATTTGTTGGGGGAAGGCTGGGGCTAATAACGAGCACAAAGGTGCAAGTGTTAGCGAAGACGCGTATCGTTGAACCGTTAAAACCCACGATCTTTTCAGGAGTACTGTGAACACTGAGTTCCGCAACGTCGCAATCGTCGCGCACGTCGACCATGGCAAAACCACGCTTGTCAACGGAATGCTCGAACAATCCGGTGCGTTCGGCGAACATGGCGAAGTAAATGACCGCGTCATGGACTCGAATGACCAGGAAAAAGAGCGTGGCATCACGATCCTCGCAAAAAACACCGCAGTCCGTCGTAAAGGGCTCGGCAAAGACGGCGCTGACCTTATTATTAACGTCATCGACACGCCGGGACACGCTGACTTCGGTGGTGAGGTCGAGCGCGGCATCTCGATGGTTGACGGTGTTGTCTTGCTTGTCGACGCTGCCGAAGGTCCACTGCCACAGACTCGTTTCGTATTGACCAAGGCACTGGAGGCCAAGCTTCCAGTGATCATTGCCGTCAACAAGACAGACCGCCCGGATGCCCGTATCGATGAGGTCGTCCAAGAGTCACAAGATCTTTTGCTGGAAATCGCCGCTGGCCTGGAAGATGAGGAAGCATCCGCAGCTGCCGAAGAGTTGCTGGACCTGCCGGTGCTCTATGCCTCCGGCCGTGAAGGCAAAGCATCGACCGAAAACCCGGGTGACGGTAACGTCCCAGAATCAGATGATCTGCAGCCGCTTTTCGACGTCATCTACGACGTGCTGCCAGAGCCGTCCGCCAACGTCGATGGTCCACTGCAAGCACACGTGACCAACCTCGACTCCTCGGACTTTTTGGGGCGTTTGGCCCTGTTGCGTGTGTATGCGGGCAAGATCACCAAGGGGCAGCAGGTTGCCTGGATTCACTACGACGAAGACGGCAACCAGAAAGTCAGCAACGTCAAAGTTGCCGAGTTGTTGCGCACCGAAGGCTTCGAACGCCAGCCAGCGAAAGAAGCCATCGCGGGCGATATCGTCGCGATTTCCGGTATTCCAGAAATCATGATTGGCGATACGGTCGCAGATACCGAAGATCCGAGACCTCTGCCGCGCATTGCAGTTGATGAGCCAGCGATCTCGATGACCATCGGTGTGAACACCTCGCCATTGGCTGGTCGCGGCGGCGGTGACAAGATGACTGCTCGTTTGCTCAAAGGCCGTTTGGATCAAGAATTGATCGGTAACGTTTCGCTGCGTGTATTGCCTACCGAAAAGCCGGACGCTTGGGAAGTGCAAGGCCGCGGAGAAATGGCCCTGTCTGTATTGATCGAGTCGATGCGTCGTGAAGGCTTTGAGCTGACCGTTGGCAAGCCAGAAGTGGTTACACAAACCATTGATGGCCAGCTGCACGAGCCGTATGAGATCATCACCATCGACGTGCCAAGTGAATTCCAGGGTGCTGTTACCCAGCTGCTGGCCGGGCGCAAAGGCCAAATGCAGACCATGGACATCAAAGAAGGCGACTGGGTGCGCATGGTCTTCCGCATTCCTGCCCGTGGTCTGATCGGATTCCGCACGCAGTTCATGACTGAAACCCGCGGCACCGGTATCGCCAACTCCATGTCGGACGGCATGGACGTATGGGCAGGTCAGATCAAGTCGCGTCCTACCGGTTCTTTGGTTGCCGATCGTTCCGGCAAGATCACCCAGTTCGCGCTGATGTCACTGGCAGATCGCGGTAATTTCTTCGTGGAGCCAGGTGCAGAAGCTTACGAAGGCATGGTGGTTGGTGCGAACAACCGTGATGAAGACATGGATATCAACATCACCAAGGAAAAGAAGTTGACCAACATGCGTGCAGCGTCGGCGGATACCACCGTGACGCTGGCGAAGGCGAAGACCCTGTCGCTGGAAGAAGCACTGGAATTCTGTGGCAATGACGAATGCGTCGAGGTTGCCCCAGAGGTTTTGCGCGTGCGCAAGGTAGAGCTCAACGCTGCCGAGCGCCGTCGTGCAGCTTCCCGTGCGAAAAACCAGAAGTAACTCAACCCTGGTGCCACGATGAGTGCCCGACGACACACGATCCCATTATCCCTGGTGGCGGTGTGTGCTCTCGTGACCTCATGCGTGGCTAACCCAGGACCACCACCGATAGAAACTGGGCAAGAAGCAGAATCGAGTGCTTCTGCTGTCGCCGGTGCTCACGAGCGTGACGACGATGCTGCACACGAGCCTGCAGCCGAAGAAAAAGACGAGCGGGACGATTCTGCAACGGAATCCAAGGTTGGTGTGGGAATAGACCCGATTCACTTCGGGCTTAACCCCCATTTGCGTGCGAACCAGCAGGCCGTCGTCGATGATATTGCGGCGTTGGTGCTGCCGTCTGCGTTTCTTGGCGACGAGACCACCGAACTGTTGGAAACGGCGGAAGAAATTCCCGTCGCGGCGGCAGATGATGCGAGCGCTGGGAAGCAGCCTGTCGTGCAACGGGTGCGCTACACCATTGACGCGCAGGCACAGTGGTCCGATGGCACCCCCATTACCGGGGAAGACTTCATTTACCTGTGGAAAAGCATGGTCTCAACACCCGGTGTCGTCGGGGCAGCCGGATATTTCGCGATCGCTGATATCACTAGTTCTGCTGGTGGGCGCATCGTGGATGTGGAGTTTTCGCACCGGGTCGCTGACTGGCGCGGGCTATTCCACAACCTGTTGCCCGCGCATTTGATGACGGTGCCGTTCGCGCAGGCCCGGGAACTGCCGGCCGGAGCAGGACGATATCAAGTTGATAGCGTTGATTGGGCGCGTGGCAAAATAATCTTGCACCGTAATGATCGTTTCTGGGGGGCCGAACCCGCCAACATTGACGTTGTTGAGCTCACGGAGATTCGCACCCCTGCACAAGGGCTCAATCTGATGCGCTCGGGCCAAGTCTCGTTCGTAGACATTACTCCGCAAGAAACCACCTTCGCCGCCTATGGTGCGTTGCCGGGCACGCAGGTTTTCCGTTTCAATACTCCACGCCAGCTGCGGATGGACTTGACGCTGCGGTCGTCGGTTTTTCTGCGTCCCGAGGCGCGCGCGGAGTTTTTCGATGCTATCAACATTCCGGAACTCGCCGTGTACGCTGCGGGGCGACGAACGGATCTGCGTATCCCCGGGTTCGGGGAGGACGCAGCCCACGCCGTAGATGGTGTTGACGCTGCGGCGGATGCTGCAGTCCAAAAGGCTGCCGGTGGCGCAGACCTCGAGGAAAACGACGAACTTGCGGTGCTGCGGGAACATACCGGCCATGAACGCCCATTGCGGATTGCCGCCGATCCTGCTGATTCCGTGGCGAGTGCGGCTGCCGCTGCAGTGGTGGATCGCATGGTCGCACGCGGCCTGCATGCTGAACTAGTCGCTGATGATTTTGCATCTTTGAGTGCCGATTTGGTTCCGGCAGGCGAGGTTGATGCGGTGCTGAGCTGGGATGATACCACCGCATCCGCACTCGCTATCGCGGATGATTTGTTATGCCGGACGCCGCACACAGCGACAGCCAAGGCTGGATGGCTTCCACGCTGTCTGCCCGATAACGCAGATGCCTGGACGGACATTCTCAGTGGCGAGCTAGATCCCGCCGGGGGACAAGCGCAGATCGCGAGCCTGCGTGATGAGCGCACACTGTTTATTCCCATCATCGATGAGCGGCGAATCCGGGTGCTGGGCAGCGGTATCATTGGCCCTAGCGAAGCAATCGCGAGCTGGCCTGCAGGCTTAAAAACTTTGCCGCAATGGCAGCTTACTGCGCAAACCGAATTGCCACACTAACTGAATTGCCCGGTTCTGACTGTGTCGGCTGCACCCGCGGTGCGATGTGTCAGCTGCACCCGCGGTGCGATGTGTCAGCTGCACCCGCGGTGCACTGCGTCGTCGGTCTGCCAGGGCCTGTCTGCCACCGTCTGTTTGTAGTTGCCTGTTTCCCCAAAAATCGGAAGGTATAAACCCCATGAAAGTACTTGCCGTCCACGCTCACCCCGACGATGAATCCATCTGGACGGGTGGAGCTTTGGCGCGATTTGCCCGGCAGGGTGGAGCAGTCACGGTGTTGACGTGCACGGGAGGCGAAGAAGGCGAGATCATCGGCCGCGCCGAAATCGTCGACGATCTAGCACAGTTTCGCCAGGAAGAATTAGATCGTGCCCTGGAGATATTGCAGGTCAACGGGGAATTGCTGGGGTTGCGGGATTCTGGAATGGCGGGCTCTGCAGCCTCACAACATCCGGAGGCTTTGGTTAATAATGTCTCAGCAGCCGCAGATGCCGTCGAAAAGCTACTGCGCGAACAACGCCCAGACTTGGTGATCACCTACGGCCCGGATGGCGGATACGGCCACCCCGATCACATCGCTGCCCATGAGGCGACACACCTGGCGCTATCGCGCGTGCACGCCGACGGCCTCGATCCGGAGGTGTGGTGGTCGGTGCTGTATCGACCAGGTGTAGTGGAAGGCCAGCAACACTTTGCGTTGCCGGAAGGCTGGCAGTGGCCGAGCCAAGAATATTTATTCAACGGTACCGACGAGATCGCGGATGTGGAATTGCAGCTTTCCTACTACGAAGTCACCGCGAAACGGGAAGCCATGGCGGCACACGCTACTCAGGTATGGATTGCCGATGGACGAACCTCACGGGTTAACCCGGATTCCGTGCAGACCAATTACGACGAATCACTCGCCGGAGTCTATGCCTTATCGAATCTCTATGCTTATCCAATTTCGCGCACTGAGCACTACCAACGGCCTTTCGGCCCCGGGAAATTCTCGCGAGCTCAAGAAAGCTCACAGTAGCCGAATACAAGCTGTAGTCAGCAGAGCGGGGTTTGGTGCAGAAAAATTAAAGTAGGCACGAGCAGTAAGGAATACGGGTGGGCGCAGCGTACACGCGAACGGAATTCAGCCGCGGTGAAGTGATTACCGGCTTAGTATGGCTGAGTGTCTTTGCCGCGGCGGGGTCAGTTTTTTGTCTGCAGTACCTGCCCGCTACCATCGAACTGAAGGTTACGAGCCTGCCGTGGACTGTCCCATTAGCCTTCGGCGGGTGCTTGGTTTTGGTGAAAACCGCCACGTTATGGTCGCAGAACTACCTCATTCAGGTGATACCAGCGGTAGTCTGGTTGGGTGTAGTTGCGCTGATGTCGCCTACGTCAGCTGCATTTGCGTACGTGGTGGGTTTGGTGTGTGCCGTCCTCGCAGGAGCAGCGTGGCCGGTGATCGCCAGCCGTACAAGAAACCGTCGTGCCGCAAACTAACGTAAATAGGAGAGCCCATGACTTATATCATCGCCCAGCCGTGTGTCGACGTGCTGGACCGTGCTTGTGTCGAAGAATGCCCAGTCGACTGTATCTACGAAGGCAAGCGCATGCTCTATATCCATCCAGACGAATGCGTCGATTGCGGTGCGTGCGAACCAGCGTGCCCCGTCGAAGCTATTTTCTATGAAGACGATACGCCCGATGAGTGGGAAGAATACTACGACGCGAACGTTGGCTTCTTCGACGATCTCGGATCGCCAGGTGGAGCTGCGGGACTTGGACCGCAAGACTTCGATCACCCAATGATCGCAGCACTGCCGCCGCAAAACCAGGATGTTGAAACCTAAAGCGCCAAATTAAAGAGGACACCATGTTGCGAACACCTTCGCTCCCGGATTTTCCGTGGGATAGCCTAGAAGCCGCCAAACAGACGGCGCAGTCGCATGCTGACGGCATCGTCAACTTGTCCGTGGGTACCCCAGTAGATCCAGTCGCCCCGGGCATCCAATTGGCTTTAGCGGAATCTGGTGCGGCGCCGGGGTATCCCCAGACCGCGGGAACAGCAGAACTGCGGGACGCGATTGCTGCTGCCTTGCAACGCCGCTACCACATGCAGGCGGATGCCGTTCTGCCTGTCGTCGGAACAAAAGAGGCTATCGCCTGGTTACCGACCCTGCTGGGAGCTAAGAGTGTCGTCATCCCCGAGTTGGCGTACCCCACCTATGAAGTGTCTGCTCGTTTGGCAGGCGCGAATATCTTGCGCGCAGACTCGTTGACGCAGATTGGCCCTGGTCGGCCGGATCTGTTGTATATCAACAGCCCATCGAACCCGACAGGCAAGGTGCTGGGGATTGAACACCTGCGCAAGGTCGTTGGTTGGGCACAAGAACGCGACGTGATCGTGGCATCCGACGAATGCTACCTGGGCCTGGGCTGGCAGAGCGACGGCGACGACGAGCCGTTGTCGATTTTGGATCCGCGGGTGTGCGACGGTGATACGACAAATCTCATCGCAATCCATTCGCTCTCGAAGACGTCGAATTTGGCGTCGTATCGCGCTGGTTATTTAGCTGGCGATCCGGCTATCATCGACGCGTTGTTGCAGGCACGCAAGCACGCTGGGTTGATAGTGCCGGGGCCCGTGCAAGCGGCAATGGTGGCAGCGTTGAACGAGGACGGACACGAACTCGAGCAAAAACAACGCTACGCTGCACGACGCGCGAAATTGCTCGGTGCGGTACTGGACGCAGGCTTCCGCGTGGATAATTCCGAGGCCGGGCTGTATTTGTGGGCGACGCGGGATGAACCCTGCCGCGACAGTGTTGACTGGTTCGCACAACGCGGAATCCTCGTGGCACCAGGAGAGTTCTATGGTCCGAAAGGGAAAAACCACGTCCGGATTTCGTTGACGGAAACCGACGAGCGTATCGAGGCCGCAGTGGCACGTTTGCGCGGCGAGCAGTAGCGTCGTCGCTATTGCCTATTCAATGCTCGGTAATTTGTTGGTTGACGAAAGGGATTAGGTGGCCGAAGCTTCTTCCAAGCCGGTGCAAGCGCTAGCGAACCTCCGACAGTTCATCCAGTTCGGAATGGTGGGTGGCTCCGGGGTTATCGTGAATCTCACCGTGGTTTATCTCTGTAAGAAATTCGCAGAGATTGTTTTTGCGGTGAACGAGCGCGAAGTTTTTCTGCCGCTGTTCGCCACCGATTTCAATATTCGTTGGTACAACGTTTTTACCGTATTGGCTTTTATCGTCGCGAATATCTGGAATTACCAGCTCAATCGCTCGTGGACGTTTAAAGGCGTCTCCTCGGTTGGCTGGCTGCGTGGGCTTGTACCGTTCATGCTTACCGGCGTGGGAGCCCTGGTGGTTTCGCAGATCGTGCTGGTGTTGCTGATGAATCCGGGATCACCCATCGCGTTGCCGGAAAATATTTTTGATGATTCGACGGGTGTGCGCACCAAATTCTATTGGGCGAGTGCGATTTCTATTTTGGTGTCGATGCCGGTGAACTTCGTGATTAACAAGTATTGGACGTTCCGAAAAATCCCAAAGGGGAGCCGAGTGGTACTCGACTCCCCAGCGTCCTAATCGTGCGCCAGCACTTCGCTGCTAGCACGTCTCAGTGAGTGCTAGCGCTAGCGCGAACTGCGCCATGAGGCGCATGAGGCGCAGTAATTAGTTGTTGTGTAATTCTTCGTTGAGTTGCACAGCCGATGCTTTCCACTCGGTGGCTTCGACAGAACCCGAAACAGAGTTGCGTCGGTAAAGGATGCCGCTGGCACCGCTTAGTGCGCTGGCCTTGATCGTCGAGCCGTTGGATACACCAACGAGTTCTGCGATAGAGCCGAAAACCGTCAGCTTGGTGCCGCCGGTGATGTACAGTCCAGCTTCGACCACGCAGTCGTCGCCCAAGGAAATACCGATACCAGCGTTGGCACCCAACAAGCAGCGCTTGCCGACGGAAATTACTTCCTTGCCGCCGCCGGACAGAGTGCCCATGATGGATGCTCCTCCGCCAACATCGGAGCCGTCATCGACGACGACACCAGCAGAAATGCGGCCTTCCACCATTCCGGAACCCAGCGTGCCCGCGTTGAAGTTGACGAAGCCTTCGTGCATCACGGTGGTGCCTTCGGCTAGGTGGGCCCCGAGACGGACACGGTCGGCATCGCCAATGCGTACACCGGAAGGAACGACATAATCCACCATGCGCGGGAACTTGTCTACGGAATAGACGGTGACTGGGCCGCGGCTGGCCAAGCGTCCACGAACCATCTGGAAGTCGTCGACGGCACAGGGGCCATAATTCGTCCACACGACGTTGGCGAGTAACCCAAACAAGCCTTCCAGGTTTTGCTCGTGTGGTTTGACCAAACGGTGGGAAAGCAGGTGTAAACGCAAGTAAGCGTCGTAGGTATCCTGCGGGGCCTGGTCCAAGTCGGCGATGTCGGTGCGTACTGCGATGCGTGCAACGCCACGCTCTTCGTCTGGCCCTACTAATTCAGCGAACTGCTGTGGAATCTCATCCAATTTGGTGGTCGTGCTGCTGCTGACAGACTCGTTGAGTTTTGGTGCGGGGAACCATACGTCGAGGACAGTGCCGTCGTGAGTGACAGTTGCGAGTCCGCGTGCCGATGCTGAAGTCATAGAAAAGCTGTTACCTATCCTGTTTCGGGTGCTGGCGTCGGTTGTTTTCAGTTGTCTATTGTCTACTACTCGTCGTCCACATTTCGTTGATTCCGGCGAGTGCTGACGTGCCACACCGTAATTGTGATGCAAGTTACGGGTGTGACTGGCCTGTGCTGCCCCGAGCATACCCGAAACGAGAGAACTTTACTGCTTGACGACGTTGGACAAGCCTTTGCGCGTCCGGCTCTGACCGACGAAATACGACGCGATAAGTAAGATTACGAGCAAGGCACCGACTGCGGTGAGCTGTCCACGCGAGCCAGGATCCGTGAGCATCAACACGATGATTCCTGCTAACGATGCCAAAGAAATGTAGGCATCCCAGGGGTAGAAGCTGGATTTCAGCTCTGCTAATTCGCCTTTGCGCTGCATGATCGGGTGCAGCTTCAGGTAGGACAAGATGGTCAGGATCCAAATGACCAACAGGCAGCCACCGACGGCGTTGAACAAAAACTCCAACAGCCCTGGTGGGTTCCACCACTGCAGGGCGACAGAACCGAATGCAAAAATCACGGACAAGATGACTGCATTTTGTGGTGATGCGACGTTATTCGTCTTGGCGAAGACTGCCGGCGCATTGCCGTCCCGGCTCATGTTGTAGACCAAGCGCGAAGTGGCATAAATCTGTGCGTTGAATGCAGAGAGCAAAGCAATGACGATGATCAGTTCCATGAACCCTGCTGCGCCGGGGATGTTAGCCAGTTCAAGGATTTGGGTAAACGGCGATTCTGCTGCGACATCTGCGTCGTGGATATTGTCGAAAGGCAGCAGCAACGTGATGACAAGGACGGAGCCGATGTAGAAGAACAGGATGCGGAAAATGATCGCGTTGACGGCAGTCTTCACGTTCTTCGCTGGATCTTCCGATTCTGCTGCGGCGATGGTGACCAACTCGATGCCTCCGAATGCGAAAGCGACCGCCAGCAAACCAGCTGCAATTCCGGAGATGCCATTCGGCGCGAAGTTCTCGACGAACTCACCGATGTTGGCACCGCCGGAGTTCGGCCACAAGCCGAAGATCATTAACAGACCGATGCCGATGAAGCCAACGATGACAGTGATTTTGATGATGGCAAACCAGAACTCAAATTCACCAAAACCGCGTACATTCGCGAAGTTCACGAACGCGAAGAAAACGACGGAGACAAGAGCTGGAATAACCGGTGCGATGCCAAACCAGGCGCCAATGATGGCAGACGCACCAGTAATTTCGGCACCCATCACCATCACGAGCATGAACCAGTAAATCCAACCGTTGGTAAAACGCGCCCAGTTACCGAATGCCATACCGGAAAACGTGGAAAATGACCCGAGCGAGGGGCGAGCTGCAGCCATTTCGCCCAGCATGCGCATGATCAGCGTGACCAAGATTCCGGCGACGATATAGGACAGCAGCACGGAGGTACCGGAAATTTGTACCCCGAGACCGACGCCCAAGAACAGACCTGCACCAACAGCAGATCCTAGGCCCATCATGGTCAGGTGTCGGGTTTTCATTAGGTTCGCGCCCTGTTTTTTCGCTGGGGACGCCCCAGCTTGCGGTTGCGTCATGAGATGCGCCTTTCTTGTCCCGGGCGAGCGGTGATGTTGTCAACGGTTTCTGCGATTTTCGCGGCTTTACAGTGGTGTTCTCAGTGATGCCTTTCGCAGAATACATAACACCCTAGTCCAGAATGTTTGCCTGATCACGTTCTGGGCGGTAGTTTGTACGCGCTCAAATCTGCGAATCGATAGTGCGCACGCGGTAGGCTGGGGCACTGTGAATATCTCGCAGTCAGAACCACAGTCAGAACCACAGTCAGAAGCACAGCCAGAATCTGCTCAGCCATCGTCTGTTCGCACACTTGATCTCCATAGTGATCCGGTTAAGCTGACTGCAGATTTGGTTGATATCGAGTCACCATCGCACCACGAGACCGAGATCGCCGATGCCATTGAAGCTGCACTGTACGAGGTGCGGGAAAACGCGAGCGTGGATTTTACGATCCAGCGCTATAACAACACGGTGTGCGCAAAAACCGATGCCGGTTTCGATACCCGGGTGGTATTGGCAGGACACGTTGATACCGTCCCGATCGCAGACAACGTGCCACATCAAATGGTGCACGGCGACGACGGCGAGCCAGTGATGCATGGTTGCGGAACCACCGATATGAAATCTGGTCTTGCCGTCTACCTGCACGTGTTTGCCCAATTGGTAGATTCTGGCAAGCTTTCCTGCGATCTTACGCTGATTGCCTATGAGGGCGAAGAAGTCGCCACTAGATATAACGGCTTGTTCCACCTGCAGCGCGATCACCCCGAGTGGTTGGCAGGGGATCTCGCGTTGCTCGGTGAGCCCTCCGGAGGAATCATCGAAGCCGGCTGTCAGGGCACATTGCGCCTGAAAGTTAGCGCCCGCGGACAACGCGCCCACTCGGCCCGCTCGTGGCTGGGTTCGAATGCCGCTCACACGCTGGCCCCGGTCCTGGTGAAAGTCGCCGACTACCAGGCGCGCGAGGTAACCATCGATGGTTGTACCTACCGGGAAGGGCTCAACATTGTGCACTTAGAAGCCGGAGTGGCGACGAATACCATCCCGGATGATGCGTGGATGTTCGTGAATTTCCGCTTTGCCCCAGATCGCAGCGAAGACGAGGCGCTGCAGCATGCGTTGGAAGTTTTGGGCCTCAATGACCTTGGCGACCTTGACGACGACGCACCGCTGCGCGTGGAAGTCGATGATAGCGCCGGTGCTGCGCTGCCAGGCCTGGGGGCGCCCGTCGCCAAGCGTCTGGTCGATGCTGTCGGAGGCAACTTCCGGGCCAAGCTGGGCTGGACCGATGTTTCGCGATTTAGCGCCCTTGGTGTGCCAGCCGTGAATTTTGGTTGCGGCGACCCGGGCTATGCGCATAAACCCAACGAGCAATGCCCAACTGCCCAGATCACACAGGTAGCACAACAGCTTATTGACTACCTCGAGAACAAGGATTTATCTTCCTAATATGGTTGCAGCAACCCCTAACGATGACTCGGCGAATACCGCACCAGAAAACGAAGCCTTGGACCAGGAAAGACTGACGCCGCAGAATCCGGACGGAACGCCGCGCCACGGTTTTTCGCATGGCGATGTCAATATGCGAGGTCCTGTGATCACTCGCAACGAAACCCGCTCCCAATCGACTTATGACCAGCGGTTGCTTGAGCGCAGCGCTGACCACGACTGGATGCACGCCGACCCGTGGCGTATCTTGCGCATTCAAGGCGAATTCGTTGCCGGTTTTGACGCTCTGGCTAAATTACCGAAGGCGGTGACGGTATTCGGCTCCGCCCGCACCCCGCGCGATGACGCATTTTATGAACTGGGCGAGCGGTTGGCTGCCAAACTCGTCGAGCGGGACTATGCGGTGATTACCGGCGGTGGGCCGGGCTTGATGGAAGCTGCGAACAAAGGCGCTTTTGAAGCCGGTGGGCGTTCAGTCGGGCTGGGCATTGAATTACCCTTTGAGCAGCAGCTTAATGACTATATTGGTCTCGGTATTCATTTCCGGTATTTCTTCGCCCGAAAGACCATGTTTTTAAAGTACTCGCAGGGTTTTGTCTGCCTGCCGGGCGGGCTCGGCACCCTCGACGAGCTTTTCGAGGTTCTGTGCATGGTACAGACCAAAAAAGTCACCAGCTTTCCCATCGTGCTCGTTGGCACAGAGTTTTGGTCCGGTTTGGTGGACTGGCTGCAGCAGCGACTGTTGGCCGAAGGCATGATTTCGCCGTCGGATATGGATCTATTCATCGTGACTGACGACGTTGATGAGGCCATCGCTCATATCTTGGCTGTACACGAGCGCATCGCTGAGGCGGAGCACTAATGCCCGAAATTATGGCGATTATTAATCGCACCCCAGATTCGTTTTATGACAAAGGCGCGACCTTCGCCGAGGATTCAGCGCTCGCACGTGCGAGCCAAGCCATTGCCGAGGGCGCAAGCATCATTGATGTCGGTGGGGTGAAAGCAGGGCCCGGCGATGCCGTCGATAGCGCAGAAGAAATAGACCGCGTCGTCCCGACGATTGCTGCCGTACATGAGCGACACCCAGAGATCACCATTTCGGTCGATACCTGGCGTGCTGATGTAGCCGAGGCCGCGATCGCCGCTGGTGCGAGATTAATCAACGATACCTGGGCCGGCTATGAACCCGAGCTGATCGAGGTCGCCGGTCAACACCGCGTAGGTTACGTCTGCTCCCACACTGGAGTAAACACCCCCCGGACGAGACCACACCGCGTGCATTACGACGATGTTGTAGCCGATGTGATCACACAAACCACGGCGCTGGCCGAACGCGCTGTGAGCTGCGGGGTCCCCGAAGACAAAGTTTTTATCGATCCCACCCATGACTTCGGCAAAAATACGTTCCATGGACTCGAGCTACTGCGCCGCTGCGATGAGCTCGTCGCCACCGGATGGCCAGTACTGATGGCACTGTCCAATAAAGACTTTATTGGCGAAACACTGCAACGCCCGCCGCGTGAGCGCGTAGTCGGCACCCTCGCAGCTACCGCGTGGGCAGCTGCCCGCGGCGTAGCAGCGTTTCGTGTTCACGAAGTTGCCGAAACACTTGACGTCATCAAAATGACTGAAGCTATCGCCGGCTGGCGCGCACCTGATCACACCATCCGCGGGTTGTTATGACCTACGGTACTGACTTTTTAGAACATGTCAGCGTCGTCATTCCTGCGTTAAACGAAGAACCCACCGTCGCTGCTGTGGTGCGGGCAGTCGCTGCGGAATCCCCCGGTGAAATCATCGTGATCGATGCGGATTCTACTGATGCCACCGCTGCTTGTGCACGGCAGGCTGGCGCACGGGTGATCAATTGGCGAGACGCCGCGCCGGGCCGCGAGGTTGCGCCGCGGGCGGGGAAAGGCGAATCGTTATGGCGCGGGGTGGCAGAAGCACGCAAAGACTTCGTGGTTTTTGTGGATGCAGATTTGGTGGACCCACCGCAAGGGCTGGTGCGTCGCTTGGCACAACCGCTGGCGGACAAGGAGAATATCTCGTTGGTCAAACCCATCTATCAGCGTGGGTTTCGCGGGGAAAACAGTGGCGGCGGCCGTGTGACAGAGCTGACCGCGAAACCGCTGTTGCGCTTGTTTTTCCCTGAACTTGCTCATATTGTGCAGCCGCTCGGTGGAGAATATGCCATGCGTCGTTCCGCTGCGCTGCAGCTGCCGTTTGTCGGCGGGTTTGGCGTGGAAGCCGGGCTATTGATTGATATGGCGTCTGCGTTCGGCGTTGCTGCGATCACCCAGGTCGAGCTCGGTACGCGGCATCACCGAAACAAACCATTGGATGAACTGGCCCCCATGGCTGATATTGTTGCCGCTACTATTATCCAGCGTGCTGGGGTCGGTTGTGATGGCATTAACGGCGTGCAAGCAGGTGCATTAGTGCCAGCTGATTTCAGCGAACGAGCCAGTTTGCGCGAATATGGCATCAGCTGAACAAACGCAGTTGCTAAGACAAGGGGTTAGACCGTGACGATGTTTCTCTCGTGGCTTTTTCTTCTGCTCATCATCGCGGTGATCGTCGTGACCGGCATCGTGGTATGGGCCAAACTTTTCGGTGTGGATGATGCCGCGGCACGCTCGGGTACGGCTTGGTCAGGGACGGTTGATGATTCTGCCGAGGCTGCCCGCCACGAAAACGAAAGTCAGATCGCTGCCACGAACCGGCAGGCGGTGGCAGATGGCCGGATAGACCGCGTGGAGTTTTCTGTTGTGCCTCGCGGCTACCGCCCGGATCAAGTCGATGCTGTATTGGCAGAATGTCAGGCAGAAATTGATCGCTTGCGAAATCAGGCTCAACAGGCAGACTAGA
Organism: Corynebacterium drakensteinense; assembly: GCF_041224285.1. Taxonomy (NCBI): domain Bacteria; kingdom Bacillati; phylum Actinomycetota; class Actinomycetes; order Mycobacteriales; family Corynebacteriaceae; genus Corynebacterium; species Corynebacterium drakensteinense. Next base: position 212,351 of record NZ_JAXOFP010000001.1, read on the forward strand.
CTTTAGGCATGCTCCACGAGGTAATTGATTTACTCGCCGATCCCAACGACGGGACGGCGTTACATGCTGAGGATGGATATCGTCGCTTAGTGTCTGACTCAGGCCACAGCTTTGACGTCGCCAAGCAAGGCTATGTCAGCTTGATTGCGGGTGCAGGCCGACGTCACGATGGTGACAGCGCGCAGATGATTCGTGCCCGTGAGACCTTCCTCGCGGGTGGTCATTTTGCACCCTTCGTCGAGGCAGTGACCGCTGCAGCCATCGATGCCATCGAAATACCTCGCGAGGATTCAGCAGAGCCCGCACTTGACGACGAGAGCGCTGCGGCCGCCCTTCCGGGGCCGGTTATCATCGAATCCGGTGCTGGCACGGGCTATTACCTGTCGCACACGCTGGATAGTATCGCTGGTTCTCGCGGCATCGGTTTAGATATTTCTACACCGGCTGCGAAGCAACTAGCGAAATGCCACCCAAAGGCAGGTGCAGTGGTTGCTGATGTGTGGCAACGGCTGCCGATAGCCAGTAATTGTGCAGATGTTGTTACCGTGATTTTTGCGCCGCGCAATATGCAGGAATTCGCTCGCGTGCTCAAGCCCTCCGGTCAGCTCGTGGTGCTCACCCCAGATGCGGGGCATTTGGATGAATTGCGCACTCCACTCGGGATCGTCGCAGTAGAAGAGGATAAAATCTCTCGGTTATACGAGCAGACCGCGGGACTACTGGAACCGCAGGCGCAACCGCAGCACGTGGAATTTCGGATGCGTTTGGATCGAGCTTCGATTAGCGCGCAAATTGGGATGAGCCCATCTGCGCGGCATATCAGACCGGAAGAGTTAGAGCAGCGCTTGGCTACGCTTCCCGAGGTCATGACAGTGACCGCGCGGGGCAGGATCGACCGCTTCGGCAAACCCAGCTAGCGCTGGCGGGCAGAGCTTTCAGGCATGTCCCAATCACGAGTTGTTGCGTGATTGCTGAGCGAGTTACTGAGTGGGTTACTGGGTGGGTAGCTGCCATGAAGCAGTCACGGGCTTAAGAACCGCTGCGGTGCCATTCTTGCTCGATTGCAGCTTTGCCAGTGGTGGAGGCTTCAATCTTGGAACAGCCACCGTCGAAATACACCCGCGAGGTCATCGCGACGCAGCCGCCATCAGCGAAGACTTCTACCGTGGAACCATCAACGATGATGGTTAACGAATCGCTATCGCCGTCGGCAAGCTCTGCGGTGGCAGCAGCCTCATCGCGGTAACGATCGGAAGGGCCAACGCTGCGATCAATGCTCAAGGTGTGGCCCGAGTGGGTAATGCGGGCGGTTTCTTCGCCGTTGCTATCCAGCAAAGACACGGTCAGTGCAGAATCTTCGTCGGAGGGCACTTCACACAACACGGTATACGCGCGTACCCGTTCGGAAGCCGAAATGGCGGCCGGTAACCCTGCAGGTGGAGTCTGATAAAGCTGGCCATCGTGCAGGGAAATCATGCGAGGTAGCGTTAATACATTCGCCCAACCCTCGTCCTGCATCGACGGGTGTTCGGCAGGGTCGTCGTGGCGCCCGATGCCGTTGATAAGGCCGAATAACGCAGCTTCGGTGTAATAATCGGCCGGCTTGGTCGGATCGATGGTGGAATCGGTCACCGTGGTGCCTTTGGTGAGGTTTGTGTTGCGCGGGCGCGTGAAATCGTGCCCGAAGTCGATGCGTCGGAAGCCATGGTGCACCCGGAAAGTGGTGCCTCGCAGGGTACCGACGAGATAGCCCGAAATGTCAATCCCGGCACGTTCGACCGTCAACAGCAAGATATCGTAAATTTCGCCGTCGGCATCGTCGCGCAGGCGTAGAATCCGCGGGGCCACGATGGTGGAAAGCTGGCCTTCCTCCGGGGAGAGATCCAGGCCGATTTCGCCGTCAAATTCGAGCGCACCTTGGAAATCCCAGGACTGGCCGTCCTGTGAGGTCGCGATAACTGGGGTTGGTGTTTCTGCATCACCGGTTAGTGCCAGCATGAGCCAACCGGCATGCCCTGCATCGCGGTCGACGGGGCTTTCCCAGTTAGGCACGACGCATGGCGAGCGAAAGCGCTGGAACCCTTCTTGTGCTTCCAGCACAGCCGAGACCCGGTTGACGGCGGGATCGAGTGCCGTAGGTTCTTCCGACAGTGGGCAATCTGCGGTCAACGAATTGATCTTTGCGAGCTGGATATTGGTGCCGCCGGAGGTCACCGAAGTGAAATACAGGTTTGCATCTTGCTCACCGTCACCATCGATCGGAACGACAGAACCGGCGCGGACGGTAAGTTCGCCGCCGACCGGGCTTAAGACGTCGTCGCATTCGAACCAAGAATAAGGATCGCCCTGGGAAACCGTATGTGCCCACCGCGCTGGGCCGGGCACCTCGGGGCGATACTGGTAGAAAACGTGCCAGTCATTACCGTCGAGCAAAACTCCAGCAGGGGCATCCAGAACACCGTGTTCTGGGGTGATGTGGAGTTCCGGTCGATGGATCTCAGTCATGGTTTTCTCCTTGCGTCAATGAACTCACGACCAGGGTAGTGGTATTCGAGCGATCGTGCAGGCATCGAGTAAGCGTCGATGCTTTAGAGCTTGGTCACCAGCGTTAGACCAGAGCTCAGTGGAAGTCGGGTGACGATGGCGTCATCAAGCTCACGACAGTATTCGTCGGCAGCCAGCGCGGCTTGGGTGGCACGATCGGTGCGTGAAGAATCGGCGATGGTTCCGTCGAGAAGCGAATTAGCCAGCACTAACGTGCCCCGTGGTCCCAACAAAGGCCAGGCAGTCTCGATGAGTTTTGGAAGCTGAGTGGGGGAGACATCAGCGTAAATGACCTGGTACGACGCGGCTGCCAAACGTCCCATCACATCGAGCGGGCGAGACGGCAAGAAACGAATCCGCGACGGGCTATAGCCAGCTTCACGGAAAGCATGCTTGGCATGCTGTTGGTGCTCAATCTCTGGGTCTATGCAGGTCAGCACGCCCTTGTCTGGTAGGCCTTGCAGCAGATACAAACCGACCACGCTTGCTGCAGGTGTGACCGCAATGACCCCGGCATTTTTCGTTTGCGCCGAGGGGGTGGCGCTGGCTGTCAGAGTGGTCAACAGCTGGCCGACGGTCGCATCGGGCGCGGGCAGTGAATACTCTTCTGCGTGGGCATGTGCTGCCTGTAAGCCTTCAGAAACCACGGCGGTGGAATTGATGTACTCGAGCATGGCAGACACCGACGAGGTGTGCGGAGAGTTCTCTGAAGTAGACACACCAACAGTCTAAGTACTTTTGCGCAATTACGCGGGGTGCTGCGCCGACGGGAGGAAAAACTGCTGGTCGTAGGAGTCTTGGATTCACAGCAATTGCACAGATCACAGGCTGGCTTTATAGAGATAGTTGTAGCACAATAAAAGCCATGACATTGCAGAGTGGGGCCCAGAAAAACCCAGATCTTGCTGCGCAAGTGCGCGGGACTGCTGCTTTCGATGACGGTGTTGGCGCAATGCCAAGTTGGGATGAGCTGGTTGCCGAGCATGCCGATAGTGTGTACCGGCTCGCATTCCGCCTGGCAGGTAACCCGCAAGACGCGGAAGATCTCACCCAAGAGACTTTCATGCGGGTTTTTCATTCGCTGCAGAACTACCAGCCGGGAACGTTCGCTGGTTGGCTCCACCGCATCACGACGAACTTGTTTCTGGACATGGTGCGCCACCGCTCGAAAATACGGATGGAATCATTGCCGGAAGATTATGAGCGCTTTGCAGGCAATAGCATGACGCCCGAGCAGGCGTTTAACGTGGCGAATCTAGACCCCGCTCTGCAAAAAGCGTTGGACGAGTTAGCCCCGGATTTCCGTGTAGCCATCGTGTTGTGTGACGTAATGGGGATGAGCTATGAAGAAATCGCCGCTACGCTAGGTGTCAAGATGGGCACCGTGCGTTCCCGCATTCACCGCGGACGCTCGCAACTGCGTGCTCGTTTGGAACAAGACGCTACGCATAACGAAGAGACTCAGATTCTGCTCCGCACACGCTAACCGCACGGGTGCACGATCGATAACAGGCACGAGGGAGGCGAACCGATTTTAACCATGACGCCTTCAACGCACGGTTCAGAGAAAAAGAAGCGCTCCACAAGACCGCGGCGACGCTTTGACCATCTAGGCCCCGAGGCAGTCGCGGCATTCGTCGATGGGGAAATGTCACGCAAATCTGCTCACAACGCGCGGGTTCACCTCGTACTGTGCGATAACTGTCGCGCCGACGTGCATCGCCAGCGCAAGGCAGCTCAGGCCCTGCGCAACTGCAATCATGACGATCAGGTGCAAGCTTCGGAATCGTTGTTGGACAGCCTACGCCGAATCGCAGCAGAAACGGACAACGCTGCGAAAGCCAAGCAGGCTAATGGTATGCGTAACACGAATTCCGCGGGGTTACGCGCCAGTGAGCAACCTGGGGAAGCGACGGTATCGGGTGCGAATAATGGCCGCGTGAACAAACAGCCTGAGCTGTTAGAGCGCATCGAAAAACTGGCGCGTGCGATGCGTCGAAATCACAGCGACTAGAGGCTAAAATAGTTTCGTGTTTTCCAATATCGGCTGGTCGGAGATTGGCGTCATCCTCGTGGTGACGATCATTGTCATCGGTCCTGAGCGTCTGCCGGGGCTACTCCAAGATATCCGAGCAGCCGTTTTCGCGGCACGCAAAGCTATCAGCAACGCGAAACAAGAACTCAACGGTGAATTTGACGACATCGGCGCCGAATTTGAGCAGTTCCGCGAACCGCTACAAAAATTTGGCCAACTTAGCCGAATGGGGCCACGCGCGGCGATCGCGAAAACGCTTTTTGATGAAGACGATGATTTCTTCAACCAATTTGATCCCCGCACCATCCTGAAAGAACAAAGTCAGGATGCCACGGGGGCAGCTGGTGCTGGAACAGCGGCGGCTCGGCGCAACCAGCGGAACGGTCAAGATCGTACTGGCGAGCAACAGCGGCCAGAGACGCAGTCGCAAGCACAATCTGCGCCGCAAGCGCAGCCGCAAACACGAACCAGGTCGCATGCGTCGGTTTCTGACGCACAAGAGCACACTAGCCGTGCGAGATCAGGAGCGCAGCGTCCGCCATCAGCTCCAGGCGGTAAGGCCGAGTTCAGCTGGACGGACGTGCTCTAAAAAGCAGCTTGCTAGTTAACACCCAAGCTCAGTGGCTTGCCCGCGAGGGAATTACGACGCTTTGCCAGGCCATTCGCGATCTTGGTGATTTCTTTCGCCGACGGGCTCTCCGGATCGGCGAGAACCACCGGTGTGCCGTTATCGCTGTGCGCTCGCAGCGGCGGATCCAGTGGAACTTGTCCCAACAGCGGGACCTCGGTGCCGACGAGCGTCGTCAAGCGCTGGGCGACGATCTCGCCGCCGCCGGAGCCAAAGACATCCATCGTGGAACCGTCGGGCATGACCATTGCGCTCATGTTCTCGATGACGCCCGCTACCCGCTGCCGCGTTTGTTGCGACAGTGAGCCTGCACGTTCTGCGACTTCCGCAGCCGCAGCCTGCGGGGTGGTCACCACGAGCAGTTCAGCATTCGGGATCAGCTGCGCGACCGAGAGCGCGACATCGCCAGTGCCTGGGGGTAAGTCCAGCAACAAAATATCCAGATCGCCCCAGAATACGTCGGCAAGGAACTGCTGAATCGCGCGGTGCAGCATTGGCCCCCGCCAAACGACAGGGGCATTGCCCTCGACGAACTGGCCGATCGAGATAAATTTCAAGTTGTGTGCCTGCGGAGGCATGAGCATATCGTCGATGACGTTTGGTGCATCTGTCGACCCCAGAAGATTAGGCACGGAGTGGCCGTAAATATCTGCATCGACGATGCCGACTTTGAGGCCCTGCTGTGCGAGGGCAGCGCCCAAGTTGACGGTCATCGAAGATTTTCCGACGCCGCCTTTGCCCGAAGCCACCGCGAAAACTCGCGTTGTGCTCTCCGGCTTCGAAAATGGAATTTCCGGTTCGCGCTGCGCTCCGCGCAAAGAATTGCGTAATTCGCGGCGCTGCTCATCGCTCATGACGTCGAGCGAGACAGAGACATTTTCGACGCCCTGGACTTCCTCGACGGCTGCTTGCGTATTCGATTGGATGGTCGTTTTCATCGGGCATCCAGAAATAGTGAGGTATACCTCGACGTTGACGTCGGCGCCGTCGATGTCGATGGATTTCACCATCCCGAGATCGGTGATTGGCTTTCCGATCTCTGGATCTTCGACGCGCGCCAACGCTTCGCGGACTGCTGATTCTGTAATGGCACTCATTACAACCCATCTTAGTCCTGCTGGTGCATCTGTAAACTGCGCAGCGTGGGTACGATGAATTATGTGAGAAATCGCTATATTCCAGCCGCTTTTTCCAGCGCGGCGCTGTTGCTCGCAGGTTGTTCCGCCGCCGATGAGCCTGCGGATGATTCCACGGCAGCCGAATCTAAGGCAAGTGACGTCGTCGACACGCACGCTGATGATCGCGACCGTGCAGTCCGGATCATCGCGGACGCGTCCTCCACAGAACAAGTGCTGTGGGCATATATTTACCGTGCAGTTTTGGGCGATGAAGGCCGCGACGCAGAAGTTATGCTTGACGACGGGGCGGATATTGCCAAGCGTTGGGATATGTTGCAGACTCGGCAGACTGATTTCTTGATCACCTGCACCGGAAAATTTGTCGCAGAATTTAACCCATCGATTGCGCAAGGCTTGGTTGCCGACGGCGATGCACCGGATCCGAATGAAGCGGATGTGCATGAACAATTCCACCGCGAAGTGATGGGGCTGTTACCGCCGACGATCGTCACGACAGCGCCGTCCTCAGCGCAAGGGTGTACCGATTCTGATACATCGCTGCCGCAGGATTTCACACCGTTGTTTGGCGCAGGCTTGTTTAACCGCGAAGAAATCGGCGAGATTCAAAAAGTCACACGGTTGTTGGATGACCGCAACCTAGAAGAACTCGAAGATAAGCTTGCCGACGGGCTCACGGCCGAAGAAGCAGCTGGACAGTGGGCAGCCGTCAACGTCACGGGCTCGTCACCAGACTCGGTGAGCGACGACTCCTAAGCACACGAGGCTTATGCGCCCGTGCTGCGCGTGGTGTTCGCCGTAATGCGCGTGGTGTTCGCCGTAATGCGCGTCGTGTTGGCGATCGAGCCTAAACCGTCGATCGTGACCGTCACAGTTTCTCCGTCGCGAATAAACCGCTGTGGACTGCGCGCAAAGCCGACGCCATCGGGGGTTCCCGTGGCGATGACATCACCTGGGCGCAGGGGATAGATGTGCGAAATGAATGAAATCAGCTCGGCTGGTGGGAAGACTTGGTCAGCCAGCGGGGCGTTTTGCATCAACGATTCGTCGAGATGAGTGCGCAAACTCGCGCAGGAAACATCGAACTCGTCTGGCGTTGTCAACCAGGGACCAAAGCCACTGGTGCTGCGAAAGGATTTGCCCTGGTGCCACTGCGGAGTACGACGCTGGGCATCGCGCAATGTGTAATCATTGAATACTGCGTATCCAGCGATATAGTCATTCGCATCAGCAGGGCTGACCTCGCTGGCATAATCTCCGATAATAACCGCGAGTTCGCCCTCAAAATCGAGTTGTGCGGCTTTGTCCGCGGGAACAGTCACGTCCGCGAACGGTCGAGCTAGTGCTTCGGGGTATTTGGTAAACAGTGTGGGATATTCGGGAAGTTCGCGGCCCATCTCCAGAATATGTTCGGCGTAGTTTAACCCTTGGCAAATTATTTTGCCGGGCCAGGGCACGACGGCATCGAGGTCGTGCTTGCTGATGATGACGGGATCACCGACGTCGATTAGTGCTTCATTGAGATGTTCGCGCCACCCCGGGATAGCTAAGAGCTCGCCGACATTGCGCACCGGGGTGTTGGCAGCAGAAAAGCCATGCAACGGCCTGACTGTCAGCGATGCAGAATCTGGGGATTCTACCTCGTCGACAATCGCTATGTAGCGGGTTCCATCAACAGGGGCTACAGAGGCTAGTCGCATGGCTTCGGGCCTTTCTACGGTGAGGGCTAGTGTGAACTAGCACCCACCGTAGTCAACTTCACCGGCGAATGCTGCTTATTCAGCGAAGGCTTCGTCGATAAGCTGCTTTTGCTCGATTTGGTGCACCTTAGCGATACCGGTGGCAGTCGAGGACTGTGCGCGGCGAGAAATGCGACGCATCCGTGGCATATCTGGGATGAGCTCGTGTAAGTGCTCATTGTAGAACGGCCATGGTCCTTGGTTGGCTGGTTCGTCTTGTACGAAGCGGACTTCTTCCATGTTCGGGAAGTTGTCGAATGCTTCAGACAACCGGTTGAACGGAATTGGGTGCAGCATCTCGATGCGGACGATCGCGATGTCGTCGCGCTCGTCTTTCTGGCGACGCTTTTCCAGCTCGTAGTAGACCTTGCCGGAGCACAGCATCACGGTTTTCACTTTGTCAGCGTCACCGACGACGTTGTTATCCGCATCGACCAAACGTGGATCGTTGATGACCGAGCGGAAGGAAGTGATGTCGGTGAATTCTTCGACCTCAGAGGTGGCAGCCTTCGCGCGCAACATGGACTTCGGAGTGAAGACCACGAGCGGGCGCGACATGGTGCCCAGCGCGTGACGACGCAGCAGGTGGAAGTGGTTCGCCGGAGTGGACGGTTGGGCGATGGTCATGGAACCTTCGGCCGCCAGCTGCAAGAAACGCTCGATGCGGGCAGAGGAGTGGTCTGGTCCCTGGCCTTCATAGCCGTGTGGCAACAGCAAGATCACCTTGGACAACTGACCCCACTTGGCCTCACCAGAGCAGACATACTCGTCGATGATGGTTTGTGCACCGTTGACGAAGTCACCGAACTGTGCTTCCCAAGCAACGACTGCGTCCAGGTTTCCAACGGAGTAGCCGTATTCCACACCCAGGCCAGCGAACTCGGTCAGCGCTGAGTTGTAGACCTCAAAGCTGCCGCCGTTACCGGTTTCTTGTGCCAGTGCATCCAGCGGGTTGTATTGTTCCGCGGTCTTGGGGTTGAAGGTGACCGCGTGGCGCTGGGTGAAGGTACCACGCTTGGAATCCTCACCGACCAAGCGTACGGGCTTTCCTTCAGAAGCAAGGGAACCGAAGGCGAGCAGTTCGCCCCAGCCCCAATCGATGCCACCTTCTACGGAGGACTTCGCACGCTTTTCAGCAATCGGTGCCACACGGTTGTGCAGCTCGAATCCTTCTGGCAGATCCAAGTAGGATTCGCCGAGCTCACGCATAGCATCTGCAGAGATCGAGGTATCGAGGCCGCGCGTCAGCTCCTGCGAAGCAGTAATACCGGTCTGTTCCTGAGGGCCGTTTTCTTCCGCTTCTTTGACCTCGTTGAACACAGATTCCATCTGGTCACGGAAGTCGCGAGCAGCTGCCTCTGCATCTTCTTCGGAAAGGTCGCCGCGGCCGATGAGCTCGTCAGTGTACTTCTGACGCACAGAATCGCGGTTGCCGATGCGATCGTACATCAGCGGCTGGGTCATCGATGGGTCATCGGCTTCGTTGTGGCCGCGCAGACGGTAGCAGATCAAGTCGATGAACACGTCTTTTCCGAAACGACGACGGTATTCGGTAGCCAATTGGCCGACCCAAACCACGGCTTCTGGGTCATCACCATTGACGTGGAAAACCGGGCAGTCGAAGCCCTTGGCCAAGTCCGTGGAGTACAGGGTGGAACGGCCCGCATCTGGAGTCGTGGTGAAACCAACCTGGTTGTTGACAACGACGTGGATAGAACCGCCGACGTTGTAGGCATCCAAGCCCATCAGGTTGATGGTTTCTTGGACGATGCCAAGACCTGCGAAGGAGGCATCACCGTGCAGCAACAGCGGTACGATGCGCTTGTCGTGGCTGCCCTCTACGCGGTCAAGGATGTCTTGCTTCGCGCGAGCGATACCAACGACGACTGGGTTGACGGCTTCGAGGTGGGATGGGTTTGCGGTCAGCGTAACCTTAATTTCGCCATCGCCGAACATCTGCAGGTGCTCGCCTTCGGCGCCGAGGTGGTACTTGACGTCACCAGAACCACCGGCTTGGCCGCCCTTATAGTTGCCGTCGAATTCGTTGAAGACTTCCGCCAGTGGCTTGCCGACGATATTGAACAGCACGTTCAAACGACCGCGGTGTGGCATGCCAATGACGACTTCGTCAAGGTTCTGGCCGGCAGCAGTATCGATCACCGAGTCCATCAGTGGGATCAGTGCCTCGGCACCCTCCAGTGAGAAGCGCTTTTGACCGACGTACTTGGTCTGCAGGAAGTTTTCGAATGCTTCGGCAGCGTTGACCTTCTGCAGGATGTATTTCTGCTCTGCATTGGTTGGCTTTGGCATACCAGCTTCGAGGGAATCACGCAGCCACTCGCGCTCGTCGCGGTCCATGATGTGGCTGAATTCGGAGCCGACTTTGAGCGTGTAAGCAGCCCGCAGACGGGAGAGCACCTCACGCAAAGTCATGGATTCTTTGCCGCCGAATCCACCGACGTGGAAGGTACGATCCAGATCCCACAGGGTCAGGCCGTGGGTGCGAATATCCAAGTCGCGGTGGTCTGGAGAAGGCAGACCTGGCTGCTTCCAGCGCAGTGGGTTGGTGTCTGCGATCAGGTGACCGCGGGAGCGGTAAGCCTCGATGAGGTTCATCACGCGGGTGGACTTATCAATTCCGGTGTTCGGAATATCTTGTGCCCAGCGCATTGGCTCGTAAGGGATCTGCAGATCGCTAAACAGCTCATCCCAGAAGACGTCGTCGACAAGCAACTGCGACATGGTGCGCAGGAACTCACCGGACTCAGCGCCCTGGATAACGCGGTGGTCGTAAGTAGAAGTCAGCGTGACTAGACGGCCGACGCCGAGCTCTGCCAGGCGATCCGAAGAAGCGCCAGCGAATTCTGCTGGATAGTCCATCGAACCAACGCCGATGATGGTGCCTAAGCCCTTGGTCAAACGAGCAATCGAGTGTCGAGTGCCGATGCCGCCCGGATTGGTCAGGTTAATGGTTGCGCCCTGGAAATCAGCTGCGGTCAACTTGTTCTTGCGGGAACGTGCGACGATGTCGTCGTAGGCCTCGATGAACTCTGCGAAGTTCTTGTCTTGGGCCTTTTTCAGTGCGGCAACGACGAGCGCGCGGGAGCCGTCTTTTTGTGGCAAGTCAATGGCCAAGCCAAGGTTAATGTCTTCCGGATACACGACGGTAGGCTTTTTGCCGTCGACAAGCTCGTACCGCACGTTCATGTCTGGGTGCTTTTGCGTGGCCTTCACCAGCGCATAGCCGATGATGTGGGTGAAAGAAATCTTGCCACCGCGGGTGCGCTTGAGGTGCTCGTTGATCAGAGAACGGTTTTCCCACATCAGCTTGACAGGAACGTCACGCACCGAAGTTGCGGTAGGCATCTCCAGGGATTCGTCCATGTTCTTGGCAATAGCCTTGAACATGCCCTTGAGAGCCTTCGACTCGCCGCCTTCGTATGCAGGCAACTCATCCAACGGTGACGGCGCCTTCTTTGGAGCCTTCGGAGTTACACCGCGCTTGCTGACGTCAGACTTCGCCTGTGCCTTCTTGGCAGATTCGTCAACCACGGATTCGCGCTGCTGTTGCTTATGGGACAGTGTTTTCTGTGTTGGGGGAGCGATATCCGCGGCTTCCTTGCCGGATTGCTTACGAGTGGCACCAGCGGATTTCGCAGCTTTGTTAGAACCGGCTGCTGCGCTAGCAGAATCGGTTGCTGCGGCGACGTCGGATGGTGCGCCGTGCTTGTCAAATAACTCGCGCCATTCTTTATCCACTGATTGCGGATCTTTCTTGTATTCCTGATACAACTCGTCCGCTAACCAGGTGCTCAAGCCGAAGGGATTGTTAGTGCTCACGGCAGGTGCTCGCCTCTTTCCGTTGATTTGCGTGCATTAATTTTATCTGCGCTGAAGCTGTCTTGTTCAAGCTTCCATCAAGCCTAATAGACAGTTTGTATTCATTCTACGCGCTTATGTCTCTGGTTTTGGCACATGATATTCCTCGGGGTGGTTACTAATCTGGAATGTTATGGATGAATCGTCACATGTGACGGCGGAGTACCCTCGCGTGCAGCTTGCGAGCGGGGAAATTCAAGGCGAAATAATTCGCGATGACAGCATCGTGACCTGGAAGGGCGTGCCCTTTGGGGCACCCACTGGCGGCGACACGAGGTTTCAACGCCCCAAACCCGTTCGCCCGTGGCTGGGCGTACTTGACTGCACCCGCTATCAATCACCGGCGCCACAGCCCAATTATGGCTTCAATGACCGGCTCATTGGCGACGAAGATTGCTTGCACCTCGACATCGTCCGGCCGGACACTACAGAAAAATTACCGGTGGTGGTGTATTTCCATGGTGGTTCATTTTTGATGGGTGCTAGCCACCAAAACATGTTGCGCGGGCACCGGTTAGCTGCAGCGATGAACGTCGTCTATGTCTCGCTGAATTTTCGCCTCGGGGTTTTGGGCTACCTGGACTTACGCAGCTTGGGTGGTGACTGCGTGGCGAACCCAGCGTTGTGGGATCAAGTGCTGGCTCTGCACTGGATCAAAGACAATATTGCCAAGTTCGGTGGCGACCCAGAATCGGTGACGATCATGGGGGAATCTGCTGGTGGCGCGGCCGTACTGGCGTTGCTATGTTCGCCAGCTGCACGTGGTTTATTCCACCGTGCGATCGCGCAGTCGCCGCCGATTGGGTTAATCCACTCTAAGGCGCAATCGCAATTGTGGGCGCGCCAGCTATTGACCCGTCTAGGGCTGCCGGCGGAGAGTACCGTTGATGATCTGCGCAGGTTAAGTTCCGACGAGTTGGTGCGGGCGGGAATGTCGATGATGTGGCGGGCAGGCGAATTGCAGTTTTTGAATTCGACTTTTGGCCCGACCGTGGAATCGGAATCGTTGCCGGAGCATCCGATGGTGGCATTCCAGCATGGCCGGCAGGCGCAGGTGCCGCTGATGTTGGGAACAAATCTGGATGAAGCCGGCGTGACCCGGTATTTCTTTCAGCGTACGACGCGCCGCGCGAAAGCAGGGCGACGCCTTTTGTATCCGTACGATCCAGAACATACGGATACCGTTTTGGAGGCCTACGGTGGGGCGCGCACGAGAGCGGAATTTGCTGATTTGGTCACCGATGCCTTGTTTTGGGCCCCGACGGTGCGCATCGCTAGTCACCACAATGAGTATGCGCCGACGTGGATGTATCGCTTCGACTTTGCGCCGCAGCTGATGCGCAAACTCGGGATTGGTGCCTCACATTCGTCTGAGCTTTCGAATGTATTCGGCACTCCGGAAGCGTCGAAAACCCGCCTGTTGTCCAAAATTGGTCGGGATGATGAAGCGATGCAGCGGTTGACGAAAGAGATGCAGCGGCACTGGGCGAGCTTTATCAGGTTCGGCGCGCCAGGCGAGGATTGGCCACAATATAAACCGCCAACTGAGCAGCATCATTCACGTCCGACGATGATTTTTGATGCGCAGTCGCGCGTGGAATACGACCCGAAGGCAGAAAAGCGGCGGGCGTGGAAACATTATGACGTTGTGGAATGGGGCGCGGGGCGGCCCGAGTTGCTCCGGGATCTCGGTTTCCAGGTTGATGAATGATCAATAGTGATAATGCTTAGTCCTACCAAAGTAGGTTCCGGCGTAGTAGATTGGCGAACATGAGCTTCTTCGAAGATATTGCTGCCGCCCTCGATGCCGACGGGATCGAGTCTCGGGTGAATGACGACGTGTTGTTCGTTCCGATTACCTCAGGTGTGGAAATCCAATTTGTTGAGATCGATGCGGCTCTGCCAGCAGCCAACGTATATATCGCGGCAGCTGATGTCGACGAAGACGACGAAAGCTTCGATGCGGCACTGGTTTCGGTGGCATTTTCTGTTGAGGATGCACTCGCGATCGTCGCCGAGCATATTGCTACTGACCAGGTGGTGACCGTACTGCGCGACTTGCTGGAAGGTCGCGACGAGCGGATCTCGGATCTGGAGTTTGAACACCACACCATCGACCCTGGGGTTGTCGTCGCGCACGTCGCCGAAGATTCTCACTTGCGGGTGTCCATTGATCTGGTATCTGGTGTTCCGACCGCAAAACTCTCATTTATCACCTTTGATTCCGAAGCTTTCGCTGCTGCGGAGGCAGAGGATGATGCGCCTGCAGATAATCCAGCTAAACCTTTCGCGGTCGATGTCGACGCTGAGGTGGATGTCGACGCTGAGGTGGATTTGGACGCAGCGTTGGATTTCGACGCAGCGTTGGGATTTGATCCAGAGATGGAATTGGACGAGGCCGCATTCGCGCCTGGTGAACTCATGCATGGTTATGAACCAGAAATTCTGGAGCTTGGCAGTTACACCGATTTTGATCGCTTGTTCGATGTGCTGTCGTTGTGCGCTGAGCAAGCAGAGGATTGGGAAGCGCAGCTCAAACCGTGCGAGGACGGTTTCGAACTTTAAAGCTGTTTGCGGCACATGCCGAAGCCGATGGGCGATAGGCGGTTATGCAGCCTGCGAAAACCCGGTAAAAATTGATGTAGGTGAGTGCACCGGTACGTAATTGGCGTCGACAAGCCAGGCATAGATGCATGCGGTCTCGTGGTCTGTGCCGATTTGATGTACCGCGCTAATCAGGTTTTCTGGCACGACCGCACGTATCCAGGCTTCCGTGAGTGGAATCGGCGGGGCAGCCCCGGTTGGATCGGTGATGCGAATGCTTACGACATAGGCAGGGGTGCGTTGTTCTCCATAGCCGCGGACACGGGATTGCACTAAGCGGCCAACCCGGTAGCGCGAGATAGCGGCTGTGAGCATTCGATGTTTGCCCACCTTTAGGTGTGCTAGTGGCGGGCGCCAATTAGCCATGGGGCGGGCCAATGAGCGTGGGTGATGGAGAATGCTTTCTATGGCTGCGAGCTGTTTTCCCTCGTTTCTCTGGATTTCTGTCAAGATTTCGTGGGTGGTACGGGTGCTGCGAGTTACTTGTTGTCTAGTCATGGTGTGCACTTTAATTTTCGCGGTGCACACCCGCTGATTGTTGTTCGAACTGGATTTCGAAAAGCAATGCTGGGTGAGGACCTTTCGCGGAGACAGGCCCGTCAACTAGGAGTAGGATCGCGAGAACTATGCCTATTGATCGCCCCGGTTCTCACATCCAGGAGACAGATAACTCGCCGTACGAATCGCAAACCCCAGCCGGAAAGCCAGGTGGGGTGGACCAGCTAGAAAAGCCGCGCATTCCGAAAGAAATTTGGGTGCTCGTGGTAGCGTTCTTCTTGGTTGCCCTGGGGTACGGCTTGATTGCGCCGTTACTCCCACAGTTTGTGGTGAGCTTTGATGTCAGCATGGCGGCAGCAGGTGCTGTGATCTCGATTTTTTCTGTATCTCGTTTGATTTTTGCAACCGGGGCCGGCATGCTCGCTGACAAACTTGGGGTGCGCCGCGTCTACATCACCGGTCTACTTCTGGTGGCTATTAATACTGGCTTGATTTCCATCGCCCAGGACTACTGGCAGATCCTCGTGCTGCGCTTTCTGGCTGGAATCGGCTCGACCATGTTTACCGTGTCGGCCATGGGGTTGATCGTGAAATTAGCCCCTCCCGCGATTCGCGGTAAATGCTCGGCGACGTATGCCACGAGTTTCTTGTTGGGCAGCATTCTCGGCCCATTGGTGGGATCAGCATTGGCCTTTTTGGGCTTCCGCTGGCCATTTTTCATCTATGGAATTGGTTTATGTGCAGCAGCAATCGTCGTGTGGGTCATGATGCCGAAAACGAACGCAGCAGCTGACAATGGGACCGAGAATAAGAAATTTACCTACGGTGAGGCCTGGCGTGATTCTGCTTTCCGCAGCGTGCTGGTGTCGAATTTTGCGCATGGCTGGGTGAATATGGGCGTACGTGTTGCGGTGATTCCGCTGTTTGCAGCCGCAGTGTTTATTGATGACACCGCAGCCGCCGGGTACGCGCTCGCAGCCTATGCTGCAGGTAATGCCGTCGTACTGCAGTTTTCTGGCCGTTTGGCAGACCGGATTGGGCGCAAACCACTGATCATGACGGGGTTTGCAGCGAGTGCACTGTGCGTCGGTCTCTACGGCACAGCTGAGATATTGTGGATGCTGCTATTGCTATCCGCCCTAAGTGGAGCGGCCGCTGGAATCGCGGTGCCCGCGCAACAGGCAACGCTTGCCGACGTTATCGGCAACGACCGCTCCGGCGGAAAAGTTCTCGCAGGTTTCCAGATGTCTATGGATCTGGGAATGATTTTTGGTCCACTGATGATCGGTGCAGTCGCGGATAATTGGGGATTTAACTGGGCATTTTTTGCCAGTGCAGCCGTCGCGATGCTGGCAGTTCTCGCGTGGATTCCGGGACGCGAAACCTTGCACACCCGGGATACCAACGTGCGGGAAATGCCAGCGGAGAACGAGGCAAAATAAGAGCCGGTCCTCCTAAGGGCAGGGCGTCCCTAAAACGCTTGCCGCAGCTAATTGCGGAAAACCCAGGGTTCAGCTTATTTTTGCAACTTGGCGTGCTCGTTGATCATGTCGTCGAGAAGCCGCGCCGCAACTCGCGCGGTGCGACCGTCGACGTCGTAGTAGGGGTTCATTTCTGCGACGTCCACCAAACGAAGTTTGCCGCTGGCTGCCAAAGCCTTGCACATCGCGCGCATCGGTTCGATACCAATGCCGACGGTGCATGGCGAGGAGACACCCGGAGCAACAGCAGGGGAAATGGCGTCCAAGTCGATCGTCACGTACAGATCGTCGTGAACATCGGAAATCTCTAGCGCCCGCTCGGCGGCTTCGCGGGGAGTCATGTTGTGGATTTCGTCGTCAAGCACAATCTTGGTGCCCAACTCTTTGGCAAAGTTAAACAACTTACCTGTGTTATCTGCAGTAGAAACACCAATCACGGAATAATCGAAATCGTCTCCCACCAGCTCGGCTACCTGGGTGAACGGGGTGCCGTGAGTGGGGATCTCAGTCTGGCGAAGGTCAAGGTGGCCGTCGAAATTCACAATAGAAATGGGGCGTTGCAGGGCTTTGTGCAGGCCGAGGTAGCTGGCGTAGCCGACCTCATGTGAACCGCCGAGAACCACCGGCAAGTGGCCTGCGTTCACTAGATCCTTGATGCGTTCGGACAGTTCTTCCTGTGCACCTTCCATGTCGGTGCCATTGACCGTGACTGTGCCGGCATCGTAGCGCGGTAGATCATTATGTACCGGCAAGTTGGCCAATGCTTCGCGCAAAACGTGCGGGCCCTCGGCGGCACCGTGGCGGCAACCATTGCGACGAGCGCCTTCGTCACATGCGAACCCCAGAATGGCTGCTCCGGGTTTGTCTTGCACATTGTCGATGACCGAGTGCCAGCGGTAGAACTCCGGGCTGTCGCCATCGTGGCGGCCATCCCAATGGTGCGGTGTGCGGGAAACGGGTGAATGAGAAATCATGGCACCAGTATAGGGGAAATCTAATGTGTGCTAGTTCACTGTGACGAGAAAAGTGACGATAAAACGGCGATAAAATGGTGTTTTAAGCTCTGCTGCCGTAGTGTATGTCAGGCAATGAGCATTACCGATTACGCCACCGGCGGCGACAACGAGCCGGATAATTTCAGTCAGTCTCCATCGACTACGTCGGAATCTCAGGAAAATTCGCAAGGCAAAATCACGGCTACCACTGATGCCGTTGCCGAGAGTGGCGAAACTTCTGAGCACACCGACGCTGAAGAACAATCTTCAGCCAACGACCGTCCTCAGGGTTTTTCCAACCTCGATCTGCCCAGCAACGTGGTAGATGCGGTGAAAGCCGTAGGTTTTGAAAAACCATCACCGATTCAAGAACAAACCATTCCGATTCTCATGCAGGGTCGCGACGTTGTGGGCCTAGCTCAAACGGGTACCGGTAAAACCGCTGCCTTCGCGCTGCCCGTCTTGGCCCAATTGGATCCCAGCGAGCGCTTCCCGCAAGCGTTAGTTTTGGCGCCCACCCGTGAATTGGCACTGCAGGTTGCAGACAGCTTCGAATCCTTCGCTAAACACCTTGGCGGCATCGAAGTACTGCCGATCTATGGCGGCCAAGCATATGGCATCCAGCTTGCAGGCCTACGTCGTGGTGCGCAGATCATCGTCGGCACCCCAGGCCGTGTTATCGACCACCTGGAAAAAGGCAGCCTCGACATCTCGAAGCTGCGCTACCTCGTGCTGGACGAAGCCGATGAGATGCTCAACATGGGCTTCCAAGAAGATGTTGAGCGCATCTTGGCGGACACGCCAGAGGAGAAACAGGTTGCGCTGTTCTCGGCGACGATGCCGAATGGCATCCGTCGTTTGTCGAAGCAGTACCTCAACGACCCTGCCGAAGTGACTGTGAAATCACAGGCACGCACAAACGAAAACATCACCCAGCGGTTCCTTTTCACGCAACACCGCGCGAAATTTGATGCCTTCATCCGCATCCTCGAAGTCATCGATTACGACGGCATGATCGTGTTTACGCGCACCAAGCACGAAACCGAAGAAGTAGCAGAAAAGCTTCGCGCCGCAGGCTACAGCGCCGCAGCCATCAACGGTGACATTGCGCAGAACCAGCGTGAACGCACCGTGGAACAGCTGAAATCCGGCCGCTTGGACATTCTGGTTGCTACCGACGTGGCAGCACGAGGTTTGGATGTCGAGCGCATTTCGCACGTGATCAACTTCGACATTCCGGGCGATACCGAATCCTACGTACACCGGATTGGCCGTACGGCTCGTGCAGGACGCAGTGGTGAGGCGATCTTGTTCGTTACCCCACGCGAGCGTCGTATGCTGCGCTCCATCGAGAAAGTCACCAAGGCTACCTTGCAGGAAATGCAACTGCCGACGGTCGACGAAGTCAATGAAGTTCGCAAGAAGAACTTCGCGCAGGGCATCACTGAAGCACTCGGTGCGAAGGACAAAGACTTCTTCCGCACCATGGTGCGCGAGTACTCGCAGAATAACGATGTTGCCATGGACGATATCGCTGCAGCACTCGCGGTGAAACTGCAAGGCGACAAGGAATTCCTGCTCAAAGAGCAGCCCGTCGACAAGCGCAAAGACCGTTTCAACGACAAGCGCGGCGGACGCGATTTTGATGACCGCGGTGGACGCGGCGGTCGGGATCGTGGTGACCGTGGCGCACGCGGCGGTCGTGGTGGCCGGGATGCAAACTTCCAGCCGTACCGCTTGGCCGTCGGTAAACGCCAAAACGTTCGTCCGGGTTCGATCGTTGGTGCCTTGGCTAACGAAGGTGGCTTGAGTAGCAAAGACTTCGGCCGCATCAATATTGGTGCCGAGCACACGATTGTTGAACTACCGAAGAACTTGGATCCTGCTGTTTTGGACCGTCTATCCGATACCCGCATTTCGGGAGAACTCATCAAGATCCGGAAAGATCACGGCGCTCCAGGTCGCGGTGGATTCCACGGTGGTGGAGGTAGCCGTTCAGGTAAGGGCGGCCGCAAAGGCGGAGGCAAGTTTCGTAACTAGTTAGTCTGCGTACTGTTCTCTGAGAAACCGCCAGTCGGGATAACAACAGACACAGACGAATGTGTTAGAAAAATAAGCCCGGAATGCAGGATCATAGTTCTGCATTCCGGGCTTTTTCTTGTGCTCAGCTATTGTGCGAATCGCGATTGTGCAATCCCCGCTGAGCATTAGCGATTGGTGTTGAGTTATTCGCCTCGGTCATTGCCTAGATGAACATCAGTACCAAGACGATGACCCAGATCAGGTTAAAGATGCCAGCGTACATCGCCAGCTGTTTTTTCATCTTCGTCCAGTTTTCGACTTTGTCATCTTCTGGAGATGCTTCGCTTTCTGGCAGCATGCCCAGTGCGCCCAAGGCGGTGCGTTGGCGGGGCACAATCACGACCAATAAGATCACCCAGGCGATGATTGCCAGCAGGATCGAGGCATGGAATTTACCTTGGGTTCCGTAAGAATCCATGTCGGTTAAAAACACCACCAGGCCTAATAGCGGCACGAGTGCGGAGAGGAAACCGTAGGTCTTTGTCACGCGGTAAAGTACCGCGGCTGCACCCTTGGCAGTTGCCGTCCCGGATTTCGCTTCCACTATTTGTGCTGGAAAAGCCGAGGTGGCGACCATAATTGGTCCAATAAACAACACTGCGGCAGCGATGTGTAAAACAAGCATGAAATCAGTCATGAAAAATCCTTTTAGGTAGACACATTGAGTCGGCGAACAAAAAGCTCCTCATGCGATTTTACCAGTGCTTTAGCCGATGCCCAGGCTGTGAAGAAGGCGGCATGCAGCGCGCATCTGCTGTAGATCGTGCTGCGGGAGTGCCAACTGATAGCTCACAGCAACCACGGCGATTCTGCGTGCGTACCAGCAATGAGCCGATGTATCGGAAGGCATCCATTGCGCTGGCAGTGCATCTGATTTTTCCCGGTTCGCGCTTGCAGCAGTCGCGACCAAATTTCGCCCGTCGTTGGCGAATTCTTTGCGACGTTCTTCTGTCCAGGAATGTGCTCCCAAATCCCAGGCTGCAGAGAGCGGAAAAATGTGGTCAATATCTACATGCTGCGCTGATTCTGCAATGGTGATGGACTCTCCCGCGTATTCATCCCAAATCTTTATATTGGCAATCTCGCACGCTTCCTGTGTGACCGGAGCCGGAAGTTGTGGTGAGTTGGTGGCGCCAGCAAGTAGCACGGATTCTCGTGTACTGCAGACTCCTTGGTTGCCCCATCCGCTCCCAAATCGTTCACGCTTGTAGCCCGGAATCTTTTGGCGCTGCGGAGTTGTAATTAGTTGCGGTTCTAGTTCATCCCAGGTGGGAATTGTATTCTTGCCGTCGTACGTCGTGGGGAATAGTCGTGGCCAGAGGGTGAAGATCACAGCGCAGATAGTTGCGATACAAAGTAGGTAGAGATAGCCCCGGAAAAGCCCAGTGCTACGTAGTGAACTCTTCAGTAATCTTTTCTCAGTGCCGCCTGTGTGCAGTTCTGCGTCGATGCTCGATGCCGAATATTGGGCCATGTCGCATTAGACTGCGCCCACTGCCTGGCGGTTCCGCAGACAGTGGGCGCAAGTAAAACGTCAGTGATAGTGAGCCGTGTGGGTGTCGTGGTATGTACTCGGCTGTGCGTCGACTAATTGAGCTTGTTCGCCGCCTGGGTGAAATCGAGGTCGTCGTCGCTGGCGACCGTGTCCAACTTGGCAGCTTTGTCGAATTCGTCCTGAATCTCCGTGCTCGGCTCCTTGGTCGCCAACGTGACCACCACGAGCGCAATCGTAGAAGCAATAAAGCCTGGAACCATTTCGTAGATGAGGTCGCCAAACCAGGTGCCCCAAATGATCGAGACAACGGCACCGGTGATCATTCCTGCGATTGCACCGGGAGCATTGAGGCGCTTCCAGTAGAGTGCGAACAATATCAGCGGACCGAACGCTGAACCGAAGCCTGCCCAGGCGAAACCGACCAGACCTAAAATCGTATCGCTGGGGTTGATTGCGAGCAGGGCACCGATGACAGCGATTCCGACCACTGCAGTACGGGACAGATTAATGAGAACGAATTGCGAAGGGCGCTTTTTCGCAAGCCCCATGTAAATATCTTCGATCAAGGAAGACGACAAGATCAACAACTGGGAAGACATCGTCGACATAATCGCGGCCAGCACGGCGGTGAGCACCAGTCCTGCTGGTAGTGGGTGGAACATGACACGTGCCATGTCCAAGAAGACGGTCTCGAAGGCGTCTTGGTCGGTGATACTGTGGCCGGTTTGCGTGAAAAAGACTGTAGCAATTAATGCGACAAACGTGGCACCGGCGTAACAGATGGCCAACCAAAAGATGCCGTAATTACGCGAGGACTTCGCATCCGCTGGGCTTTTCAGTGCCATAAAGCGGACGACAATGTGCGGTTGGCCGAAGTAGCCAAGACCCCACGCTGCGTTACCAATGATGGTTGCAATACCCGCCGCAGATGTGATGTTAAACAGATTGAAGAAGTCAGGATTGGCTTCGACGACGCCGTTGGTGCCGTAGTTGTTTTCTGCTGCAAAGCTGAAAATGTCGCTGGGCTGGTCCAGCGCAAGCAAAGCCATCAGTGGCACGATAATTAACGCGCTGAACATCATCAGTCCCTGCACCATATCGGTGTAGGAGACCGCCAGAAAGCCGCCGACGAAGGTATACGCGACAGTTACTGCTGCGACGATGAGCAGACCAGTCAGATAGTCACCATCGAAGGTCGACTCGAAGTAGCGTCCACCGGCAACCATGCCGGAAGAGACGTAGAAGGTGAAAAAGAAGATAATGATTGCAGCGGAAACCATGCGCAAGAGACGTGATTTATCGCGCAAACGGTTTTCGAAAAACGACGGAATTGTAATGGAGTTCTCGGCTATTTCCGAATATGCACGCAGGCGCGGAGCGACCCATTGCCAGTTGGCGATGGCGCCGACAAACAGGCCGAAAACGATCCATAATTCAGAAAGCCCAGAGACGAACAAAGCGCCGGGCAGACCCATCAGAACCCAACCAGAAAGGTCGGAGGCGCCAGCAGACAAAGCTGCGACGAATGGTGGAAGTCCACGGCCACCGAGGACATAGTCGTCGTATTCTGAGGTTTTGGTATAACTCCAATAGCCGATCGCGAGCATGACCATCAGGTAGGCGATAATCGCGATCACAAACCATGTTTGTTCTGACATTTCCGGTTGGCTCCCTTTGTGTGCGGCAATTTCTGGCTTATACATTTCGCCGTGGTGTGATTTTTACCACTACTCAATGCCTGCTCGCCAGGGTATCGCAAAGTATGCGAAATATCAGATATGTCACACAATTAGTCGGTTAGTTTCGCGGGGTGTAGATATGAGAAGCCCCCGTGGTGAGGAATCCTCAGCACGGGGGCGGTGGCGAAGTACTACCGATTACCTCAGTAGTGACGAACGCCGGTGCGAAGCTAGACGTTTACTTCTTGACTTTTTCTGCAGCCTCATCGAAGTCGACGTCCTCGTTTTCGGTTGCGATGTCAGTCAGCTTAGCTGCCTGATCGAACTGCTTCTTGACCTTCGTCGCTGGTTCCTTGGTAGCCAAGGTGACCAGGACAAGGACGATCGTTGCTGCGGCAAAGCCTGGAACGATCTCGTAGATGATGTCAGAGAACCAGACGCCCCACACGGTGGAGACGATGGCACCGGTGGCCATACCAGCGATGGCACCTGGTGCGTTCAGGCGCTTCCAGTACAGCGAGAACAGAACGACTGGACCGAAGGCGGAACCGAAGCCTGCCCAGGCGAAGCCGACGAGTCCCAGGATGGAGTCGCTTGGGTTGACGGCCAGAACGGCAGCCAAGACGGCGACGGCAACAACGCAAGTACGGGACAGGTTGATCAGAACCTGCTCTGCTGGCTTGCGCTTGGCGAACATCTTGTACAGGTCCTCGATCAGGGAAGAGGAGACAGCCAGCAGCTGGGAGGACATGGTGGACATGATCGCTGCCAAAACAGCGGTCAAAACCAAACCGGCGATCAGTGGGTGGAACATGACGCGAGCCATGTCCAAGAAGACCGTCTCGAAAGAATCCTGGTCGGTGATGGTGTTGCCGGTTTGCGTAAAGAAGACAGTTGCGACCAGTGCGACGAACACTGCACCGATAACGCAGAGTGCCATCCAGCCGATACCCCAGAAACGACCTGCACGGGCGTCGGTGGAGTTACGCAGTGCCATGAAGCGCACGATGATGTGCGGCTGGCCGAAGTAACCCAAGCCCCATGCGAAGTTACCGACGATTGCGGCAACTGCGGCAGCGGAGCCAACGTTGAACAGGTTGAAGAAGTCTGGGTTAGCTTCAACGACGCCATCGGTGCCGTAGTTGTTGTTAGCGGCAAAGCTAAAGATATCCGAGCCGCTATCCAAGGATACGAACGCCATGACTGGCACGATCATCAGGGACAAGAACATGATGATGCCCTGGACGGTGTCGGTGTAGGACACAGCCAAGAAGCCACCGATGAAGGTGTAAGCGACGGTGATGGCTGCAACGATCAAGAGACCGATCAGGTAGTCACCATCGAAAGTGGACTCGAAGTAGCGTCCACCGGCAACCATTCCGGACGAGACGTAGAAGGTAAAGAAGAAGATAATGATCGCCGCGGACAGCACGCGCAAAACGCGAGACTTATCCGCCAGACGGTTTTCGAAGAAGGATGGAACCGTAATCGAGTCGTCTGCGATCTCGGAGTAGGCACGTAGGCGAGGGGCAACGACCTTCCAGTTCACCCAGGCACCGATCGTCAGACCGATTGCGATCCATAGCTCAACCAAACCGGATGCGAACAGCGCACCCGGAAGACCCATCAACAGCCAACCGGACATGTCCGATGCACCGGCGGAAAGGGCAGCCACGAATGGTGGCAGACCACGGCCAGCGAGCACGTAGTCGTCGTATTGATCTGTCTGTTTATAACTCCAGTAGCCGATCGCGAGCATCCCAAACATGTAGATGATGATCGCGATGACAAACCAGGTTGATTCAGTCACCGTTACTCCTTGTCAGTAGATTTCTCACGTGCCGAAACAGCACGTGAATTTCTTTGCACTGCCTGGTGCGGATGGCACCAGGTTCTACAACTTTGTCGAGCACTAAATACCACTCGAAAACTCAGCGACTTGCTGGCTGGTTGTGCCATCGCGAATAGCCAATCGCTTCTCGCTTTGGTCAACCTGCACAGCAAAACGACTGGTTTTAGTGGACCAATCATTTACCGTAGTGAGAATTCCAAGCTCGCCCAAACGTCTCCCGTCGATATTTCAGGAAAATAACAGGATTTTCATGCTCTTAGCAGGCGACACGTGAAAATATTACAGAATGATAACAATTAAATTCCGGTGTTGATACGAACTGGTAGTCTGTCCTTTATGTCTTCGTTCCGTCTGCATGGTCTGTGGCTCCCAGTTTCCGGATTAAGCCTATGGATCGAAAAAGTTGAGGGACGGAAGATTGTTCTGCCGGAACAGGTGCCAGAAGGTACTTTTCCGCCAATCGTGGAATCCTTGTTGCACCGTCGCAGCTTTCGGAACCGAGCGCGTATTTCACTGCGCACCCCGAAGGGTAAAGATGTTTCCCTGATGGTTCCGATGGGGCTGTTTGCTCCGGAAGAGTCTGTGAAAATCCTGAGTGAATTGGAATTCCTTGACTCTCCCAGCCCCGCAGCGACAGAAAGTCAGCGCGCGGCCATTGCTCCGGACCTCTATTGGCTTATCCGCATGTATATCGGAATGACGCAATTCGTTCGCGCGGGGCGAGTGACCATTCGCCTGAGCTATCAGGCTGGCGAGTGGTACCCACAATGGCATCTAGCAACCGGGCTCGCCGAGCGTGGTTGGCTCAGTGAGATGATTGCCGCCTGCCCGGGTATCTTGACCGTCAACAACCGGGATCTTGCCGACGAATTATCCCAGCACTTGGTGCACTGGATTACGGTTTCCCAACTGCAACCGCTATTTAGCCGTACGCGTCCGTACCCGTGGCATGAGTTTTCGCAGTCGCTGCTGCAAGGAAAGCCGATCCGGCGTGGCAAAGGAACCTTGCTCCGCGGATTAAACGAATGGAACGATTCGATTACCTCGGTGGACCTACAATTGGTGATTATCGTCAATGAGCCTGCCGATGAACCCGCTGCGCAATGGCCGATTCGTGTGCAGGTGCGTTCGGGGACGGACTCACCACGGCCGATTCGGACTGCACAACTTGACCAGTCTAGTGTCGAGTTACTGCGAAAATCCCAGCGCGAAGCAGTCCGCGTATCACAGATATTGGAACCCAATGTCGACCCG
This sequence comes from Corynebacterium drakensteinense, assembly GCF_041224285.1. Lineage (NCBI taxonomy): Bacteria > Bacillati > Actinomycetota > Actinomycetes > Mycobacteriales > Corynebacteriaceae > Corynebacterium > Corynebacterium drakensteinense. The sequence goes on from NZ_JAXOFP010000001.1 coordinate 238,252, forward strand.
GTAGATAGGCAACGTCGGCAAGCAGAAGACCCCGATGCCGGCGACTGGGATGTCTATGTCGATACCTCTCGCATCGTGGATTTCGTGAGCGAAGATATTAATAATCTGCGTGCTGCCGGGTTTACCGTGATGCTGCCGCGAGCATGGTCACGCATGGAAACCACCGCCAAACTCGAGACCCGCGAAGTTAATGAAAAGGCAAACACCTCACAGCTGGGCATGGACAAGCTCGTGCAATACAACTGGCGGCTGTCGGTTGGTGAACATGAGCTAACTGATGATGAAATGTCCGAATTGGTGAACTCTAAATCTGGGTTGATCAAGCTGCGTGGCAACTGGGTGATGGCCGATTCGCAAGCGCTGAACAAGATCAGCGATTACATGGATCAGCTGTCAGAAACCGCCACCAAGCGCGTGAAAAAACGCATGGAAAAAGCTGCTCGGCTTGCAGAAATGGCACGTTTGGCCGGCTCGGCTGATGCCGAGGAACTCGCAGCAGAAGCCGAAGATCTACGACGGGCTTATAACGAAGCCGTAAGCCAAGCACAGAACAACGGTGGGCAACAGGGCGGTAGCTTTGGCGCCGGTGCGGAAGAATTTCGCTATGAAGTTACGGTCGGAGACCTACGCGAATTGGCATTGCAATCGACAGCCGACGAGCCGATAGAATTCACCGGCTCGACGTGGCACACCAGCCTGCTTGGCGGACTGGAAACGAAAGCGCCACAGCGAATAGATATCCCGGACACCGTGCATGCCGAATTGCGTGATTACCAGCGGCGAGGCGTCGACTGGATGTATTGGATGTCGCGTAACAATCTGGGTGCAGTGCTTGCCGACGATATGGGGCTGGGAAAAACTCTGCAGCTGTTAGCTCTGACAGCCATAGAACGGCACCGCGACGAGACCACCGGACCCACCTTGGTGGTTGCACCGACCTCGGTGGTGGGAAACTGGGCACGCGAGGCCGCAAAATTCGTCCCCAGCCTGCGGGTGCTTGTACATCACGGCAGCAACCGTGCCGCTGGCGAGGATTTTCTCCGCCGCGTTGCAGAACACGATGTCGTGATCACCTCCTACGGCACCGTGAGCCGTGATTTCGCTGCACTAGGACGCGTCGAATGGGATCGGGTAGTGCTCGATGAGGCCCAAGCAATTAAAAATTCCTCGACACGCGCGTCGAAAAGCGTGCGCTCGCTGCCCTCACGGCATCGCATCGCCTTGACCGGTACCCCGGTAGAAAATCGGCTGTCAGAGATGCGCTCGATCGTTGATTTCACCAACCCAGGGGTTCTAGGATCTGCGAGCTTTTTCCGGCACCATTTTGCGAAACCCATCGAGCGCGACAATGATGATGCCTTGACGGAACGCCTACGGCGGCTGACCGCTCCCTTTATTTTGCGCCGTTTGAAAACCGACCCGGCGATCATCGACGATCTTCCGGAAAAAACCGAAGAGGTTCTCACGGTTACTCTCAGCGACGAACAAGCTGCGTTATATAAAGCCCTGGTCGATGACGTGCAACGCCAGTTGGAACAAAAAGACAAAGGCATGGCACGCAGGGGACTGGTATTAGCAAGCCTGACGCGCATGAAACAGATTTGTAACCACCCGGCGCATTATCTTGGCGACGGTTCGCCGATCACGATCAAAGGACACCATCGCTCGGGCAAGATCGAAAAACTCATGGAATTAGTGGATTATGCGGTCCATTCCGGGCAGCGCATGCTGGTGTTTACGCAATACCGCGCATTCGGGCAGATTCTCCAATCCTATTTGAGCGAGCACCTCGCACAAGAGGTTCCGTTTCTGCACGGTGGGGTACCACAGCACAAACGTGACCAGCTCGTGAGCGATTTCCAAGCTGATGACGGCCCTGACGTGATGATTTTGTCGTTGAAAGCCGGAGGAACCGGGCTGAACCTGACAGCTGCGTCGATCGTGGTGCATATGGACCGTTGGTGGAACCCTGCGGTGGAGAACCAGGCCACCGACCGTGCATTTCGAATCGGGCAACGTCGCAATGTTGCGGTGTACAAGATGATTAGCGCGGGCACCATGGAAGAATCAATCCAGGATATCCTAGACGGCAAAACCCATTTAGCGGGTGCCATCGTGGGTGAAGGCGAAGGCTGGATCACCGAGTTGGCGCCAGAGCAATTGGCAGAATTGATGAGTTACCGCGAGCAGTAACTAGTGAGGCTATGAACGACAAGCACAAGCACGGCGAGCACTCCAAAGAACGTAACAACGTGACGGTAGATAATGTCATCTACGCGAACTTTGGTGCACGCACTCGCGTCGCCAAGCCCACAGAGCGCAAGCCCACCACTGACGAGCATCGATCCTACGAGACAGCTCGTCAGCAGTTGTATCGCTCGCGACCATTACAAGGTAGTGCCGGGCTCAAGCTACGAGCAATGATCCAAGATAATGCTGATGACGGGCGCTATCAACGCGGAATTGATTATGCGCGAGGCGGGCACGTCGTTGACATCGCTATCCGAAATGGTGCCGCCCACGGACAAGTTGCCGGTTCGCAGAATCAACCGTTTTCTGTCGTGATCCAACTGCCGCCCCGCTCTGTCGATGAGCTTGCTGCCGTGGGGCGGATACTTGCAGAAACTGCTGGCGCGATGGAACGAGTGCGCGCCGGGGAGCTTTCCGATGAGCTATTGACGATCTTGCTAGCCGACAGCGACGATGACCTACGGTGTTTTTGTGATTGCCCGGATAGTGCGTGGATTTGTAAGCACCAGGTGGCGTTTGCGGAAGAGTTGGCGGCGAAGCTAGATGCGGACCCAGCGGCTGTTTTCCAGTTGCGCGGTATCGAACTCGTCCAACTGGAACAGATGATTACGGCTTCGGCTAACGAAGTTGCTCGGCAAGCGACCGAACAGGGGGCAGAAACCTTTTGGACGGGGCGTCAGCTGCCTGCCGTGCCCACGCCAAAGACTGCCCCGGCAATCGATGACTCTGACCCAGATTTGTTGCGCAAGGCCTTGCGTGCAGTCAGCCACACAAACATCGATTTATTGCGCGCGGTGTCTGATATCGAAGATATGTACCATTTTCTTACACACGAAAAATAGCAGTGTGACACGTCTGTGCTAGTAATGGGGCTGTGAAGCATTCTTCCAGCACACATACAGTAAAGTTCCTCCATACCTCCGATTTTCAGCTCGGCATGCGTCGCCATTTTCTTGGTACAGATGCAGCCGCACGCTTCGAAGATGCGCGATTGGCCGCGATTGAAACACTTGGAGAGATCGCAGCAGCGGAAAGCTGCGAATTTATCGTGGTTGCAGGTGACGTTTTTGATGATAACTCACTTGAGCACCGCACCTTACAGCGTGCATTGGAGACGATGGCATCGCTTCCGGTGCCGGTCTACCTTCTGCCAGGAAACCATGATCCACTGGTAGCAGACTCCATTTTCTTTCAGGCCAAAGAGCACACCAATATCCACGTTATCGACAGCGCAGAACCCATTGCGTTTTCTTCTGCCGTTGACATCGTCGGCGCACCCTATCTGGTGAAAAAATCTGATCACGACCTCGTGGCAGCCGCCATAGAAAATCTGGACCCCACTGACAAAATTCGAGTGCTGGTGGGACACGGGCAAGTCGAATCTTTCGGCGATGAAATTTCTCCAGATCTCATCGATCTACACCGGGTGGAACAAGCCCTGGTTGCCGGTACCGTCGATTATCTGGCATTGGGTGATACACACTCGACAGCGGCGCTGGGCGACACTGGGCGCGTGTGGTTTTCTGGTGCACCGGAAACCACGGACTTTCACAAGCTTGCTGCTTGGGGTTTTGATTCCGATGGCGGAGAGACTGATTCTGGCAACGCCTTAGTCGTGACCATCACGAAGCCGACTACGCACACCGGGCGTGCTGAGGTAGACGTCGTCAAGCATGCCGTAGGGCAGTGGCAATTCCACGCCCTCCGACCGGAACTCGATGATGCAGCTGCGGTCGATTCGTTTCTGGAATATTTGCGGTCATATACCAATAAACGGCGCACAGTCATCAAATACTATTTACGTGGCACGCTGAGTTTGACCGATACGATGCGCTTAGAAGCCGAACTTGCTGATCTACGGCCGAGTTTCGGTGCGTTATTCGAATCGAATTCCTCGCCGGGCTTAGCTTTGCGACCAGACGATGGCGAGTTAGCCAACCTCGATGTGCACGGCTATGTGCGCGAGGCTTTCGAGGAGTTGCTCGCAGAAGCACACACGGATGCTGTATCACGAGAAGCAGCGCAGCTATTATTCCGCTTGACGAAGGAGGCGCGCCGATGATGCGCATTCATGGAATCAAACTAGACAATGTCCGGGCTATTCGGCACCTTGAACTGGGTGATCTGTCCGACACCGGTGTCGTGATCATTCATGGTGATAACGAAGCCGGCAAGTCCACCATCATGGACGCTATCCATGCGTGCCTTAATATTCCGCACAACTCGAGCAAACAAGAAGTCCGAGCGCTCATTCCCGCAAACTCCGACCAATGGCCTGAAATTTGGTTAGATCTCGAAATCGGCCCGCACCGTATGGAACTGTATAAACAGTTTTCTACTTCGACTAGCAGTAAAAAATGCGAGTTAAAATTTCCCGGTTCTCGGAAAACCACCCTGCGCAATAGAGCGGCCGACGACGAATTGGCAGCAATTATTTCAGAACACTTGGATAGCGATCTGCTCAATGCGCTGTTTGTCCGGCAAGGAAAACTAGACCATACTCTGGAAGCTGCCGGGATTGCGAGTGTCGAAACTGCCTTGAATACAGCTGGTAGCCAAGCAGGAGGCAGCGCCGTGGCTGGGGGCACGATTGAACACATGCATGAAGAATCAACGTTGCTTTCTGCAGTCAATGCTGAATTTACGCGCTATTTCACTGAAAAAACTGCGCGGCCGGCAAAAGAGCTGAAAGCCGCAGAAGAGAAACTCGCAGAAGCCGAAGCACACTATAAGGAACGGAAAGACCAGGTCGACAAATTATCGGACCACGTCAGCGAGTATGAGGAACTTCGCCAACGTGAACAAGATGCCGCAGCAGATATCGACGAGGCAGAACGCGAGGTAGCCGAAACTGCGCAGCACAAGAACTCCGCGGAATCTGTGCAAAAGCGCTACGACGATGCCGTGCTCGCTGTGCGCCAGACTGAAAAACAGAAAAACTCAGAGTCCGGGCTTTTAGACGAGCGCAACGCATTATTGGAGGATTTGCAGCGCGACAAGGCACATCGGGACGAGCTTGTCGAGCAACTCCGGGAGGCCGAGCTTCGTGAGCAACAGGAAACTGCAGCCATCGCACGGCTCCAGGAGGAAAAAGCAGCAGCTGAGGACAATTACCGGCAACAGCGCGAATTGCACAAAGCAGCCCGGCACGCTGTCCAGAATCGGCACAACGTCGAACGCATTAACGAACTGCAAGAGCTAACAGAAACGGTTGCGGCGATAGATGCTGAGATTGCGGCAGCTCGGGAGAAAACAGCTGCGCTGCCTGCGTATATCGACCATGCTGAGTGGAATGCACTACGCCAAGCTCATGACGACGTAGCGGTCGAAGAGAAACTTGCCGAGGCGCAAGCAGCACGCTTGGAACTGCAGGCAGAGTCCCCACAGACGATCACGGTTGAAAATGGCGAATCGTCGCGCACGCTTGTTCTCGGCACGCCTGACGACGATAACCGGAGCATTGCGCTTGCCGACGGCATGAGAATGCGTATCGGTGATATTACCGCGGTTTATCGTAGTGCTCGCAAGGAAACCACGGCCGTCGATTCTGCGTTATCTGCTGTAGAACAGGCCCGCGAACATTACCAGGAGTTATTAGAACAATGCGGCTGTAGCGATTTTGCACAGGCCAAAGAAGTGTACATGCGGTGTAGTGAACTCGATGAAGAAATCGCTGCGCTGCGATATCGCCGTGATGGCGTGGTCGGCGAGCGCGATATGGACAGCCTGGAACAAGAACTAGCCAGGCTGGTCGAAGCATGCCGCGAAAACGTGGCCGATGAGCAGAGCGTGGCCGATGATGGCGGTGGCATTAGTCAGGATAAAAGTGCAGAGTCTACTGAGCTTGTAGATCTTACTGAGTTTACAGAGCTGCCTGAGTTTACAGAGCTGACAAGGGAAGAAATCGCGGAGAAAGTCGCGGCCGCTGACGACGCCGAGGAAGCAGCGCGGCGGAAAGTCACCGAAATTGCGGGTGCACTTGCGGTCTATGATGCTCGACCTGCCCAGCGCGAGGCCTTGCAGCTACGTGAACGCTACAACTCTGCTATCGACAATGTTGCTGCCACCGAAAAGAAGGTGGAAAGCCGTGCAGATAGCGCAACTATGGATAAGCTGCGGGAAAATGCCGCGCTTGCAAACCTGCAGTGGCAACAAGCAATTGAAGCCCGTGACAAGGCGTTGACGGAAGTCGAAGAAGTCGATGTCGTCGCGGCGGTGCGGCACTGGGAAGGCGCGAAGGCGCATCTGGTGCATTTGCAGAAGACTGTCGAAAATGCGCAGCACCGAAAGCTAGAATTGAGTTCTCATATTAAAGCGGCCACCGGTGCAGCGGAGAGATTGCACAAAGCCGAATCAGAGTTGGAGCACCGACGGACTGAACATGCTCTGGTCTCGCGTCGAGCCAATGCTGCCGCCCGATTACGGGAAAGTTTGCTTAAGCATCGCGATGCGGCACGCAAGCGCTATATGGAACCATTTGCTCGCCAGCTGGAGCGGTTCGCGAAGGTTATATTTGACGGAGCCGTGAGTTTCGAGCTTGATGAGAATCTCGCGATTTCACAGCGCATGATCGACGATACTTCGCTTTCCACCGAGCAACTTTCCGGTGGCGCCCAGGAACAGCTAGCCCTACTCGTGCGTTTCGCGGTCGCTGCACTCACGGCCCGGGAAGAGCAGGGAAGCGACAGCGGGGCGCCGGGCTCGTCGGCTATTCCCGTGCCTGTGATGGTAGACGATGCTTTAGGCTCCACCGATGCACATCGCTTAAAACTCATGGCAGCATTATTCAGCGAGATTGCTCGGCAAACCCAGGTTTTTGTGTTGACGTGTATGCCGGAGCGCTATTCCCGCATTGTCGATGCGCAAAGCTTTTCCATGCGGGAATTAACCGCGGGAACGAGCAAAATCTGACTTGTCAACATAATTCGTTAGAATAAGCCCATGCCAGAACCTGTACGTTGGCTCGATGAAGAAGAACAAAGCCTGTGGCGAACTATTTTGCAGGCCAATCGCAAGATCAACCGTGTTTTAGACGAAACACTTCTTAGCGCAAGTGGATTGTCTACGGCGGAATACGGGGTACTCGTAGTCTTGTCTGAGGCACCCGATCAGAGATTGCGTCTGTGCGCGCTGTGCGATGAGTTGGTGTGGGATCGATCCCGCACATCGCATCAAATTACGCGGATGGAAAAGCGCGGTTTGCTGCGCAAGGAACGCTTCAGTGGTGACGGGCGCGGAGTGAGCGTCGTGCTGACCGACGAAGGAATGCAGCGGCTGCAAAAAGCAGTACCAGATCACGTTGAATCCGTGCGGCGGCTGATTTTTGATCACCTGCATACCGACGATATACCGAGCATCCGCAATTTCATGGAAGCCATCCTCGCCGTCGACAACATCCCCAGCTATGAAGGCGTCGATGGGTGCCCACCGGCCGGACCACAATGATAACTGTCGGTCCGTGTTGCCGGGGCACCATGCATGGGATGCCGGGCGGTGTTAGCGGTGCGCACTTTTGGCGTTTAACCCGCAGCAGAAAATGCAGCAGCGGTAAGACCAGCTGCTGCATGAGAAGTGGTGCCCCCGAAAGGGTTCGAACCTTCGACCTTCGGTACCGGAAACCGACGCTCTAATCCGCTGAGCTACGGGGGCAAAGTGCGGAATTTACCGCGACCTAAATACTAACACCTCAGGCGTAGTTGCTAGTAATTAGCAGGTCGCGGCAAGAAATTTTAGTAGCACACTGGTTTTAGCTGCCACGGCGCGTCGATGTGCATTGCTGTCCATCGTTATTGCTGCCCATCGTTCTCGCCTTACACATACCGTGTGCCTGTTCGTGCGTACGCGCTATTGATCGAAAAATCCTGGAGCGTCAGACAACTCGGGGGTCTTTCCTGTGCGCAGATAATCAACGACGATATCGTCAACCACCTTATTGCCATTGCCGACGTGACCATGACCGGGGCCGTGGACCGTAACGACGTGAGCGTTCATCGTCTCGGCAAGCGACTGGTGGTCAGAATAGACAGTCTGCGGGTCCCCCGTTGCGCTGATTTGCAGCGGCTGCACCTCGAGTTCGCTGCCATCTAAGTGGGCAACACCGGTGACGGGCGCGGCGCCATTGCACGTGTGTCCGGCGGCCATGCGATACGCGCTTGCAGTAGGAATATCGCTGACGATGTAATTCGCCCACAGATATTCTGGCAACAATGCTGGGTTCGGTGGGGTGACGTTTTCGTTGCAGACCAACAACTGCTGCATGGCGGTGGTCACGGTTTGGGCTTCGACAATCCGCTTGATTTCTTCTTCGCTGAGATCAGCGTGCTTGTCGACGTCGGCAAGCAAATCTTCGCTGCCGTTGATGTGTTTGGCTAGCTTGTCCCACTGCCGTGGTTGCGGAACCAGTTGATGGGTCAAACCAACGGTTGCTGAGTTAGCCAGGCTCGCGCCAGGGTTCAACGTCGAGCGCGTCACGTGTTCCAATTGTGCCAAGCCCTGACCGGTAGCGTCGATAATCTCCGTACCGATGGCACCAGACCATTCCAGACCTGGTGGCAGGTCGCCGATGCGTGCTGCAGGCGCCACGTTGGTGGGGTTGATGCCAGATTCCTGCAAAATCTTGTGTGACCAGGAATTGTAGACAGCCAGTGGGGTTGTGCCTAGGCCATATGTGTCGTTGCGGTCAGCGGCGAACGTAAAAAAGTCTTCGTAGGCGTTGTCATAGCCGCGTTTTTGTTGCTCCAACACCCCGCCCCACGAAACATTGGGGTTCATCGCAGAATCGAGGATGAGTCGATCGGTGTGTTGTGGGTAGGCGCTGGCATAGGCCGAACCCAAATAGGTGCCATAGGACAGACCGAGGATGGAGATTTCGTCATAACCGAGGGCCTCGCGCACCCAGTCCCAGTCGTGTGCTGTGTTCTGAGTGGTCAACGAGTCTGTGTATCCCGGTGTGCCGTTTTCACAGGCATCTTTCCAAAAACCGCCTGGGCGGGTAAATGGATTGTTGGCCACGATGTCCTGGGGCTGATCACATTTAACTGGGGTTGATCCAGCTAATCCGCGCGGCTGTACCGCGATACGATCCCACTCTTGGGTGATGCCGTCCGGCCACTCGAACATGTCGCCAGCGAAATAGGAATAACCGTCGCCACCGGGGCCGCCCGGATTGCCAAATACAGCCCCACGGGAGCTCCCGGTAGCTTTTTGCCGCACAAACCCTACCGAGATCGAGCCAGCTTCCGGATTATCGTGATACGTGGGCACGTCTATGCGTCCACATTCAGCTGCATCATCGACGACCTGTTCCGGACAGTCTTCCCAAGTGATCTGCGCATTGCGCGCCGGGTGTTCGGCGATACCGGCATGTGCCTGCAGCGGAGGCAACAAGGCGGTGGCGGCACCGAGGCATGCAATGCTGGCGATGGTGATACGGCTCCGTCGTGATGGCGGTGTGGATCGCACGGGCAAATCCTTCCAAGCTGTTGTGAAAGTGAAAATAGTTAACTTCCGTCATGTTAGTGCGCTTGCCTGTCAACGGTACTATGCAACGCCGTCGGGCTCGCCACATTCTGCAGAATAATTTAGGCAATGTTTTGTTTCTTGCGAGTTTGGTGAATGCCGGTTTTCGGTGCATGCTCGCCGGTCTATTACACTAAACTGCTATGACCCCAGCTGATCTATCCCAATTAATCAAAGACACTGCCACCACGGTTTTGGCGCAACGCGAACTGGATGCCTCCGTTCTTCCAGAGGTAGTTACGGTCGAGCGTCCACGTAACCCGAAACACGGCGATTATGCCAGCAACATCGCATTGCAGGTGGCCAAAAAAGCTGGAGCTAATCCGCGCGAATTTGCTACTTGGCTAGCGGAAGCGCTCGCACAAAACGCTGCCATCGACGAGGCGGAAATTGCGGGTCCGGGCTTTGTGAATATTCGGCTTGCAGCAGATGCACAGGGCGAGATCGTCGCCAAGGTCTTACGGGAGGGGCAGGAATATGGAAACTCGGATGCCCTACACGGACAACGCATCAACCTGGAATTTGTTTCAGCTAACCCCACCGGGCCGATTCACCTGGGTGGTACGCGCTGGGCTGCCGTTGGCGACTCCCTCGGACGCGTGCTGGAGGCCAGCGGGGCAGAAGTAACCCGGGAATACTATTTCAACGACCACGGCGGACAAATCAACCGCTTTGCACGCTCGCTGGTTGCCGATGCGCAAGGCGAGCCAACCCCGGAAGACGGCTATGGCGGATCGTATATCCACGAAATTGCCGCCGCCATCATGGATAAAGACCCGTCTGCGTTGACTGGTGAGCCTGCCGCGGTGCAGGAGAAGTTCCGCGCGCTGGGTGTGGACATGATGTTCGAGCAGATTAAGAATTCGCTGAAAGAATTCGGCGTAGAATTCGACGTCTACTTCCACGAGAATTCTTTATACGAATCAGGCGCAGTTGAGCGCGCGATCAGCACACTGCGCGACAACGACAACCTATACGAAGCCGATGGTGCCTGGTGGCTTCGTGCGGAAAAATTCGGTGATGACAAAGACCGCGTTGTCATCAAATCCGACGGTGACCACGCCTATATTGCCGGTGATATCGCCTATGTGGCCGATAAATTCGATCGCGGTCACAACCTAGCGATCTACATGCTCGGTGCCGACCACCACGGTTATATCGGTCGCTTGCGCGCTGCCGCACAAGCACTGGGTTATGACCCAGAAAACGTCGAGGTGCTCATCGGCCAACTGGTGAACTTGTTGCGTGACGGTAAGCCCGTGCGGATGTCGAAGCGTGCTGGAACCGTGATCACCCTAGAAGATCTCGTCGAAGCCATCGGCATCGATGGCGCACGCTACTCGCTGGTGCGCTCTAGTGTGGATACCTCCGTCGATATTGATCTGGCACTGTGGACCGCCCAGTCAGCCGACAACCCGGTGTATTACGTGCAATACGGGCATGCGCGGCTGTGTTCGATTGAGCGGAAAGCCGCCGAGCTTGGTGTTAGTGTCGATGATCCAGATCTGGGAATGCTTGTCCACGACAAAGAAGGTGATCTTATCCGCACTCTGGGCGAGTTCCCTGAGGTGGTTGCCACAGCGGCACAACTCCGCGAACCGCACCGCATTGCGCGCTACGTGGAAGACCTGGCTGCGACATTCCACCGCTTCTATGACCAATGCCAGATTTTGCCGAAAGCAGGCGAGCAAGCCGAACCGATCCACAGCGCACGGTTGGCACTTGCACGCGCTACCCGCCAGGTGCTGCGCAACGGCCTAACCATGGTCGGCGTCAGCGCCCCAGAACGGATGTAGAACTATGACTATGCACCTTTCTGATTTCAACCAATTGCCAAGTCACGTGTGGCCGCGAAACGCACAGCGTGAACCGGATGGCACCGTGACGATCGCAGGCGTAGCCCTGCCCGAGATTGTCGAGCGTTTTGGCAGCCCGGTGATGATCTTCGACGAGGATGATTTTCGTTCGCGCTGTCGTGATATGGCACGCGCATTCAATGGTGCAGAGAATGTGCATTATGCCTCGAAAGCCATGATGTCGACGCGCATTGTGCGCTGGGTCAACGACGAAGGCCTTTCGCTTGACGTGGCTTCGTTGAACGAACTTCTCATTGCCCTGCGCGCCGGGTTTCCTGCTGATCGCATTACGGTGCACGGCAATACCAAAAACCGCGACTTTTTGCGCAAGTGCGTGACCTCGCGCGTGGGTCATGTCGTCGTGGATTCACCTGGTGAGCTCGTAGAACTCAATGACATCGCAGCCGAGCTGGGAACCACACAATCCGTTCTCGTGCGAGTTACCCCCGGCGTGGATGCTCACACTCATGAGTTCATCGCGACAAGCCACGAAGACCAGAAATTTGGATTCTCCTTGGCTGCCGGCGACGCCTGGCAGGCGGTTGTCGATGCACACAATGCGCCGGCGTTGGACCTTGAAGGCATCCACTGTCACGTCGGATCGCAGGTTTTTGACGCCGACGGTTTTACCTTGGCAGCCAACCGCTTGCTGGAGCTGTTTGCTCGCGTGCACCAAGAACTGGGGCTGCAGCTGCCGGTTTTGGATCTCGGTGGTGGTTATGGTGTGCCGTACCTGGCCGACGATTCCGAGCTGGACATTGCTGGTATCGCTGAAGAGTTGATCGCCGCAGTGCGCAGCAAGGCTGCATTCTTGGGGATTTCGGCTCCACGAGTCGTCGTCGAACCTGGCCGCGCACTCGTGGGCCCGGCTGCAGTGACGGTATATGAGATTGGCGCCGACAAGAATGTGCAGATTGACGACGACCGTTACCGCCGGTATTTAGCGGTTGATGGTGGCATGTCTGATAACATTCGCCCAGCTCTCTACGGAGCAGAGTACGACGCCCGAGTGGTATCTCGGTTTACGGATGGCCACCAAAAGCCCACCCGCTTGGTTGGTGCGCATTGCGAATCGGGCGATATCTTGATTGCAGATTTCGCCTGCCCGGCTGATGTGCGCAGCGGTGACCTCATCGGATTGGCGGTTACGGGTGCGTACTGTTACCCAATGTCATCGCGGTATAACGCGTTCACGCGTCCCGCGGTGGTCACGGTGCGTCAAGGCACAGCTGAGTTGATGCTACGCCGTGAAACCATTGAGGATTTATTGAGTCTCGATGTCGGCGAATCCGCTGAGCCAAGTGCTGAATAAAATTTGCCAGGCAAGCTAAAATTGCCCGCAAAGCCGGTACGATTGCGTGCAGGTGCACCGTTGCGCCGTTGTTCCGTTAACTCATTGGCCCGTTGGCTCGTTGGCCCGTGAGCGTAGCTGAACAACGGTGGACAACGTCTAACTACGACTAAACGAATAACCACGACGAAACTAGAAGGAATGACAAAAACTATGGTCGCTCATTCTCCTGCCCATACCAACGATAATGCTGGCAAGTCTGTCGGAATTGCTGTATTAGGAATGGGTACCGTCGGTACTGAGGTCATTCGCTTGTTGGGCGAAAATGCTCCGCATTTCCGCGAGCGCGTCGGTGGCCCGTTGGAGCTGCGTGGTGTTGCAGTTGACGACACCTCGAAAGCACGCCCTGGCGTCGATCCAGAAATGATCACTGGTGATGCGCGCTCACTGATCGAGCGTGACGACGTCGATGTGGTTGTCGAACTCATTGGTGGCATTGACTACCCACGCGAGCTCGTCCTCGCGGCATTGCGCGCAGGTAAATCTGTGGTGACCGCGAACAAGGCGCTCGTGGCCGCACACGCCGATGAATTGGCACAAGCTGCCGACGAATCCGGCGTGGATTTGTACTTCGAGGCCGCAGTAGCAGCCGCAATCCCCGTCGTCGGTATGCTGCGTCGTTCCCTTGCCGGTGATCAGATCCGTCGTATTTCCGGAATCGTCAACGGAACGACCAACTTCATGCTGGACAAGATGATTACTGAGGGCATGGGCTACGACGAAGCCCTGCAGATCGCGACCGATCTGGGCTATGCCGAAGCCGACCCCACCGCCGACGTGGATGGCCACGATGCCGCGTCGAAGGCTGCGATTATGGCATCGCTGGGCTTTCATACACGCGTGAACTTCGATGATGTGCACTGTGAAGGTATCCGCGACATCACCGCTGCCGATATCGCAGCGGCAGACAAGGCCGGGTACGTCATTAAGTTGTTGGGAATTTGTGAAAAAATCACCGACGAGCAGGGCAATGATGCCGTGAACGCGCGCGTCCACCCAACCCTGGTTGCCAAAGACCACCCACTGGCATCCGTTAACGAGTCGTATAACGCGATTTTTGTCGAAGCCGAAGCAGCTGGCTCCCTGATGTTCTACGGCAACGGTGCCGGCGGAGACCCAACCGCATCTGCGGTGTTGGGCGACCTGGTCGGTGCTTCACGCAACAAGGTCCATGGCGGCCGTGCTCCCGGCGATAATATGTACGCCAACCTGCCGCTTGCTGATTTCGGTGAAGTCAGCACGCGCTACCACATTGACATGGAAGTCGTGGATCGCGCAGGTGTGCTCTCTGACTTGTCCGCTACCTTCGCGCAACAGGGCATTTCTTTGCGCACGGTGCGGCAGGAAGAAAACGAAGACGGCGTCGCACGCTTGATCGTCGTTACCCACCGCGCCAAAGAAGCCGTTCTGCATGACACCGTGGAAGCATTGAAGCAGTCTTCGGATGTGAAGCAGGTGCACTCGGTTATTCGTCTCGACGTTTAACGATGGTGTAGGTTAGGCAAGTTTAAGGAAGTAGCACTCACGATGAGCACCGAGCTAGAAATCGGTACCAAAGCAACCGTCCGTGTTCCGGCTTCGTCGGCGAACCTGGGGCCGGGATACGATACGTTGGGCCTTGCGCTCGGCATTTACGATGTCATTGAAGTCGAAGTCACGGCATCCGGTCTGGACATTGAGATCTATGGCGAAGGCGAAGAAGAACTCCCGCGTGATGGCTCACACCTCGTGGTCAAGGCTTTACGCTCTGGGCTCAATGCAGCGAATGCGAGCGCCCCTGGCTTGCGTGTGACGTGCACTAACGCGATTCCACAGTCCCGTGGTTTGGGCTCATCGGCCTCCTCAGCGGTTGCCGGGGTTGCTGCTGCGAATGCGTTGGCGGGTTATCCGCTGTCCGACGAGCAAGTCGTGCAGTTGTCTTCGGCATTCGAAGGCCACCCGGACAATGCTGCGGCATCTGTGCTTGGTGGAGCGACAGTGTCGTGGATGACGGTGCCAGTTGATGGACGCTCTGCGCCGGAGTACAAGGCAGTCAGCATTGACGTCGCTGACGAGATTCGGGCGACTGCCATCGTTCCTGACTTCCATGCTTCGACTCCGGCGGTTCGTCGCGTGCTTCCTAGTCATGTGACTCACGGGGATGCTGCATTCAACGTTTCTCGTGTCGCAGTGATGACGGTCGCGATCCAACATCACCCAGAGTTGCTGTGGGAAGGCACCCGTGACCGCCTGCACCAACCGTATCGTTCAGACGTATTGCCAGTCACCGCCGAGTGGGTCAACCGTTTGCGCAACCGCGGTTATGCAGCATATTTGTCGGGTGCTGGACCAACCATCATGGTGCTGCACACCGAAGACATTGACGAGGCTTTGCTTGCCGACGCCCGTGGCCAGGGCTTGAAAGTCGTGGAATTGGGCGTGGCTGGCCCGGTCGAAACCAGCGTCAGCCAGGCTTAGCCTTAGCAGCAAAAAACGTGTAACGTGCACCGCCAGCTAGCCCTGGCGGTGTTTTTTATGCGCTAGCTTTTCGCGATTATGCACTTACGCATTTATGCACTAAGCGTTTGTGTGCCTTCTTCGCTGTCGTGCGAAGCAAGCTCGGTTACTGAGATGTGTGCTGCATCGATGCCCCAGGTGACTTCGTCGTCAAGCTGCAGCCCCAGCTCTTCTGCTTTTTCCGGAGAGATTGTCACGTCAAGCTGCTCGCCGCCAGTTTCGACGGTGATATCGCAGACCGTTGGGTGCGGCACCGAGATATCAACGATCGTTCCCGTCCAGCAGTTGGTTACTGCAGACTGGTCTGTGGCGGTGGAGTGGTTGGCCACGCTGTGTGCGGAACCTTTGCGCAACCAGGCTGCAGATGGCAGCCACGTAACGAGTAGCTTGGCCCCGTCGGCCGCAGAAGGTGCCTTTTTTCCGGCATGACCAGCAGCATCGATCGCCAGCGTCAACTTTCCGCAGTTGATCGAGGTGGCGTGTGCGGAACTGTCTGCTGCAGCTGCCACTGTGCCGGCGAGGGCGTTGAGCCCCAGCGTCGTTGCCAAGAACTTCGTGTTTGGTGCCGTGGCCAGTGACGCCGTTTCACCATAAGATACGATACGACCGGCCGCGATCGACATGACGTTATCAGACAGCGAAGCGATGTCGTGGCCGTTGTGCGTGACCAACAAAGTGGTGCGCTGCCGCGCTGTGGCGCGGAAATAGGCTTTCCACTGCGCTGCAATTGAGCTGTCTAGGCCCGCGAACGGTTCATCCAAAATGAGAACTTCTGGGCTGGCTGCGATCGCACGCACGATAGCGACCTGGCGCGATTGTCCACCAGAAAGTGCCGGGACGGGAACGGATTCGAGTTCACTCAGACCGGCGGCTTCGAGCAGTGCTCGCGCGCGTTCTGTATCGCGGGTGGCCATGGTGATGGCTTGTATGACGTTCGCTGCCGGGGGTAATGCCGGGTTTTGCGTGAGAATGATGACCTTTGGCTGCTTCTGATACTCGCTGCCGTCGTCGTCAAAAAACTTAATGTCTGCGCCACCCAGGCGACCGGCGATGGCCTTCATCAACGTGGTTTTTCCGGCACCATTGGATCCGACAACAGCAGTGGTCTGGCCGGAATCGATGTCACAACCGTTCACACGTAGTGCAACGGGGGTTGTTGTTTCGTCGGTGAGTTCGCTCAACCGCCTGCGATTCAGGCCGACGTTCCGGCTCACGCGGTGCTTGTGGCGTTTTTTCAGCAACGTTGGCACACCGGATAGGCACAACACGACGATTGCGATGAAAATCAGCAAAACTGCTTGGGTGTACGCGATATCCGCATCAACTTCGCGATTGAGATAAATGGCCAACGGCAGGGTGCGGGTTTCACCGGGTAGGGAGCCGGCAAACGTCAGGGTGGCACCGAATTCACCCAGCGAGCGGGCAAACGCGAGACCGGCACCGGTGCCCACCGCGGGAATGATCGTCGGTAAGATCACACGCCAAATTACCCGGCGGTAGCTCATGCCAATGCTGAGTGCAGAATCGATGATCTCGCGATTGATCTGGCGCAGCGCAGAGTCTGCGGATACCACGACGAACGGAAGCGTGACGAATATGTGGGAGGCGATCACGCCGCTAAAAGTAAAGGCGATGTTGATGCCGAGTGCATCCAAAATGCCGGAAGTATACGACCGGCGGCCGATGGCGGCGGTCAGCGCAAGACCGGCCACCACCGGCGGCATCGCCAACGGTAGAACGACCAAAAGTCGCACAAACCAGGTGCCGCCACTGTTGTGTAATAGCCACAGCGATAAGGGAATACCCAGCAGGATCGTAATCAGGGTGGACAAAAATGCCGCCGACAACGATAACCACACTGCAGTGAGCGTGGATGGTTCAGCAATAACCTCGGTGAATCGATCCCAGGGGACGCGGAAAATCAGGGCCAACAGCGGGCCCAGCACCGTCACCACAGCTACTCCCGCCAGCAGCATCAGGCCAATCGGATTGTTCGGTCGAACTGGTTGCGGGGTCCACTCAGTTGAATGAGCTTGCGCCATGGTGCGGTACTTCCTCGGTTTAGTTTTTAGTTCTTCGCTGGCAGGAAGCCGGCGCCTTCCCAAACCGAACGCAGTGCTTCACTCTGCAACAATTCGAGAACAGCCTGTGCTGCTTCGGCGTTCGCAGCGTTCTGCAACACAGCTGCAGGGTATTCATTGACGAATTCTTCCGATTGTGGAATCTCGATGACCTCGACGTCATCGCCAGCGGCGACGGCATCAGTCTTGTACACCCATGCTGCGTCAGCCTGGCCGGACAGCACCTTGCCCAGCGTGTCGGTTACGGAGTGCTCCAACGACGACGGGTGCAGTTCCAAGTCGTTTTCTGCAGCCAGTTTTTCGGTCAAGTCACCACAAGGCACCGAAGGATCACAAACCACCAAAGTGGTGTCTTCGGTCAGGTCGTCGACGCTTTCGATACCTGCTGGGTTGGCCTTCGGGACGACCATGACCAAGGTGTTTCCCGCGACCAATTCGAAATCTTCCACGTCGCCGTTGCTCTTGGCTTGCTCCATGGCCTTGAGGTTTGCGGTCAGCAAGACGTCAGCTGGCGCACCTTCGTTGATTTGGTTGACCAGGTCGGTCGAGCCCGCGTTGTTAATGGTCAAGTTGACTGGTGGATCCAGCTTCTTGGCTTCTTCGACCAGTTCATCACCAATAACGCGAGTGGATGCGGCGGCGAACAGGGTTACATCCTGTGCTTCTGCGTTCGACGCTGTGCTGTCAGCGGCGGAGCTTTCGCTGGAGGAACCACCGTCAGACTGGCAGCCTGCCAAGGTCAGCGCGCCGGCAGCTAGGGCACCGGTGGCGATGCGACGGATAGTTGTTGCTCGGTTACGAGGAAGCATGGAATTTCTCCTTTTCGCAAGATAAATGTGCATGTGCGCGCACGTGGATGTCATTCCCGTTGAATGTTTTCCAGGCTTCCATTATACAAATTCATACGATTTTCCCGGGTAAAACCACTGAGGAAAAATCCCGTTTGACGTGAGAGTTTGACCGCGAGCGATGTGGCGGCAGACACAGCCACCAAACCGGAGAACCCCGCTAGCACAGCTTTTTGCACGAGCTCGAAACTTGCGCGTGAAGTCATGACCAAATACATGCCGTGCACAGGAATCATATCGTTCATCAGCAGTGCCCCGATCACCTTATCTGCGGCGTTATGGCGGCCGATGTCTTCGCGCGCGTACAACAGTTCCCCGTCGCCGGTGACAGCCCCGGCTGCATGAATGCCCCCGGTGCGTCGGAAAGCCTTTTGGTCGTCGTGCAACAAGCCGGGGAGACCGAGGACGAATTCCGCGGTGGGAGTGACAGGCTGGATCGGATAGGCGATGCGCTTTTCGACGTCGTCGATCGAAGTAGTGCCGCAGATTCCGCAGGCCGAGTTCATCGTGACCGTACGCACCGGTAGATTGGTGGCTCCGGACGGTGATGCGGTGGCAGTGGTGTGGGCGGCTAATGTCACATCGATGGTGTTAAAGGTGTTCAGTCCATCGCCGCCGACGGCTCCGCCGCAATAGCGCATGGTCGCGACATCAGCAGCAGCGGCGATGACGCCTTCGGCATACAGCAGGCCGTGCACCAACTCGAAGTCATGGCCGGGGGTACGCATCGTCGTGACGAAATCGGTGCCATCAACCCGGATCTGGAGCGGTTCTTCCACCGCTAAAGTGTCGACCCGCTCGGAGATGTCAAATTCTGTTGCCGGTTGTGCATCCGCGGTGTTGCGATAGACGCGGGTAATTGGGGTCCGTGCTGTCAGTCGTTGTGCCATGGAAATACCTCATCGATTTCATTGCGTCTCGTCAACGTTGTAGTGCGTCTCGGAGCCGGGCGTAGCAGTCTGGTGAGGCAATTGCTCCAAGCAAGTCTGTACCGCGAGATTGAGTTCTTCCGCAGTCTGTCCCCGTGCTGACTTTCCGGCTGCCAACCCGACGAGAAATGCCGTCACCGGCGCTGCTGGGCGTGAGTGGGTGTGCGCAACGTAGCTGGTGAGATCCAAGATGTCTTTAATATTGGCGCGCAGGACTTGGTGATCGATCGCAAAAGTATCCAGAACTGCCGCGAGCCAGGTGCTTGCTGCTACTTCTTCGGGGCTGGCCTTGACTTTGTTTGACTTACCCGGTGTGTTCGACTTACCCGGTGTGTCACTGTCGTCGGCGGCGCTTTCGGAACGAGTGGTGTCTGCACTGCGTGTGGTCATGTGCCCAGGGTAGTAGTTTTTTAACCGCCTGCGAATGGTGGCAAAACGTCGACGCGTTGTACGCCGACAAGGGAAGACGACGGTGCGGCGGCTGCGCCGTCGAGAAGGAAACTACAGCGGGGAAAAATATCTGCCAGGCTCATCCCAGAATCCGTGGTTCCGGTGTGTTGTTGTGCAAGCGCGTTAAGCAGCTCGGCGAGAGTGGAAAAATTGGTGTCGGAAACGTCTTCCTGGGCGGTACCTGCAGCGGCGCGGGCGGCAGAAAAATAGTGAATACGCAGCATGATAGTTCCCATTCTGCCTGCTGCAGACGCACCTGTGCAAAGCGTGATGCACAGGTGCGGTGCGAGCCTTGTACACACTGTGTCCCGCGCCACGACGAGCGGGGTCGGGGCCCGATATATATCGGGGCCTGGGCCCTATATATCTGGACAAGAGTGCTTAAATAAAACTATGAGCAACCAGCCACAGCAGGCAGAAAGCCCAGAAAGCCCTGAAAGCCCAGAAGGCACAGCAAACACAGAAACGCAATCTGGCGTGACAAACCGCGCGCAAAAGCCAACTCCTGAAGAGCACCTGGCGAATATCTCCTCGCTGCTCGAAAAATTTGCTAGCTGGCCACGCACGGAAACCATCCCAGTGGCATCCGCACTGGAGCGCTGCGTGACAGCCACGGTGACTGCGCCGTACGATTCGCCGCGGTTTTCTAATTCGCAAGTCGATGGCTACGCGCTTAGCCAGGCTGCCCTAGAACGCGTGCCCGCAGATTTCCTCGTCGGCGCTGATATTCCAGCAGGTACCGATCCCGCCGAGGTGTATCCGGACGGCATTGACCCACGCGGTACGGGCGAGACCATCGTGCCGATCATGACGGGATCGAAGGTGCCCGACGATGTTGCAGCCATCGTCCGTGTAGAAGATGCAGTGCCAGACGAATTCCCAGACGGCGGTGCCGACTCTGCAGCACCAACCGCAAGCGATGCGGCGCGGAGACGCACAATCGCCGAGGCGCAACCCGGGCAGTTCATTCGCAAGCAAGGTGTCGATAGCAGCGCGGGCGATGCCATCGTCGATGCCGGCGAGATTATTAGCCCGACTGCGATCGCTGCGTTAGCGTTTCAAGGAGTACCGACCATCGAGGTGCGCACCCGGGCGCGAATCCTTATTGCTACAGGTGGGGCAGAGGTCGCAGAGACCGCAGAGGTCGGCGAACATAATGGCGGCCTCGGAGCAGCGATCATTCCTGACGCCAATTTTCCGATGATGGCAGCCCAGGCGCAGCGTTTCGGGATTGAGGTCGTCGGGCGCGTACACATTGACGACGACGTCGACAAGCTTGCTGCCCGTTTGCGCGCAGCCATCGAGCAGCATCGCCCGGATGTGGTGGTGACCTCAGGCGGAATCAGCAAAGGCAAATATGAAGTCGTGCGACAGTTGCTTGGCGACGCTCCCGACGCCTGGTTTGGCGCGGTGAGCCAGCAACCCGGTGGTCCGCAAGGGTACGGCAGTTTCTGCGGGGTGCCGTGCGTGTGTTTGCCGGGCAACCCGGTCTCGTCGTTGGTGAGTTTCCGTTTATTCGTCGCTCCACTGCTGGGGACAGTTCCTGCGCCGATTGAGGTAATCGCAGGCGAAACGTTAACTGGGCTCGCTGATAAAGATCAGTTCGTTCGCGCGCGTTTGGACTACTCGGGTGGACACGTGCGCGCGCACGTCGTTTCTGGACCAGGATCGCACCTGTTACAGCAGGCGGTGGCAGCAGATGCGCTGTTGCGTATACCTGCCGGAGCAACCATTTCTGCACGCCAGCGTGTGCTCGCATACCGCCTGTAGCCCGTGGTACGGCAGGAATCGAACTGCTGCGTGCGCATATGACTCTGCACGCACGCAGATAAAAACGGGTGCATTTAAAGGCTGGCAGCATTGGTTAATCGGCATGTCTGTCGTCTAAGATTTGGGGCGCTCTTCCCAGGCTGTGATTTGTAACATAAGATTTGGGTATAAAATTAAGGAGACCCCATGGCATCGGACACCTCGCCGTCTTCGGCGTCCTCATCCTCAACAACATCGACATCGGCATCAACATCGTCATCAACGTCAGCACCAACACCGACGAAATTCTTTTCTCGCACACGAATCATCGCGCCGAAAGAATTCAATCGTTGGTTGATCCCACCAGCCGCTTTGGCTATACACCTGTCCATTGGGCAGGTGTATGCATTTTCGGTCTTTAAAGCTCCTTTGATGGACTTTTTCGACGTCCGCGAAGTAGCGGTTGGTTGGATCTTTTCGTTGGCGATCGGCATGCTCGGCTTGTCATCGGCGGTTGCCGGAAACTGGGTAGAAAAAGTAGGGCCCCGGACCTCCATGGCAACGGCAGGGCTGTTTTGGGTGGTCGGATTCTTTGTTGCGACCTTCGGCTTGGCGGCAGGCCAGTTGTGGATGGTGTATTTAGGTTACGGCGTCATCGGCGGTATCGGTCTTGGTATCGGCTATATTTCTCCAGTCTCGACGTTAATGAAGTGGTTCCCCGATAAGCCCGGGCTTGCCACAGGTATGGCGATCATGGGCTTCGGTGGTGGAGCTCTCATTGCTAGTCCAGCGTCGAACACCATGATGGAGCTGTTCGGTGGTGGTTCTGAAACTGCCGAACTTGCCGACGGTCTCTACGGCACCTTTTTGACCCTTGCCATTCTCTACCTGATCGTTATTGCGCTTGGTTCTTACGCCATTCGCTTGCCGCACCCGGATTGGAAGCCCGCCGGATACGAGCCTTCCGAAGATACCGGATCGAAGATGAAAACCGCCGGAAACGTGTCGGCAAATACTGCTGTGCGCACCCCACAGTTCTGGCTGCTGTGGATCGTCTTGTTCGTTAATGTCACCGCGGGTATCGGAATTCTGGAAAATGCTGCACCGATGGCGCAGGATTACTTCCCAGAAATTACCGCGGGTGCTGCTGCCGGCTATGTTGGCTTGCTCTCTCTGGCGAACATGGGAGGTCGATTCGTCTGGTCGACGGTCTCTGACTGGATCGGTCGCAAGAACACCTACTTCCTCTACCTCGGTGTCGGCCTCGTGCTGTACCTGGTGGTTGCTACTTTCTCCTCGGCCTCGCTGGCAATTTTTGTGCTCAGCACGCTCGTGATCATTTCGTTCTATGGTGGTGGGTTTTCCACGGTTCCGGCCTACCTCAAAGATCTCTTCGGAGTGTATAACGTTGGAGCCATCCACGGTCGGTTGCTCACGGCCTGGGCAGCTGCTGGCATCGCTGGCCCGCTTATCGTAAACACTCTGGTGGAATCGCGTGTCGACGCCGGTCTTAGCGGGGCGGACCTGTACCGTGCCAGCCTTCTACTCATGTGTGGGCTCTTGGCCGTCGGTGTCGTCGCCAACTTGCTGATCAAACCGGTAGCCGAAAAACACCATGTTGCTGTCAGCGTGGTGAAAGAAAAAGAGGCTGCAGACCGTAAAGCCGTTGATGATGCCGAGCGCGCCGCCCGCGAAAGCGGGAAGACGAAGGGGAACTCGAGCTTTGTGCACAACGCAGTCTCGCTCATCTTGGGCATCTTCATCGGTGCAAGCTTGGCCTTCGGTCTCTGGGATACCATTGCCCGTGCTGCAGGCTTGTTCACCGGTTAAAGCTTTCCCAGTTTGTTAAACGGGGTCGGCGGTAGAATTGCTTATATGGCTGTAAAAAGTTCTAGCAGGCAGCACAAGGCTTGCGCAGTCTTCTACAGCCTTGACCAGGTCACAGCCCAGTCTGTGAAAGGAAGGCTACACATGACACCGAACGCCCCAGGCAGAACTGACCGGCAACCAGAGCGTACCGACGCTAACGGTAACGCAGCGCATGCGCCGCATGTGGCGCAGGCAAAGCCTGCAACGGCCAAAGGCACCCGCACCGGCTTGGTGCTGGTGTCTTCGACGCGTGCTGCGCAAGGCATTTACACTGATGAATCTGGGCCGATCGCTGTGGAGTTTTTGCGTGCGAAGGGATTCGACACCCCTGATGCAACCATCGTCGCGGATAAAGACATTACGGCTGTTATCGACGACATCATCGCTGATCCAGACCGTCCCGACGTCATCGTGACTTCTGGCGGCACCGGAATCAGCCCCGATGATCGAGTTATCGAATCTTTGCAGCCGCACCTGGATCGCGAACTTCCCGGCGTTGCGCACGCTTTTTGGGCCGCAGGGATGGCGAAAACCCCGTCGGCTGTGCTCTCCCGCGCGCTGGCAGGCACGATTGGCCAGACTTTCGTTATGGCGCTGCCCGGTTCACCCGGCGGGGTGCGTGATGGTGTAAAAATTCTTGACGAGGTTTTGGCACACGCAGTCGACGTATTGAAAGGACACCAAGTCACCAACCATGGCAAACACCACTCCTGATCCCGCGCGGCCGGCACCTGTAACCGAGCGCATCATCGGCACGGTCTTGACGGACCAGCCACTGGAACCACTGCGCGATGAAGCCAGCCGCCTAGTACCGGATGCCACCGCTGGCGCCGTCGTTATCTTCGATGGAATCATCCGTAACCACGACGGCGGCCATGCGGTCGACGAGTTGGTTTACACCTCGCACCCGTCCGCGCCGCAAGAATTAGCTCGTGTGGTAGCTGAGATCGCCGAGGAATACCCGCAGGTGCGGCTATGGGCTGCGCACCGTACGGGCAAGCTCGGCATTGGTGAGTTGGCTTTCGCGGTGATCGTAGCTAGCGCACACCGGAAAGAAGCCTTCGCTGCCTGCGCTGAACTCGCCGAACAAGTCAAAGCTACGGTGCCGATCTGGAAGGAACAATTCCTTGCCGACGGTTCGGCGCAGTGGGTCGGCCTGGACTAGAAAGCAGCCCCAGCTGAACAGGAGATACCTCATATGGAATTTGCGCCACAAACAGTGGCTCGCTACCAGCGCCAACTGAGTTTGCGCGGCTTTGGGCGCGATGCTCAACAGAAGCTGGCTGGATCGCACGTCGTTGTCGTGGGGGCAGGCGGGCTGGGGTCTCCGGTTTTGCTGTATCTGGCAGCGGCTGGGGTGGGCGCGCTGACCATCATCGATGGTGATGAAGTCTCACTGTCGAACTTACACCGGCAGATCATTCACACCACCGAGACAATCGGGACAGCAAAAGTAGATTCGGCGCGGCGAGCTATCCGCGCGCTGAATCCGGAGATTGCCGTCGCCGTCATCAACGCCGATCTTGACCGCGACAATGCCCGTGAAATTTTCAGCGGGGCAGACCTGGTCATTGATGGCACCGATAACTTGGGTACGCGCTATCTCATCTCGTGGGCGGCCTTGCGTAGCGGAATCCCGCACATCTGGGGCTCAATCCTCGGTTTTGATGCACAAATGTCGGTCTTTGGCCTCGGCGATGGGCCGATTTACGAGGATGTTTTTCCCACACCGCCGCCGGTCGGTTCGGTGCCGTCGTGCGCACAGGCGGGTGTGTTGGGGCCTGTCGTGGGTACCGTGGGTTCGGCGATGGCCTTGGAAGCGATTAAGGTTCTCACCGGCATTGGCACACCACTTGCTGGTCGGCTGGGCTATTTCGATGCTTTGTCCGGTAGCTGGGAATATATCCCGGTCCAGGCCAAGCACAGCACGCGCGAGATGGTTTGGGAGACGGGTCCAATCCAGGCCGAAACCAGCGAAGAACCCGAATCGCTTATCGACGAAGGTAAGCCGGTCGAAGAAATTCCTGCTGAGGCTGTCGTCATCGATGTTCGTGAGCCCGAGGAATACTCCGAATATGTCATTCCGGGCGCGGTTAATATTCCACTGTCCACGTTCTCCGGCGATGATGATTCGCCTGGCGCCGGTATTGTGAGCGCGGCACAACTAATTTCTGTGGTGCGTGCACATGATCCCGAGCATCCCGTCATCATCTATTGCGCTGCGGGTAAACGCTCCACGCAGGCGATCAAACAGCTACGCGATTACGGGCTCGAAAACCTCGGCAATCTCCGCGGAGGGATCGATGCCTGGCTTGCGCGCCAGACTGATTAAATTCTCGCGATTACTGCGTCTGTGGGCTTACTGTGTCTGCGGGCTTCGCGGTGGCTTGATCACTCCTGCGAGTTCGCAGGAAGCTCGACGGCACCGCGCGCCTTCAGCTCAGCGAGGGTGTCGTAATCGGTCTCCAGCCCCGTGCCGTCGACACCGAGCCAATCTGAATGACGGACCAATGCGCGCGCTGGTTTATCGTGGGGATCGCCAATTTCGGTCAGCGCTGAGCTTAGTTGTGCCGTTTTCCATACCGAGCACAATGGATTGGCAATTCCCGCATCATCTTTGATGATGGCAGCATCACGCTCGGCATTGTTTGCCAGCGTATTGGCGAGTTGGGGCAGCAGCTTCCAAGAATCTGGTGCGTCCACGCTGAAAATAGCCACGCGGGAAGACGATGCTGGAATAGCCTGCAGCCCAGCGGAAATTCCTGCGAGCGGACCACCAAAAGCTGGGCTTTCTGCGGTATGCGCAATATTTTCGGCCAACGTTTTCGTCGACACAATCACGATATTGTCTTGCGCGATTCCCAGCGACTGCAGCCCAGCGAGGAGATGGTCGATCAAGCGGATGCCATTGAGGCTGATCGTGGATTTATCGATCCCGCCCATACGCGCAGAACGCCCACCGGCCACGATGATGGCAGCAAGATTGTCGCGTTGCGGGGCGGCGTCGGCAAGAAAGCTGTGTTCTAGGCGCTCGTGTGCGTGTTTCATGTGGGGGAGGTGCGGTTTCTTGGAGTTGTGGTTTCTTGTATTTGGGGGTGCTGATCTGGGACTGGTCGAGTTCTATTTCGGTTCTGGTCGGGACCAGTCGCCAGAACGGCCACCGGATTTCTTGATGATCGCGCAATTGGTGATGTAGGCGCTGCGGTCGACGCCTTTGACCATGTCGATAACGTTGAGCGCCGCGACATTGACTGCGGTGAGTGCTTCCATTTCTACGCCCGTGCGGTCGGCGGTGCGCACGGTTGCAGTGATGTGCAGGTGGTCGTCGTAAAGCTCGAGAGAGACCTCGCAGCCGTGAACACCGATTGTGTGCGCCAGCGGTAGTAATTCGGGCACCCGCTTGGCAGCAGAGATTCCACTCAGGCGCGCAACCGCGAACACATCGCCTTTCGGCACTGTGCCATCACGCAGGGCTTGCAGAATCTCTGCCGAACACACGACGGAAGCGACCGCAGTAGCCGAGCGCACGGTGGGTGTTTTTTCTGTGACATCAACCATGTAGGCGTTGCCGGAGGCATCCAGGTGAGGGGGTTGTTTCATCAGTGTTTTCCTTAGCTTTTCTTTACGGTCGCTGTGGTTGTCTTTGTGATCGTGGTTGTGCGGTTGTAACGGATGGAGTCACGGAGAAAGTGGCGGGCAGGGGCTGAAGTAAGCGTTGAGCTTACCTGAGCACCCGCACTGCAGATGGGGTGTTGTCGCTTTCGGCTGGGTCAAGCACAATCAGGCCCTCGATGCCCACGAGGGAGTTGACAAAATGCGAACCCAGCTTTCCAGATTGAGCTGGCACCGCGTGCAGAGCGGGGGCAGCGTTCTCGCCCGCAGGCTGGTTGGCTGCGTCCAGCCGGACCGGAATTAATTGCGTTTTGCTAGCTCGCGGATTCGGCAGCTGTGGATCCGGGGTTGCATAGAGCACGCGATGCGGCCACCATGCAGAATTCGCACTCACTGCAGCTGCAGCAGAATCACGGGCTGGCGCCACGCGCCCCTGCAGGATGCGCAAACATGCGATGACATACACCAGCGCCGAGACGTAGGCCGCAACCGGGTTGCCCGGTAATGTCACCATCGCGACGTCGTTCCATTTTCCGGCGCCCTGCGGCGATCCGGGCCGTTGCGCTACCTTACCGAACCAGAGTTGTGCGTTCGGCGACTGCCGCACCGCGGCCTTGACGACGTCGAACGCGCCTTGCGAGATACCACCGGTGGTCACTACCAGGTCAACTGGGTTTTCGCTGCGCGTAGTCAGCTCGTCCAGTAGTTCTTGCAGGGTAGATACTCCATCACCAACGTGAAAGCGTTCGACGATGACCGGGCCATGTTCTTCGAGCAAACGGGTGATCATCGGGCCATTGGAATCCGCGATGCGGAAATTGTGCCCGGCAGCGTCGTCTTCGAAACCGGCAGCTGTCTTCTCAGCAGAAACCAGTTCATCGCCCGAAGAAATCACCGCGATTCGGGGAATGCGAAAAACCGGAATGTGCATCACACCTGCGTTGAGTAAATACGCCAAGCATCCGGCGTCGACAAGCGTGTGGGCCGACAGGATCTCGTCGTCGGGACGAACGACCTCGCCGCGCAGTCGGATATGCCGCTTGTCCGGCAGAGAATTGATCGTGACGGAGCGTGGTAGCTGTGATGGGCCAACTTGCGCATCAGTGAGCTCGGTCGGGATCACCCGCAGGCGGCGGGGATCCGCACTAATCGGCGCGCCAGTCATGATACGTAGCGCACCCCCGGGCGAAAACTCCTGTGGTTTCGCGCCAGCAGCGACTTCACCGACTACCGGCAAAGTCCACGGGCCAGCCCCCGCGACGTCAGCATCGTGGACAACAAAACCATCCATCGACGAATTATTAAAAGCAGGGATCGCTGCTTTCGCTTTGATGCTGCGGGACAAAAAACGCCCCGGCGCATCCTGGATTGCGAGCAGTTCTGGCTCAGTTGCTGTGACGAGGTTGCGTACGCGCGAAAGATGCTGTGCAACCGTGACCGGTGTAGAGGAATTCATCGCTATGCTGCAGTTCTTTATCCGCCGATGGCCGACATGGTGCGTGCAGGCTGCAAAAAGCCTTCGTCGTTGATGCCGTGGCCGGGGAGTTTCTCCCACATCGCACCTGCCCAGATTGTTGCTAGCTCATCGTCACTGGCGCCTCGGCGCATGAGATCGCGTAATTGGGTTTCGCTGTTGCTGAACAAACAGGTACGAATCGCGCCATCGGCAGTCAAGCGGGTGCGGTCACAATCGCCGCAGAACGGGTAGGAGACCGAACTGATAATGCCCAATTTCCCACGCTGAACGCTGCGCTCATTCTCGTCCCAGACATCCCAGAGCGCTGCCGGGGCAGAACCACGCGGTTGCTTCGCTGGGGTCATCGGAAATGCTGATTGCAATTTAGCCAAAATCTCATCTGCGGTGATCATGTCTTCGCGCGACCACGACTCACGTGGGCCCAACGGCATTTGTTCGATAAAGCGCAATTGCGCACCTTTATCGAGTGCGAATGCCGCCAGATCGATCACGTCGTCCTCATTGACGCCTTTCATCACTAGGGCGTTGATCTTGATGGGATTGAGCCCGGCTTCGGCACACTTATCAATCGAACGCAGTACATGCGCCAGGCGGTCGCGCCGGGTCAGCGCAGCGTATCTTTCGCGGTCGATGGTATCGAGCGAGATGTTAATCCGATCCAAGCCAGCTGCGGCCAGGCTGTCGACGCGCTTATCGAGTCCCAGACCGTTAGTAGTTAGCGCGATTTCTGGAGCACCGCCAGTAGTCGTCGTCAAGGCCTTGGTGCGTTCGATGATGCTTGCGAGAGATTTCCGCAGCAGTGGTTCACCACCGGTAAACCGCAGTTTGGTGACACCAAGTTGTTCAACGGCGATGCGCACCAAACGAACGACCTCATCGTCGGAAAGCACCGCGGAATTGTGCATCCATTCCAGACCTTCTGCCGGCATGCAATAGGTGCACCGCAGGTTGCACTTGTCCGTTAAACTCACGCGGAGATCACGAGCAACGCGGCCGTAACGGTCAAGCAACTGGCGCGTGCCATCGGCATGTGCGGCCGGTAAATCGGCGGCGACATGCGGGACTCCTGCCGAAGATTTCGACGGAGTGAGCGGGTTCGGCAACAATACAGAAGGTGACATATCAGACCCCATTTTAGTGGTTGAGTGCAGGGCTGACAATGCGCTGCCTAGTGGTGATCGTCATGCTGACTAGCATCGATTACGTTGTCGGCACCGCCATCCCCGTCAGGGGTGTCGTCGTTACTGCGATCACCAGGCCCGGGCAACGCAATGACCTCGAGCCGGCCGGCTTTTAAGTGCTCGCGGAGATCTTTTTTATCGAATTTGCCGACGGAGGTCTTGTCGATCGAATCGACAAACGCCCAGTATTCCGGGGTCATCCAATTGGGGAGCGATTCGCGCAGGTAATCGCGCAGCTGACGCGCGGTGGCCGCATTGCGGGGAATATCAGCGTGCAGGACCGTGACCGCCAAAGGGCGCTCATTCCACTTGGTATTCGGATACCCGATCACTGCACATTCGACGACTTTGTCCGAGGCCATCACCATATTTTCCAGCCCGACGGAATAAATCCATTCGCCGCCCGAGCGAATGACATCGCGAGCGCGATCAGAGACCGTCAAAAAGCCATCCTTGGTAATCGAGCCCACGTCGCCGGTGCGCAGCCAACCGTCGTCAGTAAATTTATTACGCGCTTCATCGATATCATCGGCGACATCCTGGCCCCGAAATTCGGTGGCGTTGCCCGTAGATTCTTCGGCTGCGGAATGGAAATACGAGCTGGTGACCAGGTTGCCGCGAACCTGGATTTCACCTTCGTTGCGGTCGGTATTCGGAACGATTTCGCCGTCGTTGACCACCCGGTATTGCAGCATCGACGGGAAACGCCCCTGCGAGATGCGATAACCCCAACGGGTTTCTCCCGATGTTCCAGATGGTGGGCGTGAGACCGTACCGATGCTCGTGGTTTCTGCCATGCCCCAGACATGAACCACGTCGACGCCGTAGCGTTCTTCCCAGATTTTGATCAAGGCAGGTGGGGCCGGGGAGCCACCAGCGAAAATTTCGACCAATGACATCCGCTCCGGGGGATTGTGCAAATAATGGACCATCAGTTGGATCCATAACGATGGAACCCCATTGGCGCGGCGAGGATGGGTGGCTTGGATGATTTTCGCCAGCGTTGCCGCGGATGTATCAGCATCGGGTAGCACCAGTGGAGCGCCCGATAAAAATGCTGCAAACGGAACACTCCAGCACAGCACGTGATAAATGGGGATGCCGCAGAGAAATGATTCGCCGTGGGTGACCGCAATAGAATCGGTGGTCCGCAGCTGCAAGGCGGCAAGATAAATGGAGCGGTGCGAATACACCACGCCCTTCGGCGCACCCGTCGTGCCCGTCGAGTAACACAAGGCAGTGGCTTCACGCTCGTCGACCTCGGGCCAGGGATACGTGGTGGGGTGGCCGTCGAGAAGCGATTCGTAGGAGTGGATCTCGATGTGGCCGGGCAGCACGCGCGCGTAGTCAGCGAGTTCGGCTGGGGTGGGCAAGCCAATAAAGGCCACGGCGCGAACGCAGGGGGTTTGGGTGGCGATGTCGCGCACCAGGTCGATCATCCGTGGATCGACCACCAAAACTTCGGTGTGGCCGTGGTTGACGATGTGCGTGAGCTGATCAAGCATGAGCTGCTTATTCAGCGGTGCAAAAACCGCGCCCATGGACATCACCCCGAACATGACTTCGAGGTGCTCTGCGCAGTTATTCAGCAGTGATCCCACCCGTTGATCGCCCGTGATGCCGAGTTTGTCGTGCAGAGCGTGGGCGAAAGCGCTAGCGCGTGAGGCGATCGCACTGAATGTGGTCTCTGACGGGCCATCGGGGGACCAGGTAGTGACTTTGGTGGTGGCATGCGCGCTACGGCCGTATTCCAGAATCCTGGATACAGACAGCGGTAGATCCTGCATCGTCGAGAGCATGATTCCAATTTTAGCGCTCCGGGCGTGCAGCGTTATGGGCAACGCCACAGATGGGCTGAGTGGGGATTAGCATAGATGTGCGCTACACTGGTTCTGAAATCGGTAGGTAGGCGTTTTGTGCCGTCTATGCGATTATTCCGAAAGCTTGCGAAAATAACTGCCATTGCGTCGTTGTTGCTTTGTGCGTCGCTTTCAGTGTCGAGCGTCTGTGACGTTTGGTGCTTTTCGACGTAAGTGCTGCTTGTCGACGTAAACGGTGAAGCCGTGGCATGAGCCTATGAGGCTAGATGCGCAAGATTTTGGAATGAAACTTTTAACTTTCCTCTACAATCACTGCGCTGCGTTTGGATCGCTTATTGTCGGAAAATCCTACAGCATTCTGCGAATCCTTCGTACAGCGTGCTCCGCACAGCGCAGCCTGCATTGTAGGTTGGGCAACCCGAGGACTCGGGGTCATCTCAGTTACGCGAGAACATCGACGCGAAAGGACATCCGTGAGCACAACGGACAACCCAGACCTGTATTCCATGAAGCTTCCCGAACTCCGGGCGCTCGCTCTTGAGAAGGGGTTGAAGAGCATTACTGCCCTGCGCAAGGGCGAGTTGATCATGGCGATCGAAACAGGCAAAGTGCCGCGTAAATCTACCGAAAAGCCGCTGCCGCGGGTGAAGAAATCGGATAAGCAAACACCACAAATTGCAGAAACCGATGCGCAGGACGCCGTGCAGCCGGGTAGTGCACACGGCGATAACGTCGATAACGACACCCCGTCGCCTGCAGCCGCGCGCCGTGCACGTCGCGTCCGCGCGAAAGCCCGGGTTAACGACAACGAAACTCAGAGCGACCAGAAAAGCGGCGATAATAAAGACGGCGCCAATCACGACGCTGCCGCTGCAGCAAACGAAGCGGGACAGCCAGGTGCAGGACATGATGACCAGCACCAGCAACCAGGTGATGCCGATAATCAGCAGGTGAAACATCGCGGTGGAGCAGAAGGAAATTCGCGCCGGGGACGTCGTGGTCGCCGGGTACGTCGCTTGAGCGAAAGCAACCAACACCGTGACAACAACCGCGACGACAACCAGGGCCAGGGCCGCGATAACCGCGACCACAACGACGCCGACGCTTCCCAGAACAATGCCGATAGTCGTGACAACAACCGTGGTAACGATAACCGCAACAATGACAACCGCGGCAACGATAACCGCGGCCATGACAACCGCAACAATGGTTTGCAGGAAGTCGCCGGCATTCTGGAAGTCGTCGACGGCAACGCCGCGTTCTTGCGCACGACCGGTTACCGCCCAAGCTCATTGGATGTTTTCGTCAACACCAACTTGGTGCGCCGCTTCCACCTGCGCACCGGTGATTACCTAACCGGCAAGGTCAAAATGACCGGTGGCGGACAATCGCACGGCAAGGGTCGCAACCGCAAGAAATACAACCAGATGGTTTTCGTCGAAACCGTCAACGGCCTGCACCCAGAGGAAGCAAAGCAGCGTCCCCAGTTCAGCAAGCTAACTCCGCTGTACCCGAACAAACGCCTGCGGCTGGAAACCGAACCGAAGATCTTGACCACGCGTGTGATCGACTTGATCATGCCGATCGGTAAGGGACAGCGCGCGCTCATCGTCTCGCCACCAAAAGCGGGCAAGACCACGATTCTGCAAAACATCGCGAACGCGATTACCACGAACAACCCAGAGTGCTACCTGATGGTCGTGCTTGTCGACGAACGCCCAGAAGAAGTTACGGACATGCAACGTAACGTCAACGGCGAAGTGATTGCTTCGACATTCGATCGTCCACCATCAGAGCACACCGCCGTCGCCGAGCTGGCTATCGAACGCGCGAAGCGTTTGGTCGAGCAAGGCCAAGACGTCGTCGTATTGCTGGACTCGATCACCCGTTTGGGCCGTGCGTACAACAACTCTTCGCCAGCATCGGGGCGCATCTTGTCCGGTGGTGTGGACTCGAACGCGTTGTACCCACCGAAGCGATTCCTGGGTGCAGCCCGCAATATCGAGGACGGAGGATCGCTGACGATCATCGCCACCGCCATGGTGGAGACTGGTTCGACCGGCGATACCGTTATCTTCGAGGAGTTCAAGGGCACCGGCAACGCGGAACTCAAGCTGGATCGCGGCATTTCCGAGCGTCGGGTATTCCCAGCAGTTGACGTCAACCCATCGGGTACGCGCAAAGACGAACTACTGTTGGTTCCAGAAGAAGCCCGCATCATGACGAAGCTGCGCCGTATTCTGTCTGCTTTGGATTCTCACCAGGCGATCGATTTGTTGATCAAGCAGCTGCGAAAGACGAAGTCGAACGGCGAATTCTTGATGCAGGTTGCATCGTCTGCCCCAATGGCAGCGGCACTTGAAGAAGAGGACTAATCCATGGCTAATGAGGTATCGCTTGTCGACGACGTCGTCTCCGAATATCAGGGCATTGAAGCCCAGATGGCGGACCCGTCGATCGCTGGGGATCAAGCACAATTCGGCAAGCTCTCGAAGCGCTACGCCGAGTTGCGCCCCATCATGATCACGTACGAAGAGCTCACTGCCGCGCAGGATGACCTCGAAGCCGCCCGCGAAATGGCCTATGAGGACCACGATTTCCAGGCGGAGGCGGAAGCACTTGCGGAACAAGTAGAGCAGTTGCAGGAAAAGCTCGCTGACCTACTTGCTCCTCGTGATCCGCAGGATGCTGAAGACATCATTATGGAAATCAAAGCCGGTGCCGGCGGAGAAGAAGCAGCATTGTTCGCGGCTGATCTGGCGCGTATGTATGAGCGCTTTGCCGACAAAGCTGGCTTTGCCTGGAACGTTTTGGCATTGAACGAATCTGATCTGGGTGGGGTGAAGGATATGACCATTTCCTTCCGCGCGAAAACCCCAAGCCGCGATGGCGCGTGGGCGTTCTTCAAATATGAAGGTGGTGTCCACCGTGTGCAGCGCGTGCCAGTGACGGAATCACAGGGACGCATTCAGACTTCCGCCGCTGGTGTGCTGGTTTACCCGGAGCCTGACGAGGTTGAATCTGTCGATATCAACGAAAAAGATCTACGTATCGACGTCTACCGTTCCTCGGGTAAAGGTGGTCAGGGCGTTAACACCACCGACTCCGCAGTGCGCATCACGCACTTGCCGACCGGCTTGGTGGTGACCTGCCAGCAGGAACGTTCGCAGATCCAGAACAAGGCGCGTGCCATGCAGGTTCTGCAGGCTCGTCTTGACCAGATCGAGCGGGAAAAAGCAGACGCTGAAGCTGGTGAGCAACGTGCAAGCCAGGTTCGTTCCATGGATCGTTCCGAGCGCATTCGTACCTATAACTGGCCGGAGAATCGCATTGCCGATCACCGCATCGGATATAAAGCCAGCAACCTTGACAGTGTGCTCAATGGCGACATGCACGATCTGATCAAGGCTTTGCAGGATCAGGAACGCGCCGAGCGACTCGAGGCGAAATAAGCTGCAGTGAACACTGCGTCGAACATTACGTCGAACACTGTGTCATCTTCGGATAACCAGCATAGGTTGCTGCACGAGGTAGTGCGTGATGCAGCGCAGCGTTTTGCTGCCGCTGGAATCACCAATGCCGCAGGGGAAGCGCGTCTGTTAGCTGCACATTTTTTGGCAGTTGCGCCGACCGAGGTGTTTTTGCACTTGCGTGAACCTGCACCCGCTGG
Source organism: Corynebacterium drakensteinense (assembly GCF_041224285.1). NCBI lineage: Bacteria > Bacillati > Actinomycetota > Actinomycetes > Mycobacteriales > Corynebacteriaceae > Corynebacterium > Corynebacterium drakensteinense. The sequence goes on from NZ_JAXOFP010000001.1 coordinate 273,409, forward strand.
GTTGCGCGAGGCCATTGCGCGTCGTGAGCAACGCCAACCTTTGCAACACATCATCGGTACCGCACCTTTTGGGCCGCTGGAGCTGTTCGTGGGGCCTGGAGTGTTTATTCCGCGTCCAGAAACCGAGGTATTAGCGCAGTGGGCCGTCGACAAGCTTTCCGACGATCTCGCACGCGGAAAATATGCCGGCCGCACACCGCTGGTGCTTGACCTATGCACCGGCACTGGTGCGCTAGCTGCCTACATTGCTCACGAAGTGCGAAGCGCCCGGGTACTTGGTGTGGAATATTCACCGCAAGCCTGGGAATGGGCCAAGAAAAACCGCACCCAGTTGCAGGCGCAGACCCGCATTGATTACGAATTACACCTCGGCGATGTGCGAGAGGAAAATTTCTTTTCGCAGTTTGATGGCCAGGTGGATCTGATCGTGTCGAATCCACCGTATGTTCCCCGGGACGAGACGTTGAGCCCGGAGGTATATGCAGACCCAGATGATGCCGTTTTTGCTGGTGTTACCGGCATGGACGTCATCGATGACCTCGCACCGTTGGTAGCACGACTTTTGCGCCCCGGTGGCCTGGTGGGCATTGAACACGATGACTCGACATCGCGGCAGGTACAGCAGGTTTTGCGGGCCCAGCCCGACTTAGCCGAGGTTACCGCACTTGCGGATCTCACCGGCCGCGACCGATTTGTGACGGCGGCAAAACGCGTAGACTGAGCAGTTGATAAAAGTCAGCACCAACAAGGAGTACACAACGGCGATGAGCACGACATATTCCTGCGAGGATCGCGAGCAACGCACAGCGGGCATTAATGCCGCTGTCGAGGCTGTTCGTGCTGGCGAACTGGTCGTGATGCCAACCGATACCCTGTACGGGTTGGGTTGCAATGCTTTCGATAATGAAGCAGTGGCGCAATTGCTTGCGGCCAAGCAGCGCGGACGTGACATGCCGATAGCCGTTTTGGTTGGTTCCTGGTCAACCGTGCAAGGCTTGGTGCGGGAATTCCCTGAACAGACCAAAACGCTCATTGAGGCTTTTTGGCCAGGTGGATTATCGCTCATTGTTCCGCAGGCGCCGTCATTGCCTTGGGATCTTGGTGATACTCGTGGCACGGTGATGTTGCGCATGCCGTTACACCCCGTCGCTATTGAAATTTTGCGCGAGGTTGGCCCAATGGCTGTCTCGTCGGCGAATATTTCCGGACAACAATCGCCCACGTCGGTAACCGAGGCCGAACGCCAGCTTGGACGCAAAGTCAAGGTTTATCTGGACGATGGCGATAGTGAATTGGGGCAGGCATCGACGATCGTCGATTTGTCTGGGCCAGCCCCGGTCGTATTACGCGAAGGCGCAATCAGCACAGAGCACATTGCAGAGGTGCTCGAGCTTGCGCCGGAGGATCTGCGTAGAAAGAGCAAGTAATGGGTGCGGCAGGCATTCCTCTCCGGGAGCTCGGCTTGGTGTTGTTGGTTGCTGCCGTCGTAACTTTTCTCGTCACCGGCGGCGTACGCAATTTAATGATTCGTTCTGGCCGGATCGCCGAGATTAGATCCCGCGATGTGCATACCCAGCCGACCCCGCGTCTTGGCGGGGTGGCGATGTTCAGTGGGTTTTTGCTCGCAGTAGCCTTGGCGACGCAATTGCCGGCTCTCAACCGCGGATTCATGCCGGTCACCCCGGAGATGACTGCGGTGTTATGGTCAGCTTTCGCGATCGTGCTCGTCGGCGTCATAGATGATCTCTTCGAGCTGAGTGCGCTGGTGAAGCTTGTGGGGCAGATCGTTGCTGCCTGCCTCATGAGTCTTTTGGGGCTGACCTGGACCTTGCTGTTTCTGCCCGTCGGTGATGGAACCACCGTAGTGCTGGATCAAGTACAGTCTCTGATCTTGACTGTACTGTTCACGGTCACCCTGATCAACGCGATTAACTTTGTTGATGGTCTGGATGGTTTGGCGGCGGGCCTGGGGATGATTGCAGGTGGGGCGATTCTAGTTTTTTCGCTTACCGTGCTTTATGACCAAGGTGGGGCAGTATCGGCATATCCACCAGCCATCATCGCCACGGGATTGGTGGGCATGTGTGCAGGGTTTTTACCGCATAATTTTGAACCGTCACGCATATTTATGGGTGATTCTGGCTCCATGCTTATCGGAACGTTGCTTGCCGCCGCAGCTACTTCGGCGAGCGGCAAGATCAACATGGCTCTTTATGGAACTGCGGATATCGTCGCTTTGATTTCTCCGTTTATCGTCGTGCTCGCCGCAATCTTTATTCCCGTGTTAGACCTCATTTTGGCCGTGGTGCGTCGTCTAGCACGTGGACAGTCGCCGATGGCGGCTGATAAGCAGCACATCCATCACCGTCTTTTATCTCTGGGGCACACTCACCGGCGTACGGTTCTGGTGCTCTACCTGTGGGTGGCCGTGGTGGCATTTGGGGCTGTGAGTTTTTCCGTCGTGCCACCGTGGCTCGCGTTGAGCGGGACTGTCGTTGCTTTAATTGCAGCAGGCATAGTGACACTGATTCCGTTGCGTGCGGGAAAGATTGGTCGCACGCATCCACCATTAAAGTTTGTGACAAACCAACCGCCATCTTAAGGAATTACTATGACAAACATGAACAACGTATTTGCCAGCAGTGGAGCGACAGGCGGGGATAATCAAGAGTCGATATCGCCGTATGAAGATCACAGTTTGCCCTTAAAGCGGGGCTTGAAGCTCGGTAGCAGGGCATTAGCGGTAGCGACGGTCGTCTCGCTGGCGATTTGGGGTGCTGTTGCGGGCCTGCCCGGGCTGTCGGGCGTGGTGTTGGGGGCGGCGATTGGTGGAAGCTTCGTGTTGTTGACCGCAGTCAGTGTGTTGGTGACGTCGAATAGCACTCCGTCGACCACGATGGCCGTCGTCTTGGGCAGCTGGCTGCTGAAAATAGTGGTTTTGGTCATGGTATTGTTTGCGATTCGAGATTTAGACTTTTATCACACTGTTTCCTTATTTGTGACCGTCGTGGTTGTCTTGTTGTTGACTTTGGGAACAGAGGTTTGGGCAATCGTGACGTCGAAAGTCACCTTTGTTGGTTAAACTCGCATTAAGGGTTACCTGATAGTTCCTGGTATGGCGGTTACGTGGCGGGGTATGATTCGCGGCGTAACCGTTGTTCTGTTTCGGCGAGATGCAACAAAACGACAATAGTTTCTGTCGTGATATTAGTTAGTATTTCTGCTGCTAGAAATCGAAAACGAAAAATCCACCCCCACGAGGCGACAGAATTGCAATCCGCTGATAATATACTGCACGGGTAACCGCAATAGTGGTGCGCCTTTCACAGGAAACTGTAAGGGTGTGACTTTCATGCTGCGCTGTTTCCCCTGCTGTTGCCGCGCTGATGTGCGACGGAGTCCGTGGTAACGGCAGCGAGTTTGAAGACGTCCATCGCACCGCATGAGCTACTCATGCGGCCCGAACACGGGAGAGAACGCTGAGCGTTACAACTATGGCCTTTCGAGGTGAGTTCCACTCGCCTGAACTGGACCCAGAATTTTTCCCGGGGCAATACTATGGCCACATCATCCTTGATGATTTCTTGGGTGGTTGGTTCGCGCTAGACCGCTTGATGCTTGTTCGTCTGCTGATGCTGGCGATCATGCTGGTGGTCTTCCTCATCGCCTTTAGGAGCCCCAAGCTGGTTCCTTCAGGTTTGCAGAACGTCATGGAATACGCGCTGGATTTCGTTCGGATCCACATCGCAGAAGACATCTTGGGCAAAAAAGAGGGGAGAAGATTCCTGCCAATTTTGGCGGCAATTTTCTTCTCGGTTTTGTTCATGAACGTCTCGACGATCATTCCGGGTCTGAACATCTCCGCAAACGCACGTATCGGAATGCCGATCGCCTTGGCATTGTTGGCATACGTCACGATGATTTATGCCGGCGCAAAACGCTATGGCTTCGGTAAATTCGTCAAGTCTTCGGTGGTCATCCCGAATTTGCCACCGGCGCTGCATCTTCTGGTCGTGCCAATTGAGTTTTTCTCGACGTTCATCCTGCGTCCGATCACGCTGGCACTGCGTTTGATGGCGAACTTCCTCGCCGGCCACATCATTTTGGTTTTGCTGTTCAGCGCCACGAACTTCTTCTTCTGGCAGCTCAACGGCTGGACTGCATTGTCTGGTGTGACGGTGTTGGCAGCGATTCTGTTTACCCTGTACGAAGTCATCATTATCTTCTTGCAGGCCTACATTTTCGCCTTGCTGACTGCGGTGTACATCGAATTGTCACTGCACGCAGACGCACACTGACAAACTCGCGAACCACGCGGCTAATTACATAACCCCCACAGCAACTACATACTCGGCAGATGACGCCGAGGACCACGAAAGGGAATGACTTTCACATGAACGAGATCATCTTGGCACAGGCAACTGAGTCCTCCATCGAATTGGGTGCTATCGGCTACGGTCTGGCAACCATCGGACCTGGCCTGGGTATCGGTATCTTGGTAGGTAAGACCGTTGAAGGTATGGCACGTCAGCCAGAAATGGCCGGCCAGCTGCGTACCACCATGTTCCTTGGTATCGCCTTCGTTGAGGCCCTCGCCCTTATCGGCCTCGTTGCAGGCTTCCTGTTCTAAAAGAGCGCGGAAACCACACCACACTTTTTAAGACTGGAGAGCCTATGAACGTCACTTATATGCTTGCGGAGCATGGAGAGGAATTGCCACTCGAAGGTGGCAACTCCCTACTTTTGCCTGCGAACTACGACATCGTCTGGTCTATTATTCCGCTTGCAGTAGTCGTCTTCCTCTTCGCGAAATTTGTGATCCCGAAGTTCCAAGAGGTGCTCGATGAGCGCGAGGACCGGATCAAGGGCGGAATGGACCGCGCCGAAGCCGCACAGGCCGAGGCAAAAGCAGCGCTGGAAAAGTACAACGCACAACTTGCTGATGCACGTGCAGAAGCTGCCACGATTCGTGAAGACGCTCGCAAACGTGGCGAGCAGATCGAAGCGGAGCACAAAGCTAAAGCTGAAGAAGAAGCAGCTCGCATCATTGAAGCCGGTAACAAGCAGCTCGCTGCCAACCGGGAACAAGTTGTTGCGGACCTGCGTTCCGATCTGGGCCAGAATTCCATCTCGCTGGCTGAGCGCTTGCTTGGCAACGAACTGTCGGACGCAACTAAGCAGTCTGGCACCGTAGATTCCTTCTTGTCCGAACTCGACAACGTGGCACCTGCCGCAAGGAAGTAGGCAAGCATGAAAGCAGCGAGCCGCGAAGCATTGCAGCAACTCTACGCATCCATCGACGAGACCTCGTCTCAGTCTGATAATGCCGTAGCAGTTGATTCGCAGACCGGTTTGGAAATCTTCGAGGTCGTCGAAGCGATCGAAGGCGATCGGCCGTTGCGAGTCGCGCTTGCCGATAACGCAGCCACCTCTGAGCAGCGCACAGCACTTGTCGACGATGTCTTTGCGAAGCATCTTTCAGCAAGCGCGCTTGCGGTTCTGAAAAAGGCTGCGGGCTTGACTTGGTCGAACCCACGCGATTTGCGCACGGGTCTGATCTCTGCAGCCCGTCGCATTATTTTGCGTGGCGCGGAAAGCAAGAACGAACTGGAACGAGTCGAACAAGAATTGTTCACTCTGTCCCGCGTGCTAGACCGTGAAGGCGAGCTGTCGATGCTGCTGTCAGACCGACGAGTAGAAGCGTCCCAGCGGCGCTCCTTGCTCGCAGGTCTCCTCAAAGACAAAAACGTCACTATGTTCAGCGAAGCTCTAGCTTTGCAGGCCGTTGGCCGGATCGACAAGGATCCTGCTAGTGACGTCGCAGCAGTCGTTGAACAGGTCGCTGCACTACGCGGATGCAAAGTTGCTCGCGTTGTCAGCGCTGGAGACCTGTCCGACGAGCACACTGCAGCACTCGCAGACAAACTTCGCACAATTTACGATCACCGGATGTCCATCCACAATGAGGTTGACCCCAGCCTCCTCGGTGGCGTGCGCATCCACGTTGGTAATGAAGTCATTGATGGCTCGACAAAAGCTAAGCTAGAGCGCATGCGTTCGGCTTTTGCTGCTCGCTAGTCATTATTGGCTGCACTGCCGCGTACAGATACGTACAGACGATCTTTATTAAGTAATTGCTGGAAAACACAACCGAGAGCAGGAAGAACATGGCGGAGCTAACGATCTCCTCCGACGAGATCCGTAGCGCGATTGCGAACTACACCTCGAGCTATTCCGCGACGGCCTCCCGTGAGGAGGTCGGCGTGGTCATTTCGGCAGCCGACGGTATTGCCAACGTCTCTGGCCTACCGTCCGTTATGGCTAATGAGCTCCTGGAGTTTCCTGGCGGCGTTATTGGCGTCGCACAGAACTTGGACACCGACTCAATCGGCGTCGTTGTTCTGGGTAACTTCGAATCACTGGCTGAAGGTGATGAGGTTAAGCGGACCGGAGAAGTACTGTCCATCCCCGTCGGCGAAGATTTTCTTGGCCGCGTAATTAACCCCCTGGGTCAGCCAATCGACGGCCTGGGTGAAATTAAATCCGATAAAGAGCGTGCACTCGAGCTGCAGGCCGCTGGCGTGCTGGATCGCCAGCCGGTTGAAGAGCCAATGCAGACCGGTATCAAGGCCATCGACGCGATGACCCCAATCGGCCGTGGTCAGCGTCAGCTGATTATTGGTGACCGTAAGACCGGTAAAACCGCTCTGTGCATCGACACCATCTTGAACCAGAAAGAAAACTGGGAATCCGGTGATCCGGACAAGCAGGTGCGATGCATCTATGTAGCAGTTGGTCAAAAAGGTACCACTATTGCCGGTGTACGTCGCACGCTCGAAGAGCACGGCGCACTGGAATACACCACCATCGTGGCCGCACCGGCTTCCGATGCCGCCGGCTTCAAGTGGCTAGCACCGTTTTCCGGTGCTGCCCTGGGCCAGCAGTGGATGTATGAAGGCAAGCACGTTTTGGTTATCTATGATGACTTGACCAAGCAGGCTGAAGCCTACCGTGCAATTTCCCTGTTGCTGCGTCGTCCACCAGGACGCGAAGCTTACCCAGGTGACGTTTTCTACCTGCACTCCCGTCTGCTGGAACGTGCCGCCAAGCTCAATGACGAGCTCGGCGCCGGTTCGATGACGGCGCTGCCAATCATTGAGACCAAGGCAAATGACGTCGGTGCCTTTATTCCCACCAACGTTATTTCCATTACCGACGGCCAGGTCTTCTTGCAGTCTGACCTCTTTAACCAGGGTGTTCGTCCTGCTATCGACGTGGGTATTTCGGTCTCGCGTGTCGGTGGTGCAGCACAGACCAAGGGCATGAAGAAAGTTGCCGGTAACCTGCGTCTTGACCTCGCTGCCTACCGTGACCTGGAAGCGTTCGCAACGTTCGCTTCGGATTTGGATGCCGCTTCGAAGCAGCAACTGGATCGCGGTCAGCGTCTTGTCGAGTTGCTGAAGCAGCCAGAGTCGAGCCCGCAGAACGTGGAATACCAAATCGTTTCCATCTGGCTGGCTTCCGAAGGCGCTTTCGACAACGTTCCTGTCGAAGACACTCGTCGCTACGAAACGGACCTGCACGAGTACCTGCAGGGTGAAGTCCCACAGGTCTACGAGCAGATTCAGGGCGGCAAGCCATTGGACGACGAGTCCAAGCAAGCTTTGCGCGAGGCGAACGAAGATTTTGCCAAAGGTTTCCAGACCACCTCTGGCGAGCCGGTCATTGAAAACCACGAGGAACCTCTCGAGGAATCCGAAGTGGAAAAGAACCAGCTCAACGTCTCCCGTAAAAGCGTCAAGAAGTAGTAACCACTGTTACTCGGATTGATCGCTTTTCAGAACACGAAAGAAGGGAGGGAAAGAAACCATGGCTACTCTTCGCGAACTGCGCGACCGTATTCGGTCAGTGAACTCCACGAAGAAAATCACTAAAGCCCAGGAGATGATCGCGACCTCGCGCATCAACAAGGCTTTAGCTCGCGTTGATGAGGCACAGCCTTATGCCGACGAGATGAAAGAGGTAATGGAGCGTCTTGCATCAGCGACGACGCTCGAGCACCCAATGCTGCAGCCGCGCGCAGAAGTAAAGACTGCGGCGGTGCTGGTCATCACGTCCGATCGCGGTATGTGTGGCGGTTACAACTACAACGTGCTGAAGCGTGCCAACGAGTTGGAAAAGCTTCTGGAAGAAAAGGGCTACGAGGTCAAGCGCTACGTTGCCGGCGGTAAAGGTGTTGATTTCTATCAATTCCGCGACGTCGACATCGCAGGGCAGTGGACCGGTTTCTCCCAGGACCCGAGCATGGAGGCTACGCATGACATGCGCCAGCATCTCATCGAAGGTTTCCAAGCCAGCTCAGAAGGTACGGCACCACATCGCGACGGCGTGAACGTCGCAGAGGGTGAAGACCTGTTCGGTTTCGACACTGTCCACGTCGTGCACACGACGTTCGTGTCGATGCTGGTTCAGGAAGTCAACGTCCAGCAGCTTCTTCCCATTGAGCCTGTTTATCAGGACGAAGAAGTTATTGACGAGGACTTTTCCACCACTCATGGCGAAACCGAAGCACAGATGGAATTCGAGCCGGACCCAGAATCTTTGCTCGAAGCTCTGTTGCCGAAGTACGTTTCACGTATCCTGTACGCAATGCTTCTAGAGGCCTCAGCTGCTGAATCGGCTGCACGCCGTACGGCCATGAAAGCAGCGACAGACAACGCTAATGACTTGGTCAATGACTTGTCGCGCGTTGCTAACCAGGCCCGTCAGGCACAGATTACCCAGGAAATCAACGAGATCGTCGGTGGCGCTGGTGCGCTTGCCGGCAGCGGAGAAAGTGACTAAATCATGACTACAGCTCTCGATGAGCAGAACACGCAGGAAGGTAGCGCCAACGCTACCGGCCGCGTCGTGCGCGTCACCGGTGCGGTCGTCGACGTGGAATTTCCGCGTGGTGCGATGCCTGCTTTGTACAACGCGCTGACTGTCGAGGTCACCCTCGAGGCAGTCGCCAAGACCATCACGCTGGAGGTTGCTCAGCACCTCGGCGACAACTTGATTCGTACCATCGCTTTGGCACCGACCGACGGACTTGTCCGTGGTGCTGAGGTTGCTGACACCGGCAAGCCAATCAGTGTTCCTGTTGGTGATGCCGTGAAGGGCCACGTGTTCAATGCACTCGGTGAGTGCTTGGACGAGCCTGGTCTGGGCCGTGACGGCGAACAGTGGGGCATCCACCGTGATCCACCACCGTTCGACGAATTGGAAGGTAAGACCGAGATTCTGGAGACCGGAATCAAAGTTATCGACCTGCTTACCCCGTACGTTAAGGGCGGTAAGATCGGCCTGTTCGGCGGTGCAGGTGTTGGTAAGACGGTTCTGATCCAGGAAATGATCACCCGTATTGCTCGTAACTTCTCCGGTACTTCCGTCTTTGCCGGCGTCGGCGAGCGTACCCGTGAAGGTACCGACCTCTTCCTGGAAATGGAAGAGATGGGCGTTCTGCAAGACACCGCCCTTGTCTTCGGCCAAATGGACGAACCACCAGGGGTACGTATGCGCGTCGCCCTGTCTGGTTTGACCATGGCGGAATACTTCCGTGACGTGCAAAACCAGGACGTGTTGTTGTTCATCGACAACATCTTCCGTTTCACCCAGGCGGGTTCCGAGGTTTCGACCTTGCTCGGCCGTATGCCTTCCGCTGTGGGCTACCAGCCAACCCTGGCTGACGAAATGGGTGTTTTGCAGGAGCGCATTACCTCCACCCGCGGTAAGTCGATTACCTCGCTGCAGGCCGTGTACGTTCCTGCAGACGACTACACCGACCCAGCTCCGGCGACGACCTTCGCCCACCTGGATGCCACGACTGAGTTGGACCGTTCCATCGCTTCGAAGGGTATTTACCCAGCGGTGAACCCACTGTCCTCGACGTCTCGTATCCTCGAGCCAGGTATCGTCGGCGAGCGTCACTACGCCATCGCCCAGCGCGTGATCAACATTCTGCAGAAGAACAAAGAACTGCAGGACATCATCGCCATCCTGGGTATGGACGAGTTGTCGGAAGAAGACAAGGTCACCGTTCAGCGTGCACGTCGTATCCAGCGCTTCTTGGGTCAGAACTTCTACGTTGCAGAGAAGTTCACCGGTCTGCCTGGTTCGACTGTTCCGTTGGAAGACACCATCGACGCTTTCGAGCGCATCTGCGATGGCGAATTCGACCACTACCCAGAAATGGCCTTCGACGGCTTGGGTGGCCTCGACGACGTTGAGGAAAAATACAAGAAGATGAACGAGAAGTAGGAAGTAGGCGACACACATGGCTGAATTCACCGTGGAACTCGTCGCGGTCGACCGTAAGCTTTGGTCCGGCCAGGCCACCATGGTCACTGCTGAGACCACCGATGGTGAGCTCGGCGTGTTGCCTGGGCACCAGCCCCTACTTGGTCAGTTGTTGGATAATGGTGTCGTCACCATCACCTCCGACAACGGCGACCGCGTCGTCTTCGGCGTACAAGGTGGTTTCCTGTCTGTATCTAAGGACAAGGTCACCGTTCTGGCTGACTGGGCGATTACTTCTGAAGAGTTGGATCCTTCGGTTATCGAAGAATTTGAAAACTCCGACGACGAGTACGTTCGCGAACACGGCACCACCGCCCGCCGTGCGCAGCGTCGCGCTGAGCTGGTCTAAGTGACCGGCCTAGGCCAGCACAAGGCCTAGTAAAATCGGGCCCTTCCCGCATTTTGGGAAGGGCCCCTTTTGTGCGTTTGGTCGCCTTCTTAGTCACGGGGCTCACCCCGAAATTAGTGTAGGTTCATTTCACAAACACGGGTGCGCACATTAAACTAAGCCAAAATTTCTTCTGTTGTTTAAGGTGGCAGCTTAATGCAGGATTCAATTGGCAGCTTTTTAGCATGGTGCGGATTATTCGCATTGGTCTTTGTTGCGGGCTTAGCGGCGTGGAAGTTTTTTACGCTGCGCTCAAAAGGAAATGCGGTCATTGCTCGTCGCCTGCCCGCTAAAGGGACGCATGGCTGGCGACATGGACGCGTCGTGTGCGACGGCCAGAAGCTCAACATGTACAAGCTTCGCTCCTTATCACCCTCTGCAGATGTGGTGCTTGAACGCAAAGAATTGACGCTACACCGTCAACGTTCAGTCACAGATGCCGAGGGTGTTTTCATGTCAGGGTCGCTGCAAGTGCTGGAAATCTCCACGCCGGATGATCATTTCGAGTTAGCGGTGGATCACTCGACCGCTATGGCGCTGACCTCTTGGCTCGAATCCGCACCCGATAGCCGACAGGAGCGGTATAACCCGCAACGCCTGCGCTAGGGTAGTGGGCATGCGTTTAGTGATTGCCCAGTGCTCCGTTGATTATGTGGGTAGATTGGATGCACATTTGCCTGCTGCTGACCGCCTCATCATGGTCAAAGCGGATGGCTCAGTGTCGGTACACGCGGACAACCGTGCCTATAAACCGCTGAACTGGATGACCTCACCGTGCACTCTAACCGAATCCGCTATCACTGATATCGACGGCGAAGACACAGAAGAAAAACTGTGGGTGGTGGAAAACCCCCAGGGTGAGCAATTGCGAATCACCTTACACGCCATTCACCATGACACGAGCCATGAACTTGGCGAAGATCCGGGCCTGGTCAAAGACGGAGTAGAAGCCCACCTGCAAGAGTTGTTGGCCGAACACATCGCTACGCTTGGCGACGGCTACACCCTGGTGCGACGCGAATATCCCACGGGTATAGGCCCCGTTGATATCCTCGCACGAAACGCTGATGGCGAAACCGTCGCGGTGGAGATTAAGCGCCGCGGCGGTATTGATGGAGTCGAACAGCTCACCAGATACCTCGAGTTGCTTAATCGCGACAGTCTGTTAGCTCCAGTGCATGGTATTTTTGCGGCCCAGCAGATTAAAGAACAAGCAAAAACGTTGGCCCAGGACCGCGGAATTCGTTGTGTCACCCTGGATTACCAGGAACTGCGGGGGCTGGAGAGCAACGAATTGCGGTTGTTTTAAATGGCTGCGAAGAAAAGACGTGGACCGAAGGGGAAAAAAGCAGGCACCGCGCGGCGGGCGCACCATATTCCTTCGCGTATTCCGACGGATGGTGGGTCGCTGTTCGGCACGCAGGTTGCCGCAGGCCCGAGTTGGGATTTTGGGCGGCCTTATGAATACCGCCAGATTGCAGCGGTGAGAGCCGTGAAATTCTACGTGTGTCCGGGCTGCAACGTGGACATACCACCTGGGGTGGGCCATATCGTGGCCTGGCCGCGCGATTCCGGCGGGCAAGGTGAAGACCGCAGACACTGGCATACCAACTGTTGGCAGCGTCGCTGACAGGCCGCACCTAGCAGTATTCACGCCTGCACAGGCCAGCGTGTGCAGGTGGAAATGCGTTGGCGGCCACAGAGAGGCTACCGAACGGCGCAACCGAAAATGGGCGTTAGCTATCGGCTGAAAACAGGTAGCCTGGGGTCTATGATTGTGGCTTTTTCTGTTGCACCAACCACCACGAATGAAACCGGCGAAATGTCAGAGGCGGTAGCCTAAGCGGTGCGCGTCGTGCGTGAATCGGGGCTGCCGAATGAAACGAATTCGATGTTTACCCTGCTCGAAGGTGAGTGGGATGAAGTGTTCGCCGTGGTGAAAAAGGCGACAGCAGCGGTAGAAGCTGTTTCACCGCGGGTGTCGTTGGTAATTAAAGCCGATATTCGTCGTGGTGTTACTGATGGTCTTACCTCGAAGGTCGACGCTGTTAATCGGCACCTGGCAGAAAAACCATCCCAATAGACGTGAGACCAATTACTCTGCTTGCGGGAGAAACTTCCACACACTCCCAAACTTTTAGGAGGTACACACTTCAATGACTACTTCGCAACAGCCCGGACAACCTGGACAGACCGGACAAGAACCGGCACGTTTTGCCGCATCCGCAGTGGATCTGGAGCAGCTCAAAAACCATGCACAAACTGCGAATTCCGGTGCCGGAGCTCCGGGTAACGCCGCTGGAGTCGGGCCTGGTGCGGCGACCGCTCAAGCTGTACCTGGCGGGGGCCCGGATGGCCAGAGTTCGTCTATTCCAGCGTATTTCGAGATCACGGACCAGAACTTTGAAGCCGACGTCGTCCGGCGCTCCACCGAGGTGCCCGTCGTCGTGTTATTGGGCACCTCGCGCGCTGCCGAATCTGATGAGATGAAGCGCAATCTGGAAGAACTCGTCGTTGCGGATAGCCGACTTGGTGCCGTGGTGTTTGGCTATGTCGATGCAGATAAAAACCCGGCTATTGCCCAAGCTTTCCGTGTCGAAGCGGTTCCTACCGTCGTCGCTTTGGGGCAAGGCCAACCGTTGACGCAGTTTCAAGGCGCACAACCTGCAGATGTACTCGCACAATGGCTGGATGCTTTGATTCAACAAGTCGGACCAAAACTGGCTGGCGCCCACGGCGCGATCGTGGATCCCGCAGAAGGTTCTACAGATAGCTCCGAGAGTGATATCAGTGTGGATCCGCGCCACGATGCTGCAGAGCAGGCGCTTGCTGCTGGTGATTACGCGCAGGCACGCGAGCATTACGACGCGATCTTGGCTGACGATCCCGCCGATAAGCAGGCTAGCTTGGCGCGCAAGACGGTCGAGGTCATCGAGCGTTTTGATCCTGCGAACCGCAGTGGGGATGCCATTGCGGAAGCCGATGCAGCGGCCGACGACGTCGACAAGCAACTTGCCGCTGCGGATGCCGAAGTTTTGGCGGGAGCACCGGAAAAGGCGTTCGAGCGGTTGATCTCGACGATGAAAACCACCGCGGGAGATGACAAAGAGCGCCTGCGCACCCGGGTGATTTCGCTGTTTGAACTCTTCGACCCAGCAGATCCGCGTGTTCAGCAAGCGCGCACCAACCTCGCGAGCGCGCTGTTCTAGGCGGTGCCCGAGTCTTCGTTTTCCGTGTCGCCGGTAGCGTACTTTTCGCCTTCGCACAGTACCGGCAGTTCTGGGGAGCGAAGTCTATTGTCGCGTGCCCATGCATGCTTGCTGGTGCTTTAAGCTAGTAGGTGGATACTTAAGACGGAGCAGCGCGTCGCAACCAACGCGTGTAGAAAGAGACGACTGAGATTATGACTTCCACGTCCGCATCCAATGAGCCACGAGCCACGAAGCCACGAGCCGCTGAACCCGGAGCTGGAAAGCCGGTGCCAGAATCCGAGCCAACCACCAGCGAAGATTTGCTGATCGATTTTCGCAACGTCGCCTTGCGCCGCGGCGGCAACCGCTTGGTCGGCCCGGTGGACTGGCAGGTAGAGCTTGATGAACGTTGGGTGATCATTGGCCCCAACGGTGCCGGTAAAACGTCGTTGGTGCGCATGGCATCGGCTGAGGAATTCCCGTCGCAAGGTACCGCTTTTGTGATGGGAGAGAAATTTGGCGCTGTAGACATGCGGGATGTGCGCGCTATGGTGGGCATTTCTTCTGCGGCGCTAGGCAACCGTATTCCGGCGGGCGAGCGCGTTGATGACCTTGTGGTATCGGCCGGTTATGCGGTGCTGGGGCGGTGGCGCGAAGATTATGAGTCTCTCGATTTCGAGCGGGCCTACGATATTTTGGAGCAAGTCGGCGCATTCCACTTGATGGAACGTACCTGGGGCACGTTGTCTGAGGGTGAGCGCAAACGCGTGCTGCTGGCGCGTGCGCTGATGACGGATCCCGAACTGCTCATTTTGGACGAGCCCTCGGCCGGAATGGACCTTGGTGGTCGGGAAGATCTTGTCGGCTACCTCGGCGATCTCGCGATGGACCCGGATGCCCCGGCGATCGTGATGATCACCCACCATGTTGAAGAAATCCCCGAAGGGTTTACCCACGCGATGCTGCTGGATGAAGGCGAAGTCGTGGCGCAAGGTTTGCTTGACGACGTGTTGACCTCCGAGAACCTGACCAAAGCGTTCCACCAGCCGATCCAGGTTGATCGTTTGGGCTCACGCTTTTTCGCGCGGCGCACCAGCCGCGGCCGTGGTTCGCACCGCGCCGGATAACAAGCGAGGTGAATAGTTAATGCTCGAGATCCCGGCACGCGCGCAGTTTCATTGCCAGCACCACTCCGACCAGGTTGATGCGATCAACCCGGAAGACATGACGGGTTATCAGGGTGCACGCTTGGCAGCGACGGTGTTGCTGGTTCGCGATGGTGCCCGGGGGCTGGAGGTTTTTGCCCAGGAACGGGTGTCGACGATGAAGCATTTCCCTGGAATCACGGTGTTTCCCGGCGGCGGGGTGGATCATCGCGATTTCCCGGCACGTTCCTGGAACTCGGGGGAGCATTGGTGCGGTCCTTCCGCGGTGTCGTTGGCGCGGCGGATGGAGACCAACAAATATAAAGCCCACGCCCTGGTGTTTGCTGCGGTGCGCGAACTGTTCGAAGAAGCAGGAGCGCTGTTGGCTGTGCACGGCGAGGGCGCTCCGATTGAGAATGTGGCGCCGTATAGCTACGCGCGGCGGTTGTTGGAATCCCACGAGATCGCGCTGTCGGATGTGATGCAGAAGCACGATCTTAAGGTGCGCTCGGATTTGTTGCGCCCTTGGGCACGTTGGGTGGGTAAATCGGATCGCACGCACATGTGGTTCGATACGTTTTCTTTTGTCGCACGGGTGCCTGATGGACAGCGCCCGGCGCCAGATCCTGGTGGTGAGGCCGAAGATGCGAACTGGTTTTCTCCACAGCTGCTTCTCGACGGCTGGCGGGCTGGGTTGGTGCGTTTTGTTTTGCCGACCTGGGCGCAACTCCAGAAATTGGCGACGTGTCGAACGGTCGCTGATGTCATGCGGACTGCCGATGAGACTGTGATTCATCCCATCGTCGGCAAGGGATGGCAAGATCCGGCGTATCGTGAGTTCTTGGAGTATCAACCGGCCGATCGCATTGGGAAGCTGTTCTGAGTTATTGGCTTTTCACGTACAAGCTGACCACCCTGTCTAGTTGAACTAGACTGAGTGGTACAGTTATCTGCCGAAGGGGAAAACTGCTTTGTGCTAACTACAGCGTGCCCACAGCGCTCTAACTCACAAGGCTCTAACCCACACGTTGTAACCCACAGCGCTGTAACCCACAACGCTGTAATTAGTCGAGTATGCAATGCGTTAACAGAAAGGAAGGTGGCAGTGATGCCAACCATCGTGGCTTTGGTGAAAACTGTGCCAGATACCTGGTCAACCAAAACCTTGCGTGATGATGCGCGCTTGGACCGCGAATCCGTCGCCGTGATCATCGATGAGATCAACGAATTCTCGCTGGAGCAGGCTTTACGCGTGCGCGAAGACGGCGCCAAGGCGGGCGTTGATTATCAGGTCGTGGCGTTGAGCATGGGGCCAGCACACCATGAAGAAGCCTTGCGTAAAGCCATCGCCATGGGCGCCGACGATGCGGTGCACATTACTGACGACGCCCTGGGCGGCTCCGATGCACTGGGAACGGCTTTTGCCTTGCACAGTGCGCTAGAAACCATCGATGATGTCGCTCTGATCATCGGCGGCAATTATTCTTCCGATGGTTCTACCGGTACGGTGCCGGGCTTGCTTGCAGAATTCCAAGAAATCCCCGCGCTGACCGCCGTTCATGAACTAAACGTCAGTGGCGACACCGTGAATGCTACTCGCGAAGATAACCGCGGAACCTGGCAGCTTGAAGCCAACCTGCCGGCTTTGGTGACCGTGACAGATAAGGCAGACAGCCCACGCTTCCCGAAGTTTAAAGGCCTGCGACAAGCCAAAAAGCATGAGATGAAAACCGTTGATGTTGCCGGGATCGAGCTGGATGCCGATATGGTCGGCGCAGCTAACGCAACTTCTCGCGTGCTTAGCCATAACCAGCGTCCTGCACGCACCGCGGGTACGGTGATCGATTCTGGTAGCCCAGAAGAGCAAGCCCGCAAGATTGCAGAGTACTTGGCAGAAAACAACCTTATTTAGATTTATCCGCGAGGGAGTAATTTTATGTCACAGGTATATGTGCTGGTAGAACACGATAAAGGGCAGCTCAAGCCAGTTACTAAAGAACTTTTTGCCGCAGCGCGCCCGCTGGGCGTGATCAACGCAGTAGTGGTCAGCGCACCGGGCGAAGGTGACGCGTTAGCAGGCGAGCTTGCTGCGCTCGGCGCGCAGAAGGTGTATTGCGCTGAGGCCGATGATTATGGCCAGCGATTGGTGATGCCGGAAGTCGAAGCGCTGTCTGCCGTGGCAGCGACCACCCCTGGCCCAATCGTGGTTTCCGCAGATACCGCGGGCAATGAAATCGTTGGCCGGTTGGGTGCCCGCTTGGCTTCGGGAATTCTCGCCGATGTGGTTGGCATTAACGACGACGGTTCTGCGTTGCACTCCATCTTCGGCGGTTCAGTTGATGTGGTTGCCCAAGCAGAAGGTGATTGCCCGCTGTATAGTCTGCGCCCTGGTGCTGTCGAACCAGAAGCACAGCCCGCGAAAGGCACCGGCGACGTCGTCAAGCTCACCGTCGATGGTGCTGCCGACAATGAGGTGCGCGTTGCCTCGTTTACACCGGCGGTGGCTGGCGATCGGCCAGATCTGCTGCAAGCGAAAAACATCGTTGCCGGCGGACGCGGTGTGGGATCAGCGGAGAAATTCAGTGAGATCGTCGAGCCCTTGGCAGATAGCCTTGGTGCGGCAGTTGGAGCCACCCGCGATGCTGTTGATGACGGCATGTACGCCCCTGCACACCAGATCGGGCAGACGGGCGTGACCGTGAGCCCGAAACTGTATATCGGTTTGGGCATTTCTGGTGCCATCCAACATTTGGCCGGGATGCAGACCGCAGAGCACATCATCGTCGTGAACCAAGACGCAGATGAGCCATTTTTCGACATCGCGGATCTGGGCATCGTTGGCGATCTGTATGAGATTGCTCCAGCGTTGACCGCAGAATTGCAGGCACGCGCCAACGGCTAGCCCGACAGCGAGTGCACCGGTGACGACGTAAGCTAGAGGCTATGACTTATCTCGATCACGCCGCGACAACGCCCATGCGCCAAACAGCGATCGATGCTTGGGTTGCAGCAGCAGGTGAGCTCAACCCGAGTGGCCAATATGCTGCCGGGCGCCGGGCGAGGAGTGTGCTGGATTCGGCGCGCGAGACCGTCGCGGAGTTGTTGGGATGCGAGCCGATCGAGGTGATTTTTACCGCCTCGGGCACTGAGGCCGACAATATTGCGGTACAGGGTCTGTATGCCGCGAGCGATTCCAACCGCGTGATCGTCCCTCCCTCAGAGCATTCGGCCGTGCGCGATGTTGCGCGCACGCTGGGGCAACGCGGAGCACAGGTGGTGGAGCTGCCTGTCGACGACACCGCCCGGGTATGCGATCTGTCTCCATTGGACACCCCGGCGGCGGTGGCGACGTGCATGTACGCCAATAACGAGATCGGCACCATCCAGCCGATCGCGGAAATTGCCGAACGCGCGGCAGCGGTCGGCACCCCCGTGCATGTCGATGCCGTGCAGGCCGTCGGCAAGCTACCGATTAACTTCCATGATCTGCAAGCCACGACGCTTGCTGCCAGCGCACATAAATTCGGTGGGCCGCGCGGCACCGGTTTGTTGTTGGCTAAACGCACCCCGGCGCCGAAGCCGCTGTATTTCGGTGGTGGGCAAGAACGCGGGATTCGACCTGGCACCGTCAATGTGGCAGGTGCGGCCGGGCTCGCCGCTGCATTGCGGGAAGCGGTGCAGGAACAAGAACATGAGCGTGCGCGGACGGCGCAGCTGCGCGATCGGTTGCGCTCGTTTATCACCACCCACATCGACAATGTCGTGGTGAATACCCCGGAGTCCGCTTTGCCGACACACCTGCACGTTTCTTTTCTTGGCACCGATGGCGACAGCCTGATTATGTTGATGGATCGTGCAGGAATCGCGGTATCGACGGGTTCGGCATGCGCGGCGGGGGTCAACCGCTTTAGCCATGTGCTCGAGGCCATGGGGGTTAACGATGCCCGCGCTCAGGGGGCGCTGCGCTTTAGCGTGGGCTATACCACCACAGAACACGACATCGACGAGGTATGCCATCAGCTGCCCGAGATTATTGCTACCGCACGCAAGGTCTCGGATCTTTAAGAAGTATCTAGGTTCTAAACAGCCACAGAATGCTAGACAGCTGCAGAACGTAGAAATTCACAGAACGCTAGAAAGCCGCGACTTTCTAGGAAGCCACGCGGCCCGAGACGCGACGTGCTAGCTCGCCCAATTCTGGGTCTGTGCTGTGTCGAGGTAGCGTGCAGCAATCGCACCTTTCAGTAGCGCGGCACTGAGTTGGTCAGCGGCCGGCGTCCCTGCCTTCGGCAGGGCCGAATCGGTGGCGAGTACCACGATATTCCCGCCGCTGCGCCCCTGTAAGGTGCCGGCATCGCTGATCAGCGCGACCTCGGCGAAAACCTCGTGCAATTCCGCGATTTCTTGCTGCGCTTGCTCAACGCCGCTGTGCACTCCGCAGTTGCTGATAAACAATCCGCCCGGCACCAGGCAGCCGTGCACTGTCTGGTAAAACTCGCGGTTGGTGAGAGTTCTTGGGGTGGTAGTGCCGGAAAACACGTCACGGATCAGAATATCTCGGCTAGCCGGGGCAAAGCTCTCGGTGACTTCTGCGGCATCCCCGGCACGGATTTTCACCGTGGGGGAGCGCGGGATATCAAACCATTCGCGGACGTATTCGCCCAAGCGGGCGTCTAACTCGACGACGGTATGCCGCGATTTCGGCCATTTCCACGCCAGGTAGCGGGCCACAGAACAGGCTGCCCCTCCGAGATGAGTCACCCGCAGGCGCGTGGTATCCCAGCTGTGGGCGTTGGTGAAAGTCTCGATGCTGGTGACGAACCAACGCATATAGGCAAATTCCAGGTATTCTGGCTCGCCAATCACGACGTGCGAGCTGGGAACACCATTGATGTAGAGCCAATAACCGTTATCGCGGAAAGAATCTGGCGTGATTTCGGCGTAACCAGTGCTGATCACATAACGCCCGATGATCGACGCGGAATTGTCCACCTGGTTTTTCGCCCGTTTGCGTCCCATAGCTTCAGTATTTTACTGAGTCGGCCGGTAGCTTTTTATCTCCTTGCCAGATACATTCTGCGACTCGCGGCGAAAGGCAGCCAAACCCACAATGCCTGGCTTTGACAGCGGGCTTAAACTAAAGGGCATGCGAGTATTGGTAGCGATGTCCGGCGGTGTCGATTCTTCGGTGGCAGCCGCACGTGCGGTTGAAGCTGGCCATGATGTTGTCGGTGTGCACTTGGCGTTGCATCAGGATGCACAACAGACCAGGGAAAAGGCCCGCGGTTGTTGTTCGCTGGAAGATGCCGCCGATGCCCGTCGTATCTGCGACAAGCTGGGCATTCCGTATTATGTGTGGGATTTTTCCGAGCGTTTTAAAGAACATGTCATTGAAGATTTCGTGGAATCATACGCGATCGGAGAAACCCCGAATCCGTGCTTGCGCTGCAACGAAAAGATCAAGTTCCGTGCGCTGTTAGAAAAAGGCATGGCCTTGGGCTTCGATGCCGTGGCGACAGGCCATTACGCCACCATCGACGATGACGGGTATATGCGGCGCTCGCCGGATCAGAACAAGGATCAATCTTATGTGCTGGGCGTGATCAGCGCCGATGAGCTCGCGCATTGTATGTTCCCGGTTGGCGATACCCCGAAGCCACAGATTCGGGAAGAAGCCGCCCGGCATGGCTTTTCCACGGCCTCCAAGCCGGATTCTTATGACATCTGCTTCATCCCGGATGGTAATACCCAGGCCTTTTTGGGGCGCTCGATTGGTCTGCGCCCAGGCATGATCGTCGATAAGCACTCCGGTGAGCAGCTGAAAGAACATGACGGCGCGTGGAATTACACCATCGGCCAGCGCAAGGGGCTGGATATCAAGACTCCGGCGGCAGACGGCAGGCCGCGCTATGTCACCGATATTGATGCTGCTACCGGGACGGTAACTGTTGGTTCGCGCGAGGACCTGCGCATTCAAACCATCGGAGCGGATCGTCTGAAATACCTACACCCGGCCATGGACGGTGAGCTGGATTGTTTGGTGCAGGTACGCGCTCATGGCTCCGTGGTTGCCTGCCGCGCGGTGATTGACCGCGATGCGGATTCGATGCAGCTGGAGCTGAAAGAGCCGTTGTCGGGCGTTGCCCGTGGCCAAGCAGCGGTGTTATATCTGCCGACCGACGACGGCTTGGGCGATATCGTGCTCGGCTCGGGAACGATCTGCGCCACCAGCGCCTAGGGTTCTAGGTTTTTAGGGATACTGGAACGTCCATGAATACTGCACAGACTGGTTATCTGGCTTTAGGCCCGGTGGCAGGCACCTCGATGACTGCGGCCGGCGATATGGTGATCAGCGAATTTGGTGACCGGTTGCACCTGCCAGCTCTGCCGCAGCGTGGTTTGGGTTCGGATGCGGTTGGCTACACCGCGGCGTTACTGGAATCGTTGAGTGTCGATCGGGGAGCGCGGCGCTGGCAGCTTTCTGCCCGCCCGCAACGCTGGTGGTGGTTTTTGCGCGATCTGCGCGAACGCGATACCGACGTGCTCGAAGAAACCTGGCAGTACCCGGGCGCAGAGATCACCGTGCACGTCATGGGGCCGGTGAGCCTGGCCAGCCAGATTGAACTTGCCGATGGCCACCGCGTGCTTAGTGACCGCTCCGCGTTATTTGATCTTGCTGATGCTTTGGCCGTGGGGGTGGAAAACTTTCGTGCGAGCATCACTCGGCGTTTTTCAGTTGCGACGAGAGTGCAGATTGATGAGCCGTATTTATCCGCCTGCGTGCGCGGAGAGGTTCCCGGTGCCACCGATTATCACCAGATCGCACCGCTGGGCGCCGAGGATGCTGCCACGCTATTGCAGCGGTGTGCGGGTGGCAGAATTGATGCGCTGAATCTCTCCGACGCTGATCATGCACCACTGGCGCGAACGATTGGGTATTGTTCCGGGGCGCAAGGCGACGGTGTGGCGGAGATCATCGTCGACCAGCGAAATTTGCGCAGCAGTGACAACCTCGACGGTTTCGCTGAACTCATAGATTCCGGGATGCGCGTGGGACTAGCAACCGTGCCGGCCACTATGGTCTGGGACGATCGCAGCGAAAACCCGCGCAGCCTAGCGATTTCGATCGCGCGGCTGCTCGATATCGTCGGCATTAACCGGCAGGATGGTGCTCGGTTGCTCGACATTTGCCCGCAGCCTGGTTTACCTGGGCAGAATATTGTTGAGTGCGCGCGCACTTACCGCCTTAGCGCTTTGGTTGCGCGGATGCTTGTCGACGATCTGGGTGATCTGTAGTTTCCGCGCCGCGTCGCTCCAGCATGTGGTAGACGATCAGCGTGACCGACGCTGCCATCAGCAGCGCGAGGCCCCACCAGACCCAGATCGGGACAACGGAGTTCCAGGCGACGACGTAGGCGATAAACAGCGTCAACCCGATGTTGATTAGCAGGTTGATGATTTGGATGGACAGAGCACCTTTTTTCTCGCGGGCTTTCCATGCGGCAAAGCCCCAGTTGAAGATCAACAAGAAAACCAGGATGAGGTTGATGATGGCATTCATGTTTAGACTTCCTCTCCTGCTAGTTGCAAACCAATGTGCTCGACGCCGCGCGGGGTATTACCAGCGACGAAAGTAGCGCGTTGTTTGTGCGGAGCGATCACCAGCATTGTGGAATAGCCACCGGTTTGCCCGTTGTGCCAGCCAGCGCCGCTATCGTCATCCCGTGCCGAGGCAGTTTCTGCCCATCCATATTCCGGGAGTCCAATTTCTAGCAGGTGCTTGGCGAATTTCGCCATATCGCCAGGGGTAGAGCGCACCATGCCCGTGGGTGCGTAGCCTTCGGTGATCCAGGGCTGCGCGTTGCGCCCATTGTTGAGCAAACCAGTGCTGCTGCGCTCGACATTCTGTTCCGTTGCGACAAACGTATCGTCCATGCCCAGCGGGGTGAAAATTTCGTCGTCAAGCAATTCTTCGTAGCTCAGCCCATGGTGTTCTGCCAGCGCCCAGCCGAGCAAGGCATAACCGAGGTTGGAATACTGCTCTTCGCCACGATTTTCCAGCTCCGAGATTTCGTTGGCGGCAGTAATGACATCATCGCGTCCGATGCCCTGATACGGATTGGTACCGAAGACGGAAAATCCCAGGTTCGAGCTAAAGCTCACCCCGGCCAAGCGTGGCAAGCCGCCGGTGTGGTTCGCCGCTTCTTCCACAGTGACTTCCGCGATCGGCTCCTCGAGCTCGTCGATAAGCTCGCCCAACGTGGTATCCAACTCCAGATCGCCGTCCTCGACTTCCTGGCGGAGCAACTCGACGGTCAGCATCTTGGTTACAGAACCGATCTCTATTTCGGTGTCCTGATCAGCACCCCAGCCAGCAAACGTGGTGGTGTCGTCGGAGATGCTGAACGCCGCCAACTGGTTGTGGCCGGGAACCGCTAATTCGGAGAGCTCGGTGGCTAACTGCTCATCGCCGGTGGCTTGAGTTGCCAAGCTAATACGCTGTGGGCCCAGAACGATGGCGCCGACAAAAACGACAGCGCCGACAACGAGCGCGGATACGAGCGATTTTTTCATACTTATCATCTTATAGTGGTCAGCATTCTGACCCTGACTTCCGGTGGCTGCACAGTGGAAACCAACCCCAGCTGCTTAGCCCTGCATCGGCCACGACGTTGCTACCGAGCTAGTATCCCGGTCGCGGGAGGCGAGATAGCGTTTAAATTCTGTTTGCATCTCGTAATAGCCCACCGCCTGGTATTCCATCAGCTCGCCGTCATCCAGCTTGGCTAGCTCCGGGAAGCGCTGATTGACCTGTTTCCAGGCGATCCTCGCAGCCGCCATGGCATCGGCGGTTGCCTCGTGGGCATTATCCAGTGGTACGCCGTATTCTTCGCACACCTTGCCGAGCGTGCGCGGCCCCTTGCGATATTTATCCTTCAACTTGTCGATGACAAAAGGATCAAACACCGGCCCGGTAACCGTGAAATCTTCATCCAAGCTACGCAACACCGTCAGGTCATAATTCGCGTTGTAGACCACCAGCGTCTTGCCTTCTTCCCAACCTTTTTTGATCGCGGCGATGGTATCAGCCACCACCTCGTCATGGTCACGACCATGTTCCCGGGCATACTCCGTGGTGATGCCGTGCACGTCAATTGCTTGCTGCGGAATTTCGATGCCGGGATCAGCCAGCATCTCTTGCGAGTCGACATTCGCACCTTCGATAGAAACCAAAGCAGAGGTGACGATTCGGGCTTGATGGGCAATATTCGACGTGGTTTCCAGATCGAATGCCAGCATGCGGGACGCGTTGAAACTCATGACCTACAGCCTAGACGTGCAGCCTCACACACCACAGATATCACCTCGCCATTAGACTGGATTGTCGTGAGTGAACTAGACGATGCTGGATTGCGACGACACTGGAAAGAGCTTGCCGACGAGGTTCGGCACCACCGGGAGCGCTACTACAACGAGCAACCCGAAATCCCCGATGCGGAATTCGACAAGCTACTGCGCGAGCTGGAAGAACTAGAACAAAAACACCCACAGCTCGCCGTGCCCGATTCGCCAACCATGCAGGTCGGCGCGCCGGTGCCGGAAGAATCTAGTTTCGCCAACGTCGATCACCTCGAGCCCATGCTCAGCTTGGATAATGCTTTCGACGAAGATGAACTCCGCGGCTGGCTCGCACGCACCCCGGCACCGGCTTATCTCACCGAGCTAAAAATCGACGGGCTGTCAGTGGACCTGGTCTACCGCAATGGAGAACTCGAACGCGCCGCCACCCGTGGCGATGGCACTACCGGCGAAGATATCACCGCCAACGCCCGCGTCATCGAGGACATCCCGCACGCACTCACCGGGACCGAAGAATATCCCGTGCCCGAGCTGATCGAAATCCGCGGCGAGGTCTACATGAACCCCGAAGATTTCGCCGCTATCAACGAACAACGCGTGAAACTCGCCGAAGAACGCGGCAAGAAGCCCGAGACTTTTGCCAACCCCCGCAATGCCGCAGCCGGCGGTTTGCGCATGAAAAACGTCGAAGAGGTGAAAAAGCGTCGCCTGCGCATGATTGCACACGGCCTTGGTGCACGCGAAGGCTTCGCGCCGGGCTCACAGTGGGATGCCTACCAAGCGCTCGCGGCGTGGGGCTTGCCGGTATCGCCGTTTACCAAGCGCGTGGAATCAAGCGCAGAGGTCATCGAACAGGTGCACTACTGGGACGAGCACCGTCACGACGCTTTCTTCGAAATGGATGGCCTGGTAGTCAAGGTTGATGACTTGTCGACGCAGCGCAACCTTGGTGCGACCTCACGGGCACCGCGCTGGGCGATCGCCTACAAATACCCGCCGGAAGAAGTCACCACCACCCTGCGACAGATTGAAGTTGGGGTGGGGCGCAC